>DATBHS010000195.1:0-25410 GCA_036557345.1 Bryobacteraceae bacterium
AGGGCGCAAGCGATTTGAGGTGGACGCGCTTTACGCTTGCATAAATACATCGAACACGCGCCCAAGGATCTGCTGCATCTGCTGCTCGGAGATGCGCTTCGGATCGTAGGCGCGCTCGAGAACCAGCCCGCTCAAGGTCACCTCGAGCATTCCCTTTACGGCCTCTCTGCCCTCCGCGCCGGAATTTCTAATCGCAGGAATCAGATCGCCGACAAACGTGTAGTTGAGCGAGGAGCGGATATGCCGGTGGGTTGCCGCCAGTTTTGCGCGAATCTTACCGTGGCGCAAGGCGTACAGCTTAAACTCGAGCATCAGCATCACCCACTGCCGGTCGCCGGCACGCTTCAAATAGTAATCGCGTAAAGCCCGAATCCGGCTCTCTTGCGACGGACAACGGGCGAGGATGTCGCGCAACTCCGTTAACCGCCGATTGCCTTCCTCTTCCAGGAGCGCAAAGAAGAGATCTTCTTTTGTTTTGAAGTTGGCATAGAAGGCCCCGCGCGTGTGCCCCGCCTCGACGGCGATATCTTCGATACGCGCGGCTTCGAAACCATCGCGGGCAAACACGCGCATGCCCGCTTTCACTAGCTTGCGGCGAGTTGCTTCCGTTCTCTGTTGATGCTTGTTGAGAGCGGGGTTTACCATCACTATCTTCAAATTATATACATGAATGCATTAAATATGCTACATCTATGTATGTAAATGGCTCAAGCTTTTGCCTTTCCGCCGGCCCGGTACGCCTTATTGACGTACTTCGCGGCGTGCAGCGCCTGGGCTCAGTTGCCCAGCCCAAGCCCCCAGAACTCCAGCCGGGCGGCTCCATTGCCGCTTTCTGGAAATACAAGCCAGGCGGCATCTGTCGCCGAGGAGCAAAGCGCCAGTCCCGTTGGAAGTGCCAGCACCATCAACAGCTCGATCCGAGTGGGAGGAGCGCTGTCCGGTAGCGTGCCGGTAACTGGTTTACCCGCGGGATCCATCGCGTTGAGCCTTGCCGATGCCGTGAAACTGGCGCTCCGATGGAATCTCGGGCCCATAGCAGCCGACGATTCGGCGCGGGCCGCGCGCGCTGAACGGATCCAAGCGCTCAGTACGCTGCTGCCCAATATTTCGGTAAATGCGAGCGATACGGTTTCGCAAGTGAACCTTGCGGCCTATGGTTTTCAGTTCAAAACTCCGCCTGGCTTGAACTTTTCTATCCCGTCAGTGGTAGGGCCATTTAATTATGCATCGCTACAAGGCACCCTAAATCTTTCCGTGTACGATGCCGTGCAACGCCACAACTGGCATGCGGCCAAGCAAACCGAGCGGGCCATGGTTCTTTCCGCGCAAGACACGCGCGAACTGGTGGCGCTGGCTACCGGCGGAACATACCTCCAGACCATCGCTACTGCCGCACGCGTCGCATCACAGCAGGCACAGGTCAACAACGCGCGGGCCATTTACAACCAAGCCGTAGTCCGAAAGCAGGCCGGAACAAATGCGCGTATCGATGTGACGCGCAGCCTGGTTGAGTTCCAGACGGAACAGCAGCGCCTGAGTTCTCTCCAGGCGGATTTACGGAAGCAAAAAATCTCACTGGGGCGAATTTTGGGCCTGCCACTCGATCGCGAACTGAATTTGACAGACACGCTTCGTTTGGAAACAACCACGCCGCCGGATGCCGCTGAAAGTATTCAACGGGCCCTGCAGCATCGCGCCGATGTTCAGGCGGCGGAAGCCCAAGTGCGCGCGGCGGAGCAGCAGGTTTCGGCTGCGCATGCCGAGCGCTTCCCATCCGTCACTCTGGGCGGCAACTATGGGGTCTTGGGAGCTAACCCTGTCTCGACACACGGTGTCTTCGCTGTTACCGGGTCTGTCAATGTGCCGGTCTGGCAGGGCGGCCGGATTAAGGGTGACATTCAACAGGCCGAAGCGACGCTGCATCAACGCCAAGCAGAACTGGAGGACCAGCGCGGCCGGATTGAACAGGATGTCCGCACTGCGCTTATTGAGCTTCAAACGGCGCTCGGTCAGGTGCAAGTGGCGGAAAGCAACCGAAATTACGCGAACGAAACGTTGTCGCAGGCGCGCGACCGCTTTAATGCCGGCGTCGCGACTACGGTTGAGGTAGTGCAGGCGCAAGAGCAGGTAGCGAACGCCGAGAGCGACTATGTCTCCAGCCTGTTTTCCTTAAACCTGTCCAGGCTGATGTTGGCCCGAGCTACCGGCGATGCCGAGAACGAAACACCAGGCCTATTGAAAGGAAGCCGCCCATGAAAGCGTACGATGAAGAACTCGAAGAAGAAAAGAGCCCTCCGTCAATGGCGGCCAAACGCGCCAGGGCCGACAAATCGCCGGTGACGCGCGGACGCGGACGGGCATTCGCAATCTTTTTCGCGGTTCTCCTCGTGGCAGCGCTTTCGGGCCTCTTCTACTGGTTGCATGCGCGGAAGTTTGAAAGCACCGATGATGCCCAGATTGAAGCGCATCTCAATCCGATCAGCGCTCGAATCGACGGCACCATCACGCACGTTTATGTCGACAACAACCAGTCTGTGCGCGTCGGCGATCCGTTAGTCGATCTTGATCCGCGCGACTACCAGGTAGCGATCGACCAGGCGCTGGCGCAACGGGCGCAAGCGCGGAGCATGGTCATCGCGCAGGAACCGAATGTTCCGATCACGCAGGTTGAAAACAGCACGAATATTTCGAGCGGGGAAGCAGATGTCGCAAATGCTAAGGCAGCGCTAGCTGCAGCGGAGCGAGACCGCGAAGCGGCGGCCGCCAAATTAGCGGAATCGGAAGCCAATAACGGCAGAGCGCAGGCCGATCTGGATCGTTACAAACTCCTCATCTCGAAAGAAGAGGTATCGCAGCAGGAGTACGATCAGGTCGCGGCGACTGGCAAGGCCCAAGCCGCGGCTGTTGCGGCAAACCAAGCCTCGCTGCAATCGTATGCGCAGATTGTGGACCAGCGGCGCGCGCAACTGGCCCAGGCACAAAGCAAACTGGCTCAATTTGAGCGCAACGCGCCACAGCAGATCGCCATTCGCCGCGCCACATTGAAATCGGAACAGGCCAATGCACAAGCCGCGCAGGCGCAACTCGAACAAGCACAGCTTAAGCTCAGCTATGCCAAAATCACGGCTCCCGTAGCCGGCATCGTCTTGAAGCGCTCGGCCGAGGTGGGGGCCCATGTCTCCGCCGGGCAGCAACTATTGACCATCGCCCAGGTTGGCGACGTTTGGGTAACCGGAAATTTCAAGGAAACGCAACTACGCAATATCAGGCCGGGCCAGTCCGCGATCATTCACGTCGATGCGCTGAAGCAGGACTTCGACGCTTATGTCCTCGACATTGGCGGATCGACCGGCTCCGTCGCCAGTGTGCTTCCTCCGGAAAACGCCACCGGTAATTACGTCAAGGTCGTGCAGCGCATCCCAGTGCGAATCCGCTTTCAGCCCAATCAAAACGGCCTCGACCGATTGCGCCCCGGAATGTCTGTCGAGCCCGAAATTCGGATTGGGGGCTAAGGCAGGTGCCCGCACGCCAGGCTGTCAGCCATCACGATTGGAAGCCGTCGCATAATCCGTGGATCGTCGCCATGACGGTTACGCTGGCCACCTTCATGGAAGTGCTGGATTCCTCGATTGCCAACGTATCGCTGCCGCATATCGCGGGTTCGCTCGGCGCGACCTACGAAGAAGCCATCTGGATCCTGACCAGTTATCTGGTTTCGAGCGCCATCGTGCTGCCGGTCTCGGGCTGGTTGTCCACTGTCATCGGCCGCAAACGGTTTTACATGTCGTGCGTGACGTTATTTACCATTTGCTCGTTTTTCTGTGGGATCGCGCCCTCGCTGCCGATGCTGATCATTGCCAGAATTCTGCAAGGAGCCGGCGGAGGTGGATTGCAGCCTTCTGAACAAGCGATTCTAGCGGACACGTTTCCGGTGGAGAAGCGAGGCATGGCATTTGCCATGTACGGAATGGCGGTGGTGGTTGCTCCTGCCATCGGCCCTACTCTCGGCGGCTGGATCACGGACAACATCAGTTGGCACTGGATTTTCTTCATCAATGTGCCAATCGGGCTGCTTTCGCTGTTTCTGACCCAGCGCTTTGTCGAAGACCCGCCCTGGCTTCAAGAAGAGAAGCGGTCCGGAATCAAGATTGATTACATCGGCCTGGCGCTCATCGTCATCGGAGTGTCGTGCTTTCAATTCGTCCTTGATAAGGGCCAGGAACTCGACTGGTTTGGTTCTTCGACGATCACGACGATGTTTTGCATTGGAGTGCCGGTTCTGGTGGCATTTTTCCTATGGGAGTGGTATCAAGAAGACCCGATTGTCGATGTCCGGTTGCTGAAGAATCGAAATTTTGGCACGGCTGTCTTCTTTTCTTTTACGCTCGGCATGGTTCTCTTCGGATCAACCGTGTTGATTCCGGAATTTCTGCAAACCTCGTTGGGGTACACGGCTGAGCGCGCCGGCATGGCGCTTTCACCGGGCGGATTGGTTTTGATGCTGATGATGCCGGTTGCTGGCCGCCTGACGGCCACAAAGGTCGATCCGCGCCTGCTGGTCTCGATCGGATTTTTAGGCACGGCCGCAACACTGCACCTGATGACGATCATTTATCTGCAGATCGATTTCCATACCATCGTGATCCTGCGCATGATTCAGGTCATCTTCATGCCGCTCATCTTCATTCCGATCAGCACGCTAAACTACATCGGCGTTCCGCGCGAGAAGAACAACCAAGTTTCCGGGCTCTCGAATTTCGCGCGCAATATCGGCGGCAGCATCGGCACTTCCCTGCTCTCCACGTTTCTGACACGCCAAAACCAGACGCACTTGCGGATGTTTGCTTTGCATACAAGTCATGCAAACAGCAACTTTTCACAGTTTCTAAGTGGCCTGGAGCACCTCTTCCTTGCGCAGGGCTACGATGCGGTCACCGCCGCCCAAAAGGCGCTCGCGCTGGCCTACCAGACGGTTCAGCAGCAAGCCAGCGCGCTGAGCTTTGAAAACAGCTTCTGGGTGATGTCCGCGGTGGTCGCCTTGCTGACGCCGCTTCCGTTCCTCATGCGGCGACCGAGGCCTGGCGAGCAGCAACCAAGGGCAGCGCATTAGTCCACCACAGATCGTTCTCTAGTGCCCGCCTCAGGTGCGTTTTTCCCCTTTAGACCGAGAAAGAGCAGGGCACTGAAAGAGCTTGCGATAGAGAGTCCGACCGCAATCCATAACACACATCGATATCCTGCGATGAATGACTCGTCAATCGCCCGGCGAGCGGCAGAATTTGTGGTTTGGATAGCCGCGAGCTTGGATCGTTGCGAATCAATTTCCCGGCGGACCGCGGGTGGCGTAGAGAGATTGTTCAGGTGCTGATTAAGATCTCGGTTAAAGACAGTTATCAAGACGAAGCCGAGAGCAGCGATTGCCAGTAGGCCCGCGATCCGCGATATGGCATTGTTGATTCCCGAAGCGGCCCCGGCATGATTTTGAGAAACAGAGCTCATGACAGTCGTGGTGAGCGGCGCTACGCTCAGAGCCATTCCCAACCCGAGGACGACGACGGCCGGGAAGAATGTCGCCCAGTAGGTCCCGCCAATATTGGGTAGTGCGAACAGAGCGAAGCCGCCAGCCGCAATTACAGGACCTGCTACGAGCGGTCGTTTTGCGCCGTACTTCTCCACCAATCCGCCGGACCAGCGCGAAAGAACGAACATCAACAAGATGAACGGCAGAAGCGCGGCCCCGGCCTCCGTGGCCGAGTATCCCTGAATCTGGATCAGATTCAGTGGAAAGAAAAACAGCACTCCAGCCAGACCTGTATAGAGAAATAGAGTCAGCAGATTGGCGCCAGCGAAATTCCGCGAGCGGAATAAATCGAAGGAAAGCATCGGGGCCGGCGAGCGTCTTTCCACGAAGAAGAAAGATGTCAAGGCCACAATACCGGCGATGCCCGCGAGTAAGCCGCGGGACGGTTCAATCAGGGCGAACACGATAGTGCCAAGACCGAAGGTCGCGAGCAGAGCGCCAAGCCAATCAAGATTCTTCCGGCTACGCTCCGGATCGCGGCTCTCCGGTACGCGCAGTAGAGTGATCGCAAGAACGACCACCGCAATGGGCAAATTTATGAAAAAGACCCAGCGCCAGGAGGCGTGCTCTACCAGCCATCCGCCGAGAACGGGTCCGACAGCAGCCGTAATGGCTGTAAAGCCCGACCAGGTTCCGATGGCGCGTCCTCGTTCCTTCGCAGGAAACGAAGCGCTGATCAGTGCAAGGCTTCCCGGTACCAGCAGCGCGCCGCCGACGCCTTGTACAGCTCGTGCGGCAATCAATTGAAAGACATCTGCAGCAAGGCCGCACCAGGCGGATGCGCTACCGAATAAGGCCACGCCGGCCGCGAAGATCTTTCGACGCCCGTAGAGATCACCAAGGGAGCCGCCAAGTAAGAGAAGAGCCGCCAGAAAAAGTGCATAGCTTTCGACGATCCATTGCACGTCGGAGACGGTTGCTCCGAGGGCCGACTGAAGCGCCGGAAGAGCAACATTCACAACTGTCCCATCGATGAAGGCCATGCTGGATCCGAGTATCGTGGCGGCTAGAACCCATGGACCGCAACCGCTCGGAGAACGACCCGGTAAGGCAGCCAAAATGGCAGCTTCGTCGCACGGAGGCTTTGCGATGTTGGACATGGCCTCTTCCCAACCGGCAAAGATTCTTCTACTTCGTATTTTCCCTTCGGCTTCTCGTTCAACTACTCTCGAAAGTCCGTAGCTACCGAAATTCGACCGGTATAAGATAAGCCGATATGGTGCGCGGTTTTCCGCGCAAAGAACGCCTCCATAGGAAACCAACGCATGTGTGATCAGGACCATTTCGAAATCGACCGGCTAGAGTATGAGCGGCTCGGCAAAGTGACGAGGAAGCAGTTCGGCGTCATGTTAGGAGCAGGTGTGGCGATGATGTTGCCGAAGGTTGCCAACGCAATGGCAGTCGCCGAGTCCGATGTAAGCGTGACCACGCCGGACGGCACGGCAGACTGCTACTTTGTGCACCCAGCAAGCGGGACAGCTCCAGGCGTTCTCATTTGGCCGGACATTTTCGGATTACGGCCGGCATTTCGACAAATGGGTAAACGGCTCGCCGAATCGGGCTATGCGGTGCTTGTTGTGAACCCGTTCTACAGGACCAAGAAAGCTCCGACCGCGGAAGCCGGCGCCGCAACCCCGATCGAGCAGGTACGGCCGCTCGCGCAAACCCTCAATGAGCGGACCCATATGACCGATGCAAAAGCGTTTATCGCGTGGCTGGACGGGCAACCGTCCGTCGCAAAAGATCGCCAGATGGGTACACAGGGTTATTGCATGGGTGGTCCGATCGCATTCCGGACGGCGGCTGCCGTACCGGGGCGCATCGGAGCAGTCGCATCGTTCCACGGCGGTGGACTCGTAACGGATCAACCGAACAGTCCACATCTCGAAGCGGCGAAAAGCAAGGCGCAGTTCCTGATTGCGATTGCATCCAATGATGATGCGCGGTCGCCGAACGAAAAGAACGTTCTGAAAGAGACCTTCGCGAAAGCGAATCTGCCCGCGGAGATCGAAGTGTACGCCGACGCCGCGCATGGCTGGTGCCCTCCGGACTCGCGCGTTTACAACGAGCCACAGGCCGAGAAAGCGTGGGGTCGCTTGCTGGCACTATACAAAAAAGCTCTGGTCGCAGTCCCGCAATCGCATTCGGCCGCGTAGGGCCGCGGCATGCCCGGCCTGCGGGTATTTCCATCTGCGACCAGGTGCACTTCCAGCCGCATGGCATACTCGGGAAAGTATGCCGCCTCGTCCGGCAACGTTCTCCTTTGCGAACCGATGACTGAAAAGCGCGTTGTCATTGCTATCGACGGTCCGGCGGGCGCCGGCAAGAGCACAGTCGCCAGGCGAGTAGCAGAACGGCTCGGCTACGCTCATATCAGCACTGGCGCCTTGTATCGGGCTGTCGCGCTCTGGGCCCTCCGTCTCGGCACGGAGCTGACCGACATGTACCGCCTGACGCAGCTCGCGCAGGAAGCGAGAATCGAACTGCTCCCGGAAAACGGGCGGGTGCTCTTGAATGGCGAGGACGTAACGGAAGCGATTCGCCTCCCCGAAGTATCCGACGCGGCGTCCAAGATCTCTGCGGTGCCGGGCGTGCGGCGCGCCCTGCTTCCCGTTCAGCGGGCTATCGCGCAGGAGAACAGCGTGGTCATGGAGGGGCGCGATATCGGCTCAGTGGTCTTTCCGGAGGCCCAGGTGAAGATCTTCCTGGACGCGGATCCGGCGGAGCGGGTGCAGCGACGTGCGCTCGAGCGCGAGCACGAAGGCGAAACAGCAAACACCACTCAGGTCGCAGGCGAGTTGCGTGCCCGCGATCAGCGAGACCGCACTCGCCGCGAGGCTCCGCTCCTCCAGGCTCCCGACGCAGAACTGGTAGATACAACGGGCCTTTCTCTCGACGAAGTCGAAGAGATCGTTTTGCGCCTGGTGCGCTCTCGCATCTCCAATGGGAAAGCGGTGGCAAATAGCGCCGCGGATACGCGGTCCTAGATTGAATTACATATGCGCCGCTCGCGCCTTCGGCGCGTCGTCTTCAATGTTTGCCCAGCGTGGTCGGAAGAAACGAGCGTAGCATTCCCGGCAGCGCCAAGGCAGCATAACCCGGCCCAGCAGGCGCTCGAATACGTTCTTGCGATGGGAGCGGGACAAATGGAGCGATCCGCAGCGTGGGCAGCGTACGGGCAATTTCGTTTTGACCATTCGCGTAATATTCATTGACTGAACTCGGAACAGGCGAATTTCTGTCCAAATTGCTGATTGTAAGCGCTACCACAGTGACGTACGTCACTGACAAGGCCGGATTAACCCCATTTTGCAATAAATTGCGTGCCACAGTACTGAGAAGTTCAGTACATTAAGAAGTACAAAGAATTTAGCCCGAGGTACAGGCTTGTGATGCAACCGGAGGTACTCGGAACCTCTACTTCTCTTCCTTTCGAAGAGACATACACGCTCGGTAAGAGCGTTCCTGCTATTCCTATTATCGCCGCAGAAGATGGCAGCCGCCGGCTCGGCCTGATAACGCAATTGCCGGAGGGCGCGCAGATCGACGTAGGAGGCCCTGGGTTCAACGATCGAACCATCAAGGTGCGCTGCGGAGGCAGTTCCTATTTCATTTTCCTCGAGGATCTGGAGCCCACTAGGAAACACGCGGCGTTCGCGGAAATAGCGTAAGGCGTCAGATCCGGGCCCCGGCTCGGCTATACTGGCAGCAAGACATTCGTGGCCGTTCCGTCTCCCCGGCCCGGCGCGTAAAGAAGTTCTCAGCAGGAGTTTCCGTCTCAATCTATGTTTGATCTGTTTCGCAGCCGTGAAAAGAGTGTGCGTATCCTGCTGGGCGCGCTGCTCGTACTGGTAGCCGCATCAATGCTGGTCTATTTGATCCCCGGCGGCCCGGGCGGTCCGGGTGTTTCCGGCCAGAACGTGGTAGCGGCGGTTGGCGACGACAAAATCACAACGATGGATGTCCAACGCGCTGTGCAGCGCATTACCCAGGGCCAGGCGAACCTGCCGAAGGGCATTATCGCCATGTACATCCCGAACATTGTCAACCAGCTCGTCGAATCGAAGGCATTGGCATATAAGGCACGCGAGATGGGTCTCAGGATCTCCGATCAGGAACTAGGAAACGCCATCGAAGCCGAGTTCGCTCCTGAACTGGGCGGCAAGTTCGATATGAAGGTGTACCAGATGGTTCTCTCGCAGCAAGGGTTGACTGCTGCGGATTACGAGAGACAGCGCCGGGACTCGATGCTGGCGGCGCGCCTAGAGAACATCGAGCTGCAATCGCTGATCGTCTCGGATGCGGATGCCAGAGCGGAGTATCAGCGCAAAAACCTGAAGATTGGGCTTCGGTACATCGGTTTCGAGAGTAAAGATTTTACTTCGAAGGTCAACAAAGATCCGGCGGCTGTGAAAGCGTATTTCGACAAGAACCGCGGGCAGTTCCGAATCCCGGAACGACGAAACATCGAGCTGATCGCCGGCGCGATTTCCGACTTCATCCAAAGCGCTCAAGTCTCCGATTCCCAACTGCACCAGGAGTATCAGGACAACATGGACAGCTATCGCACGCCTGAGCGGGTGAAGGTGCGCCATATCCTGATCAAGACCCAAGGCAAGCCCAAGGATGAAGTATCCAAGCTGAAGGCTAAGACCGAAGACATCCTGAAGCAGCTGCAGCACGGCACCGATTTCGCGGACTTGGCGAAGAAAAACTCAGAAGATCCCGGTTCCGCGGAAAAGGGCGGCGAGCTGGGCTGGATTGTCCGTGGCCAGACGGTTCCGAATTTCGAGAAGACCGCATTTTCCCTGAAGCCCGGTCAACTCAGCGGCATCATCGAAACCGAATACGGTTTCCACATCATTCAGGTGGAAGACAAGCAGGAAGCTCACACCCAGACATTCGATGACGTGAAGCCCCAGCTTCTGCTCGAAGCTAAAAAGCAGGTAGCGGCCGATGACCTGAGAAAGGCAATAGATGCGGCGCGCGCCGAAGCGAACCGGACTCCCTCCCAAGCTGAAGCAATTGCAAAGAAGTACAACCTCAAATTCTACAAAGTGGACAACTTTGCAAGCGGTGCTTCCCTGCCCGAGATCAATACACAGCAGGAAGTCGGCAACGCGATTTTTGCCACACCGAAAGGCGCGGTAACGGACGTGGTGAATTTGGATGCCCAGGCCAAGGCGGCATTCGCAGTTGTGACCGGAGTCACGCCCTCGCACAATGCCGAATTCGCCGAAGTACAAAACGATGTTTTGCAGAAGTATACGGCTGCGGAAGCAAACCGGCTCGCGGAGCAAGCGGCCGGTTCTGGAGCAGCGAGAGCGCGTAAGGGCGAGAGCCTGGAGGCCATTGCCAAGTCATACGGACTGAGCGTCAAGACGGCTGCGCCGTTTACGATTGATGGAGCCGCGGAAGGCATCGGAGCGGCGACCATGCTCTCTGCTGCGTTCAAGTCGAACGTGGGCGATATCGTAGGACCCGTCGCCGCCCAATCGGGGCAGTTTGTCTGCAAAATTTCCGAAAAGGCACCAGCCGACATGAGCCAGTTCGTCAAGAACAAAGAATCCATCGTGCAAGGCTTGACACAGCAGCGCCAGTCTGCCCAAGGGCCGCTCTTTCGGGACAGTGTCGTTACGGAGCTGAGACGCCGCGGCAAGATTAAGATGAACGAGGCAGCGCTTAACCGTCTCGTGAGTTCCTATCAGGGATAGCGGGCCGGGTGATCGCCGAGTTCATCCATTTCATTCGGAGCCTGACGGATCCGAATCAATTAATCCAACTGCTGTCTACTGTTCTGACCGGTTGGATCGGCTATGCGTTCCTGTTTCTGATCGTGTTTGCCGAGAGCGGCATGCTGATCGGTTTCTTTCTTCCCGGCGATTCGCTGCTGTTCACAGTTGGGGTTGTGGCAGGTGCAGGCAAACTGCCTATCGGGGCGATGATCGCCCTGCTGGCGGCCGCTTCCATTCTGGGTGACGGGACCGGCTTTTTTTTAGGGAGCACGCTCGGCTATTCGCTTTTCCAAAAACCAAACTCCCGGATCTTCCGGCGCGAGTACGTGGATCGCACACACGCCTTTTACGAACGACACGGCGGGAAGACGATTATCTACGCAAAGTTCGTGCCGATTATCCGAACCTTCGCTGCATTCGTCGCCGGCGTGGCGAAGATGCGTTATCGGCGCTTTCTTGCCTTCAACGTGTGCGGCGCGATCGGCTGGGTGACCATCATGATCCTATCCGGCTATCTGCTGGGCAATATTCCGCTAATCCGGCAGAACTTCGAAAAAGTTGTACTACTGATCATTGTGGTTTCCCTCATTCCCGCCGGCCTGCACGTGCTGAAGGCGCGCAAGAAACCGCAACCGGTCCTTAATGCGACTGGATCCGAAGAGAATCCTCTGGGAGATTAGCAGTGCCCGTAATCTCTAAAACAGCACCTTGACCGCTACCTGTATATCCCGGTTATCGCCGATCGTGCTTGTTATCGCCGTTGAGGTCTTCGCGGGGTTCGTTGGATTCACATTCTGATTCGGAAATCCGAGCTGTGGATGGTTCAACGCGTTGAACGCGTCCAACCTGAACTGCACTTTGAAACGCTCCTTAATCGCGAAGTTCTTTGCCGCGGCTAAATCGAAGTTAAACGTACCGGGGGCGCGCAAGATCCCGCGTCCCGAATCGCCGAACCGGTAAGCATATTGCGAGCAGACGCCGTTCTGAGCAGGGACTGCACACGGGGCTTCAAATGCGCTCGGGTCATACCAATGCGAATAGTTCGGGTTCGACAGGCTTCCACTTGCAAGCCGGTCCGGCCAGCAAGTGCTCGCATTGTTCGTGCAGTTCGCCAGGTACACCGTAAATGGCAGCCCACTCTGAAGAGTTGAAATACCGTCCAGCTCCCAACCGCCTATCAGGTTTCCCAACAGCCCGTGTGTCAGGAAACGTCTCCCCGGGCCGAACGGCAGTTCATAGGTCCAACTGCCGACGAAGCGCTGCGGGATGTCGAAGCCGGACGCACCGTAGCCTGCCCGCAGATCAGTGATCGTCTGCGGATTTCCCACCGCGCCCCCGCCGCTCGCCGCCGAGCCCCCGTAATCAAGGGACTTTGACCACGTGTAGCTGGCCAGAAACGATAAGCCAAATGAGAGCCGCTTTACCAGTTTCGCCTGCATGCCATGATAGTTCGACGTATTCCTTGGATCGCATTGGTTGATGGTTCGCAGCGTCGCAATGGCAGGAATCGTCACGCGCAGGTTCGAGGGAATACTCGATGGTCCGGGTTCCACCTCCTGCGGATTGTAGCAATACAGAAGGTGGACGCCATGGCTGCCCGCGTACGCAAGCTCCGCCAGCATGCTGCTCCCTAGTTGCCGCTCTACATTGAAGCTCCAACTCTGGTAATAGGGGGTCTGATTCGTAAACGACCCGCCCAGGATACTAGGATTCGCGGCGATCAACTGCGCCGTATCCATCGGCTGCACTGGTACCGGCGGACCGAACGGGTTATTGATCTTGGGCACACTGGACATAGCCGGTCCCAACGGATACAACTCAGTTGTTGGGGTGTTCTGTGAAATGGTCCAGGGCACGGCCTGCCCTAAGAAATTCGAGCCCGAGGGCTGCTCCGGAAAGTAGGAGGAAGAAAATCCACCGCGCAGCACGGTCTTACCATCTCCCGATACGTCCCACGCGAAACCGAAGTGCGGGCTGAAATCGTTCCAACGGGTCTGAACGCCTACCGCCCGCGAGGTTCCATTCACTCCCGCGTACACCAGCGTCAGGTTCGAGAGGTCGAAATTTGTCAGGCGGTTTCGCTCTTCGGTATATGGCATGAACAGGTCCCACCTCAGGCCCAGGTTGAGCGTTAGTCTGCGCGTGACCTTCCAGTCATCTTGCACAAATGCGGCATGCTCCCAAGTGGTTAGATAATATGGCGTCTGCAAAAAACCGCGTGAGCCGCCAGCGCTGGTTCCGTTAGCCAGGAATCCAAGGAGCAGGTCCGCGAGTCCGTTCCCGCCGCTCGCATCCACTGGATTATCGGTAAAGTTCAGCCCGAAATTGAGAGCGCTGCGCGTGTTGGTATTCGTAAAAGGCGAGACCAGGTCTTTGATGATCCGGTATCCAACCTTCAAATTGTGGCTGCTTCGTACGAACGAGATATCATCCTGCAATTGGTATGACGTCTGCCGGGGATTCGCAGGGAGGAACGACGGGCCGCCATTCAAGGACGTGTAGTTCGAAAACCCGGGGACTCCGCTGATGTTCATCGTCGGAATCCCGGTGGTGAACGAGCTGATGTTGACGCCTTGAATACCCAGCGAAGTCGCCGCGTCATGCCCGTAGTCCGATTGCCTCGTTAACGGATTCGTTCTCGCATACCCAGCGATAAATTGGTTCACGACGGTGGGCGAGAAAATATGTGTCTCGTTGAACGCGAACCCGGAGGCCGCGAGCACAGTGTTTTGGCCACCCGCGATAAACGGCCCAAGGTCGAACTGCGAGGCGGCACTGGCAGGTGTCGGGATGCAGCACCCGCCCTGGCCTTTCGTATCGAACAAATTGAATTGTTCGAAGCTATACCGGCCGAACAACGAATCCTTTTCGCTGAATTTGTGATCGATCCGCAGATTGCCCCCGTTGTCGTCCAGATTGCGGCTTAGGGTATCGACGCGGTTATTCTGAAACCCTGGCAAATTGGGCAGCGGGTAGATGCTCGCGACGTTCAACCCGACGGAATTCAGCTGGCTGGCCGGAATCGTATTGTTCAAGTACGGTGTCCGGACCCTTTTACTGTTTACGATAGCTGTTGAATAGGGATCGTAAATCGTCTCCGGCAAGTCACTAAAATTCCCCGTTCTATCTTGCGCCGTAGGCACGGTATTTATGAAGGTCTGACCCTTCACTTCACGCCAGCCATAATAATCACCGAAAAAGAACGTCTTGTTCTTCCAGATCGGACCTCCTAGCGACCCACCGAACTGATTGCGCCGGTAAGGGGGCTGTGGTTGCCCCACAGCATTGAAATAAGAGCGCGCATCGAGATAGCTGTTGCGCAGGAACTCGAATGCGCTGCCGTGAAAGGTGTTTGAACCGGAACGCGTCTGGGTGGTCACCACTCCCGCGCCCCGCCCGAATTCCGCTGAATAGGTTCCGGTCAGCACCTTAAACTCCTGCACCGACTCTACTGACGGCTGCACCATCACGGTGTTGAATGTGTATTCGTTGTCCATGATTCCGTCCACCAGCCAGGCGTTCGCGTTCGCCTGGCTTCCGAGCGAGTTGAAATTCGATGCCGCTCGGGGGTTGAATGTGCTGGCGCCCGATAGATTTTCGCCGGCCTGCCCTTGCGTTACGCCCGGAACCAGATAGACAAGCTGTGCGAAATTCCTTCCATTTAACGGCAAAGCCTCAACCGAGTGTTGGTTCACGACTTCGCCCAGTTCCGCTGTCTCCGACCTCACAAGGGGCGCCGCCGCTTCCACCGTAATCGATTCGCTCACCTGGCCCAGCTGCATGCTGAAATCGATCCGCGCCTTCTGATCCACGTCCAATTGCGTGTCGACTGATGTGGCGCGTTTGAAACCCTCTTTTTCGACTTCAACGCGGTACATTCCAGGCACCAAGAAAGGCGCCGTATACGTTCCGGTTTGATCGGTCGCGTATTGCTGACGCGTTCCCCGGTTCACATTCGTGACGGTGACTTGCGCGCCCGCTACGGCTGCTCCAGTGCTATCTGTCACGGTCCCGAGAATCGTTCCAGTTGTCACCTGCGACTCGGCTGAGGACGCAGCCAACAGAACGAGAAGAATTGCCAAATATTCCCGTTTCATATCCCCTCGAATTAGCGATAGAAAGACTGTGCGGGAAGTATATAACAATGCAATTCTCGAGAAAATGGCGCCCGTAATAGAATGATTCTCGCTATGATCCACAGGCGCTCTTTCATGACGGCAGTCACCGCGGCTGTTGCGGCAGTTCCGGGCCGGGCAGAGAGTGCGACCGGCACATCGCCACGGCTCTGCCTTGAAATGGGAGGGGGGAGCCTCGCCGCCGGCAAGCTGGATTCTGCGGGTATGCGCCGGATAAAGCAGCTCGGGATAAATGATGTTCTGATGGGTGGGCCACGCATTCCCTGGGACGAGAGCCGTGTTCGCTCGATGATGGACGACCTCAAAGCCGGAGGCCTCAGCCTGGGAAACATGATGATCAGTGGTTTCCCCAATACGCTCTATGGCCGGCCGGGACGCGATGAAGAGATCGAAAATGTCTGCAAATCCATCCGCGCGGCCGGACGTGCCGGTCTGCCGGTGATCGAGTACAACTTCTACGCGCACCGGATTGTCGAAGGGTATTACCAGGAAACCGGGCGCGGCGGTGCCGGTTTGACCGCCTTCGACAACGACCGCGTAAAGGGTCTGCCGCCGCTTCCAGCCGAGGGCGCGCGCGGCCTGGACGAGATGTGGAAGAACGTCACATATTTCCTGAAAGCGGTCATCCCGGTTGCGCAGGAGTCCGGCGTACGGATGGCCCTCCATCCGAATGATCCTCCCGCACCGTTGAGCCGCGGCTCCGGCCAGATCATGGGAACCGTGAACGGCTGGAAACGTCTCGTCGATATCGTGCCCAGCCCTTCAAACGGCATCACCTTCGACTGTGGCGTTACCCGCGAAATGGGAGAGGATCCTGTCGAAGTGTGCCGCTATTTTGGCTCGCGCGATTGCATTAACCACGTCCACTACCGCAATGTACGGGTACGCACTCCTTATGAGAAGTACACGGAAGTGTTCATCGACGAGGGCCAGGTGGACATGTTCGCAGTGATGAAGGAATTGGTGCGGCAAAAATATCCGCGTTTGGTCTATCCCGAGCACCCTCGCGCGCTCGATTATGACCGCGAACGGGCTGACTTTAAGCCCTACTATCCGGGCGGCGGCGGGTATGCCGGGTTCGCATATAACGTCGGTTACGCCCGGGCGATGTTGCAAGCCTCACTTGCCGTGTGATTCAGGCTAGCCCGCGACTTTCTCTGCAATCTGCTGCACCGCGCGTCGCGCCTCGAGAATCGACATGCGGTGGTCCATGATGCCGGAAAGATCGGAGTTAGCGAACGCGATGCGGCCATAAGGGTGATTGCGGATGGCGTCGCCCGGACCACCTTTCCCGTCTTTTCCGAAGAAGAAACCCGGCTGAGGGCTGAGATAGGCATGGCCCCAGCGGTTCAGGATAATTCCCGCGATGTCGCGGCTGGCGTGGAATCCGGAGTGCGCGAACATTGCCGTGAACTGTTCTCGAATTTGCCGCTCATACGAGCGAAATGGGGTGGAAAGGAGCTCCGTTCTGCCGCGCAGTGTTTGCTCCTGAAGTGATAATCCAGGCCGTGAAAACAGAACCTTGAGAGTGATGACAGTCGGAGTGTCGGGATTCAGAGTGGTAGGATCGGTCCCGATCGTCGCGACCTTTCGCATCGTGAGGTAATTGCCGATTCCTTCGAACCACTGGCATTCAGTGAGGCCGAGATCGTAAAGGAATCGCCAATTCCTTACCGCGATGTTCGCCATCAAGCAGGGCGCGCGGTGGAACTGTGCATATGCGTCGCGGCACACAACGGGCATGTCGCGCATGACGTGCTTGGTTGTCCAGCTTCCGCCGGCCATGATGACACTCTTTGCTTTCAGCCCGTAGAGTTTGCCGCTTTTCGTGTAAGAAATTTTCACGAAACCGGCCCGTGCCGGATCCTCGTCATGCTCTACCGAAACCACCGTCGTGCCCGTTCGGATTTGCGTAGGTTGTCCCTTGCGGTCGAGAGCCTGAAAGTTCACACGCCCGCGGCAAATGGATACCATCTTGGTCGGCCCCGGAATCGCATCCGGTATAAGTTGCTTCAGGATGTGGCGCGCCATTCCGGTATTGCCGCCCGGAAACATCTGTGCGCCTTTTTCGTACTGCCAAGGCAAGAGCACATCGGGAGCATACTCACAGTAAGCCGAAAGAACATCGGGACCCAGACCTGAGCCGCCTCCCTGGATTGGCGAAAGAAATGTGCGGATCGTCTCCGCACTGAGCTGGTACGCCTCGATCAGGTGCTGTTCGAGCGTGAGGCTATCCAGGTGGCGCGAAGCCGCATCGCCGTGCTCCTTCGGCTGAAACCGATGTGCGGAGAACGGCCGCCGGTCGGCGCTTTTCATGTTCACCAGCTCCTGTCGCGCCCGCTCCGGTATAGGCGCGCCAGTGAGCTGCTTTCCCCATGGATCCGTCAGCCATAAGCCTTCGGGATGCCCGAACTTCGCTCCAAAGAAGAAGCCCGAAGTGGATCCGCCCACCGGGTATGGTGCGGTCTCCAAGTGCATCGCCGGCTTCGCGCCGCTCCATGTCTGATATTGAAATGCGTTCCAATCTATGCCGATAGAATCGTAAAACTCAGAAAGAAACGTACCCGGAAGAGGCTGGAAACAAGCGGCGGACCCTTGATGAGCTATGAGTCTGTGCCCGTCGACTTCGAATTCATTACGCTTCGCCTCACCACCAAAGATCGGATGATTGTCGATCACCAGACAGGTTTTCGTCGCTCCTGCTTGGCGCTTGAAGAACAGCGCTGCCGCCAGCCCGCTGATGCCGCCTCCGACAACGACACAGTCAAAGATTTCGCCCGTGTCGATTCCGTTCGCTGCGTTTCCCTCGAACACACGATCGCGGATCTGGTGGCCAGCCGCCATCACTTCATACGTATTGCCGTTTGAATTCGAATAATCGCCAATGCCTCCGTATCCGGTCCAGGCCTCCTCTCCGAGCAGTTGGAGCGGACTCACCGCATTCAGAAGAGCGCCGCCCGCCGCGAGCAGGGTGGAATTCAGGAGGTCGCGGCGATCAATTGTTGTGTTCAGGCCGAGCGCTTCGTCACCGGCTTTGTTATGTTTGCAGTCCGACATTTAGAGCCAAAATTCCGGAACTCTCATGGTACCGGCAGCGTATGAGGCATCATGGAATCCCTGGTCGCGGATATTCGGCAAGCACTTCGCATGATGCGAAAGAGTCCCGGTTTTACGACGGTTGCCGTCGCCGCACTGGCCCTAGGGATCGGGGCGAATACGAGCATCTTTAGCGTTGTAAATAAGGTGCTTTTACAGCCGCTGCCATATCCGGAACCGGACCGGCTGGTAAAACTCGGGCGCAAATATCCTCAGGGTGAAGGAACTTCCAACTCTATTCCGAAATATATGGTTTGGCGGCACAACAATGTGTTCTCCTTCATGACCCTCTACGATCAGGGAGGCCCTGGATTGAACCTTTCGACAGGTGACCGGCCGGAACAGGTAAAAGGCATCCATGTTTCGGCGGATTACTTCAAAGTCTTCGGCGTAAGCCCGATGCGCGGCCGGACCTTCACGTCATCGGAAGATTCGCCCAATGGTCCGAAAGCCGCTCTGATCAGCGAAAAACTTTGGCGCTCGCATTTCGGAAGCGACCCTCAGATTGTCGGCAAGACCATCATGCTGAACGGTGATCCATACCCCGTCGTCGGATTAATCCCCGGCAGCTTTGTGCCTGATCCTCCCGCCGATGTTTGGATCCCGCTACAAGCAGACCCCAACAGCACAAACCAGGGACACTATCTGGCTGCCGCCGCTCGTCTGAAGCCTGGCGTGACCCTTGAGCAAGCTCGTGCGGAGATGAAGCTTCGGGGCGAGGAATTCCGGCGCTTAAACCCGAAGTGGATGGACAAAAACGAGAGCGTATCGGTAACGCCGATGCGCGACTCAATGGTTCGCAACGTGAAAACTGCGCTGCTTGTGCTACTGGGTGCGGTTGCGTTCGTCTTGCTGATCGCCTGCGCAAACGTAGCCAATCTGCTCCTCGCCCGGGCAGCCGGCCGGCAGAGAGAGCTGGCCATCCGCGCCGCGATCGGTGCCAGCCGCTGGCGCGTAGTGAGACAGCTTCTTACGGAGAGCGTGATCCTGGCGGGTTTGGGAGGCATTCTCGGATTCTTGCTCGGGGCCTGGGGAGTCCGGAGTCTGCTGCTGCTCGTTCCGGGCAATATTCCGCGGTTGACTGATCCGGACCAGGTGCAGAACGTACTTTCCGTCATTGACTGGAGGATCGCCGCCTTCACGCTCGGCATATCGTTCTTGACCGGTATCCTGTTCGGTTTGTTCCCAGCACTGCACATCTCGAACCCTGACGTCGCTTCCACTTTGAAGGAAGCGAGCGGCAGGTCCTCAACCGGGCGCAAGCAAAACCGCGTACGCAAGGTGCTCGTCGGAGCTGAGATGGCCCTTGCACTCGTCCTGCTGGTAGCGGCCGCCCTCCTTATCCGAACCTTCGTAGGTCTAAGCACCGCAAATCCGGGAATTGATCCTCACCGCGTGCTGACCCTTCAAACCTCGCTCGCCGGTGGGAATTACACGACGACCGGGAAGGTAGACAATTTGACGATTCAGGTCGTCCGGCGCATTGAGGCGCTGCCGGGAGTACAGGCGGCCGCGATGACGATCGCGCTCCCGACGGAGAATGAAATTGACCTGCCCTTTACGATCGCCGGTAAGCCACCGAAGTCGGGCCCGTATAACGGCGACGAACAATGGCGATCCGTCACGCCACATTACTTTGCCGTCTTCAAAATTCCGCTCCTCCGCGGACGTCTCATGAACGAGCGCGACCTTACGAACTCGGCCAGAATCCTGGTCATCAATCAAGCGATGGCGAAAAAATACTGGCCGAAGGAAGATCCCGTCGGGCAGGTAATCACCATCGGCAAAGGTCTGGGGCCGCAGTTCGACGATCCGCCGCGTCAGATTGTTGGCATCGTAGGCAACGTGCGTGAGACGGGAATTGGCGATAGCGATGTCGGCGTCATGTACATCCCGCAGAGTCAGGTTCCGGAGGGTCTGACTCAACTGGCGAATAACGTATTACCGACATCCTGGTGCATCCGGTCGTCAATGGACCCTAACTCGCTCAGAGTTGCCGTTCAGAAAGAATTTCAAGCAGTCGATGGACAGATGCCTATCTCGAAGGTGCGGCCCATGGAAGAGGTAATCGCGCAGGGCGTGTCACGGCAGCATTTCAACATGCTCTTGCTCAGCATTTTCGCCGGGATCGCCCTTATTCTGGCCGCCATTGGAATCTATGGCTTGATGTCCTACGCCGTGGAGCAGCAAACGCAGGAACTCGGTATCCGCATGGCTCTGGGCGCGGACAGAGGCCGCGTCTTGAAGCTGATCCTGCGCCAGGGAATGACTCCGGCTGGAATTGGTGTCCTCGCAGGGCTCGCTGTCGCCCTCGGGATCACACGTGTATTGGCAAGCCTCTTATATGGAGTGAAGGCGTACGACCCCGCAACGTTCACAATCGTAGCCGTGATCTTGAGCGTTGTCGCGCTTCTCGCCACCTACATACCTGCGCGCCGCGCCATGAACGTGGACCCAGTTGTCGCCTTGCGCGACGAGGGGTAAAGCAGGGTCGCGACCAGTGGGAGCGGTATTACTGAACCGCGACGAAGCATCACGCTGCCGCCATCATTTTTCGCCGTCTGATCAGCGCGTACGTGGCGCCCACGCAAAGCCAGGTGAATCCCAGCAGCTTCGCCTGCCATCGCAGGCTGGCCCAGATGTAGAGACACACTGCGCACCCCGCGAGAGGAAGCACAAGATACGACCAGCGGCGGTTTTTTCCTCGCACAAAATAATGCATAAACGCTGACAGATTCACGCCTGTAAAGGCGAGGAATGCCCCAAAGTTGAGCAACTCGGCGCCAAGCTGATAGCTGATCGAGAGCGCTCCAACCAACGCGAGCACGCCGCTGAACATGACGTTGTAACTGGGAATCTTTGTCCGGCTGTCGAGGTGACCGAAGAAGCGCGAAGGCAGGGCGTTGTCGCGCCCCATGCCAAACAAAAGACGCGCCGCCCCAAGTTGTGCTCCCATACCTGAGCCGATCGTCGCGACCAGCAGAGTCCCGTTCACGAGATGAAATAAAAACCTGCCCCCCGCGCGTCCGGCCACGAAGCTATAAGCCGTATCGACATCCGGGTAGTGCGCGAAATCCGGCCAGACAAGCTGACCGGCGTATACCTCGATAGCGGCGAATATCCCGGTGGCGAAGCACGTCAAAACCGTCGCTCGCAAAATGTTTCTTTGTGGGTTGACAACCTCCTCAGACAGAGTGGAGATGCTGTCAAATCCGATGTAGCTTAGGACGGCAATCGAAGTGCCCGTGAAGACGGTCGGAAGTGAAAATGTCTCCGGATTGTAGAAAGGCTTCGTGAGAAATCCCGGGCCACCGGGTCCGATGCCGGCCAGGTACCGAACCATGCTGATCAGCATATAGACCACGACCGCGGACATCGCTATGGCGAGCCAGCGGTTTATCTTCGCAGAAGTCTCGATGCCGCGCAGATTGAGCGAGGTGAAGAGCAGCGCGAAGAAAATGGCCCAAATGATATACGGGATAGGAAGAATGTTCGAAGCTGCCTTACTGCACCAGATCGTACAAATAAGCGGGTTCAGCAGATAGTCAAGCACGATCCCCCAGCCCGTAAGATACCCGGCGAAGTTGCCGAATTCCCCGCGGACATATGCATAGGCCGAACCGGCGCTCGGATATACACGCGCCATGCGTCCGTAGCTCACAGCGGTTAGCAGCATGGCGACCATGGCAATCAGAATCGTGGTGACGACATGGCCTCGCGCTACCTGAGAAACCACTCCAAAGAGCGGCATCGGCGCGGTCGGCTGGATAACGATCAATCCATAGAAGACGAGATCCCAAACCGTCAAGGATCGTCTGAGCGTTGTGCCCGCTCTCTCGCTGACTTTAGATTCCGCCATCGGCTTATTGGGTCACAGTCGCGATATTGGAGTAAGCAGAGGCGCCCGCGCTGTTTCGCGCCCGCACTCGATACGATATCGCTGCGCTGGAACCTGCTCTGTCGGCGAATGAGGTAGTGTTGCCGGAAAGCTGGGAAATGGCGCGCCATTCGCCTTTGACGCCGTCCCGGCGTTCTACGGAAATGAATTCGGGGTTTCCGCCGTGCACTCTCCATGTGAGATCAGCTCCCGCAGCCGCTCCCTTTGCGTTCAAATCACTCGGAGCTTCCGGCAACTCGGGCCAGTCAAAGTAGCTCCGATCTACAATCGCCATCACACCGTCGCGCAGCGGCAATCGCTCCAAGCTTCCTTCCGCTCCTCGTTCCCAGGCGAGCGGGGTCAACTTACCGGAGGTTACGTCCACCAAAACAGGATTCTGTATGCCGGAATTGGGGATTCGAAGCGTCACCTTGTCCGCCGCGAAGTCTACTCCCGGTTTGCTCAACACCGGGAGCCAGTACGCCACGATGGCCTTTCCCTTTGCCGAGCGAAATGCGAACGTGACCGGCCGGCCGGCTGATGCGGCTTCGGCTTTTACCTTGATCGAGGCATCCGGCTGCGTATCGGAAAACAGCGTGTTCGTGTTTTGTAGAGCGCGATAGGCCGGGCGCTCTGTAAAGTCGTCCGGACGGTATAAGAGGCCATGCAGCATTCCGAAGTCGTCCAGCTCGTTCCCGTCCGTCGCGCCTACAATAAGCCAGACGAAGGTCCGGATCCCGGCCGCGCGGTCCATCACTAGGCCTCTAGGAATGTACTTTGCCTGAACGGTTTCATCCGATCCCGTCCAGGACGGGATCCCGTCGTTGAATTCGTCGTCCCAGAAGACTATGTCCTTGCGAATCCCCGGATAGCTGCGCACCATTTCCCGTAAAGGTTTCGATGATGGATTCGTGTCGGCGTGCGTGTGGACCGCTTCGGGATTCAGGTTATGGCCATAACCGGGATAGTTGTGGTACGCGAATACATCAATTTGACTCGCGCAATCGCATGCATCGAGCGCTCGTTTCGCGAAATCTTCGTCAGCTCCCGCGAGCCCGCCGAAAACTGTCTTGGCGTTTGGCTCCGTCTGATGGATCACCGGAGCGGATGCCTTGAACAGCCTGCCATAGTCCTCCGGATTGGGAACGGGATTCCAGTACTCGATGTTCGGCTCGTTCCAGATCTCGTAATATCCCACGCGCCCACGGAAGTGATTCACCATCCAGGCCACATATTTCGTGAAAGCCTGTATCTGTTCTTCTGTTTTCGGCGGCCAGAACACGGAATACAGGCTTCGATCGGGATTATGAAAGCCTCCAGGCTCGGGAGTGATCGTTTCCTGAACGCGTCCCGCTGGCGAAGTATACAAAGGATTTCCATAAAGCAACTGAATCTCGATGTGTACGCCGTTCTCGACCAGCGAGTTCACGTAGTCGTCGAGCTCGGGAACAACCGAGTATTCGCCCCGTTTGCGTTCTACCCAGTCCCAGCTTGTGTAGTCGGAGCTGTTTTCGTACTGGCCGATGCGGATGAAGTTTACCCCTGCATCGAACATTCGGGTCCACCACCAGCGATTCCATGGGATGAACGGATCGCGAGGCAGATCTGAATTGATTCCGAAACCGTCATGAATCTGGCTCGACCGCTTCGGAATGAGGTGGTCGGGCAAGTCCTTGTCAGCCGCGAAGAGGGCTGCACAGAAAAAAAGAACAGCCGCCGCAAGTAGAAGGCGAGATCGAGTCATTTTGTCTCCAGGTGGTTGCGCGACAATATCTCAGTTGTCCGGCCTCGAAACGGACCGGAAGAGTCTCCCATGCAAAGTCGAATCAGACCGGAATTACTTGTGTTTTGCCTCGCCGCGATCTGTGGCTCCGCCTGGTGCAGCAATTTCCGTGCGGCCGCCGTTAAGGTGGATATTACACCAGCCACTTCGCAGTGGTTGATGGGTTACGATGCGCGGCAATCCACCGGCGTTCACGACAAGATCTACCACCGCATTCTTGCGATCGACGATGGTACTACAAAATTCTTTCTGATCGCGAGCGACCTTTGCCTCTTCTCGCCCAGTGTCTACGACGAAGCCGCGGAACGATTGCAACGTGAACTGGGTGTTAAACGCGATGATGTGTGGTGGATTGTTACACACACCCACGCCGCTCCAGAGGTCGGTCCGCCGGCCATGTACCGGTCGCTGTTAGGCCGATCCACGCATGATTGGAATCGCGATTACGAGAAACAGGTCATAAACGCTCTGATTCAGGGAGTCAAAGAAGCAAGCGCGAAGTTGGAGCCGGCCCGCCTTGCTATTGGATCGGGTATTTCCATGGCCAATATCAATCGCCGCGCCAAAGATGTCGATGGCAGTGTCTCATTGGGATTAAACCCGGACGGTCCGGTCGACCGGCAGATCGGCCTTCTCTCGCTTTCGCGGCAGGATGGGTCGCCGATTGCGCTGGTCGCTAACTTTGCCATGCACGGGACCGTCATGAGCGGTGACAATTTGCAGATCAGCGGTGACGCTCCTGGTACGGTCGAAGCTTACGTCGAGGAAAAAGTCGGCGCTCCGGTGTTGTATGTAAACGGCGCGGCGGGAAACATCGCACCGATCTACAGCGTGTATCCCACTCCGGAAAGCGGCCACCTATCGCAGTTCCGCGTGCTGCTCGGCGATCGCATCCTGGCCGGATTGAAATCGCTTGGTGTTCCAACGGATGACGTGAGCGTCGCCCCCGGAGGGATCACTGTCGAAACTCCCGAAAAAAAGGGCTTGTCGTGGCCGCCGGAGCTCAATGCGTATGAGAGAAAAGATGACGCGGGAACGCCGCGGGTCCGCTTACCTGTACGATTCCTGAAGATCAACGATGCTTTGATCTGGTCCGCGCCGGTGGAGCTATTCTGCGAGATGGCGATCACTGTGCGCAATCAATCGCCATTCGCTCATACTTTCTATTTCGGTTACGCAAACGGTTGGTTCGGCTATCTGCC
>DATBHS010000196.1:0-33003 GCA_036557345.1 Bryobacteraceae bacterium
AAACGCTGCCGCCGCTTGGCGAACCGTTTTCTGAGGGACATCGCGGTGCTCCGTGGTTGCGGGCTCGCCCCACTGGTACAACTCGGCAACACGCTGCATGCCTGGCGCGAAGAGATTGCCTGCATGCTTCACCCGCAACAACGGAATCACCGAAAGCTTTCACACCAAAATGGACGTGCTCCAGCGCCAAGCTTATGGCTTCAGAAACTTTCAGAACTATCGGTTGCGCGTTAAGGTAATGTGTTCTTGAGATCAGTCGAAAGCGCCCCTGCCCCCATTAAGTGCGTAGAGCCTCCGCTTATTTGCGGGAGTGTGGCGAATTTAAAAGCTGCCAAAATCCGCGTAAGTGATTGGAAGAATTGGCGGGGACGACGGGGCTCGAACCCGCGACCTCCGACGTGACAGGCCGGCGTTCTAACCAGCTGAACTACGTCCCCTTAACGCGGAATCGTTAGACAACCGCAGGATAACATAGGCGCGCATAATAATAGGATTGTGCCAGTAGTAACGGAGCGGCGGCCCACGCCGGAGCAGCTCTTAGAGCGGCTGGAAAACGAAGAGGGACACCAGACTCGTGGACGCCTCAAGATTTTTTTGGGATACGCCTCAGGGGTCGGCAAGAGCTTTCGCATGATCGACGAAGGCCGGCGCAGGCATCAGCGCGGCCAGGATGTCGTAGTGGGAGCGATCCAGCCAAAACTTTCCGCAAGCGTTTCACACGCCATTTCCAGTCTGGAAATCATTCCTCTCATCGACGTAAATGGGACGTTCGTGATGGACGTTCCAGCCATTCTCAGGCGGACCCCCAAGGTCTGCCTGATTGACGGGCTGGCCTATGATAATCCGCCTGGATCAGCGCATGAGAAACGCTGGCAGGATGTGGCGCAATTGCTGGCTGCGGGAATTTCGGTGATCACGTCCGTCAATTTGCAGCACATCAGCGAGAAGACGGCGGAAGTGGAAGCAATCACAGGCCGGCACGTAAATCAGACGGTCCCTTTGGCCTTCCTGCAGACGGCTGATGAAATCGTGATTGTGGATGCGCCTCCGGAAAACTGCACCGGATTTTCGGACGACACAAAGCCGGACACGTCTCCACGGCTGACGCAATTGCAGCTTTCCGAATTGCGCGAGATTGCTCTGCTGCTGGCGGCCGACGTGGTAGACAAGCAGCTCGAGCGCTACCTGGTCCGGCACGGGGTCCAACAGACGTGGGGAACGCAGGAGCGAATCCTGGTTTGGCTGTCTCCCCGCTCAGACTCGGAGCGGATGCTGGCAAGCGGCGGGCGAAACCGCGACCGCTTTCACGGAGAACTGATCGTCGCACACATGAACCGGCCCGACTGGTCTGAAGAAGAGCGGAAGAAGATCGAGCAAGGCGTTGCGATTGCAAGGCAGAAAGGCGGAGAAGTCATCGAACTGGATGGGGAGGACCCCGTCAGCGCCATTCTTCAACTCGCGCGCCAGCGAGGCATTACGCAAATCTATGTCGGGCACAAGGGCCGGGAAAACTGGTGGGAGCGCGCCTTCGGCAGCGAACTGGATCGCCTGATCCGCGCGGCAGAGGGGATTGACGTGCGCGTGTTTCCTCACTGCTAGAGTGGCGTCCCGGTCCCTTCGAAATCGGGTCGGGCATGCCTGATCTCTACAAACGGCCCGAACCAAGGTAGTGGCGAGGCATGCCGCGCCGCGTGAACCGGAACTCCAGGTAACAAAATAGAATCAATGAGCGCATTACGACGCACGGAATCGGACAGCATGGGAACCATCGATGTTCCCGGCGATAAGTATTGGGGAGCGCAGACACAGCGATCGCTCATCCATTTCGATATCGGCGAAGACACGATGCCCTCCGAATTGATTCGCGCCTTCGGAGTCCTCAAAAAGGCAGCCGCGCTCGTCAACCGGGATCTTGGCAAGCTGGACGAGGAGAAGACAAAGCTGATCGTCCAAGCCGCTGACGAGGTCATCGCGGGCAAGCTCAACGAGCATTTCCCGCTTCACATCTGGCAAACCGGCAGCGGCACGCAAACCAACATGAATGCCAATGAGGTGATCTCAAACCGCGCCATCGAGCTTGCCGGCGGTGCAATGGGCTCGAAGAAGCCGATTCATCCGAACGATCACGTAAACATGTCGCAGTCATCGAATGACACGTTTCCCACGGCGATGCATATCGCTGCTGCCGAACGAATCGCCCTCACGCTGATTCCCGCCGTTCAGGAGCTGCGAAACACGCTGCAGCGGAAAGCAAGCGCCTTTTCAGACGTCGTGAAGATCGGCCGCACGCACCTGCAGGATGCCACTCCCTTGACGGTCGGGCAGGAGATGTCAGGTTGGGTATCGCTTTTGGACCGCGATATAGAGAGACTGCGGCTGGCGTTGGACGGGCTTTACGATCTGGCGATTGGCGGAACCGCCGTAGGGACCGGTCTGAATGCGCATCCCGAATTCGCCGTGCGGGCGGCGGACAAAATAGCGGAGTTGACAGGCTTGCCATTCCGATCCCATCCGAACAAGTTCGCCGCGCTCTCCGCGCATGACGAGTTGGTATTTGCCAGCGGCGCGTTGAAAACCCTAGCCGCGTCGCTGATGAAGATCGCAAATGACGTCCGCTGGCTCGCCTCGGGTCCTCGTTGCGGGTTGGGAGAGCTGACCATACCGGAAAACGAGCCTGGTTCTTCCATCATGCCGGGGAAGGTGAATCCCACACAAAGCGAGGCGGTAACGATGGTCGCCGCGCAGGTGATGGGGAATGACTCCGCAATCGGATTCGCGGGATCGCAGGGCAACTTCGAGCTGAACGTTTTCAAGCCGGTCATTATCTATAACTTTCTACACTCGGTCAGACTACTAAGCGATGCCTGCCGCAGCTTCAATGAACATTGCGCTGCAGGTCTCGAGGTGAACCGCCCTCAAATCGATCGCCATGTCCGGAACTCTCTCATGCTAATCACCGCCCTGAGCCCGGTAGTAGGGTACGACAAAGCGGCAAAAATCGCGCATACCGCTCACGTCGACGGGTCCAGTCTCCGAGAAGCTGCGCTAAAGCTCGGCTATCTTACGGGCGATGAGTTCGACGAGTGGATGAAACCCGAAAGGATGACGCAGCCTGGTTAAGTCGCCCGGCCTTAGAGTACGCAGTCCATAACATCAGCCAGAGTTTGACGTTAGCTGCTCGGGTCTCGATCACGAGCAGAGGTCATTCTTTGGGCCAGTTGTTCGGAATGAATGAGGCTCCAGAGGAATTGGGACTCTGGACGGGTCCCTGCACTGCCATCCACACATTTGGCAGGAAGACGTCGATTGACGTTTTGTTCCTCGACAGAAAATTTGTCGTTTGCAGGCTGCTACCGCATGTACAGCCGCGGCGCGTGTCCGTCTGTCTCGCAGCCGATTCCGTTCTCGAGCTGGAAGCGGGCGCTATATGGCGAAGCCGCACCAAAATTGGCGATCACCTGCTATTTGAGAGCCTATGCTGATGTCCGAAATGCGGGCGAGTTCAGATGAACATCTCTTCGTCGGCAGTAGCATGATCTACGGTTGGGCGGGTCCCGCGTCCGATATATTGCAAAGCGGCGCGAATTCCGCTCCAGAAACCGTGGATTTCACGGACCGGCCGGAGAACGGTTCTCTGCACGATTGAGACTGTCTCCTGCACTCGCATCATCGTGTCGTCCAGCACCATTTCGGCCCTCTCCATCTGAACCTTAGCCCGGCTGGTCGCGTCGTTGAGAAGCTCGTCCACCTTGGCAACCTGTTGTTTCGTCGTGGCGACAATCTCGGCACTCGCGGAGCCGATTTTGTCTACGTGCTTCTCGACACGCTCCACAGTGCGGCGTGAGATGCCGATCGCCTGCTGCACATCCGGCCACACGGCCAAGATCTTGGCGCGGAGATCTCGCGCCACGAGAAACAAGCCCAAAAGCGTCGCAGCCTGAATGAAAAGCGCTACGGCGGATACAGCTACAAAAATAATCAGAAGAACAAGCAGCGTGTTCTGGTCCATGTCGGCGATCTATGCAGAGTACCTGACAGACTCAAAGCGCTTCCGAGGGAGTATTGCCTGTAGTCGTGGTGCTGCCCAAACCCGAACCAGCCGCGGCGGCCTTGGCATCCCCCACCGCATCGCGATAAGCCTGTTTGCCGGCTTCCACTGCCTGGCTGAGCGTGTCTCTCTGGCGTGCCAGAGTGGACCGGCCCTGTTCATACATGTCGGACGCCGATTGCTTTAGGTCATTCGCGCGCTGGCGCATATACTCGCTGCCCTCCTGCGCACGGTTTTTCAGGTAATCCGCTCCTTCACCGGCCTTATCCGCGAGTAACTGGCGCGTCTCTTCACCTGCGCGCGGCGCCCAAAGAATTCCGGCTGCAACGCCGATACCGAGCCCGAGCAGAAAATAGCCGAAGCCGCTTCTTTCCTCCATATTCCATCTCCTTACAAAGCTGCCTGTCCGGACAATTCCCGTCCATTTGCAGTTTACATCTTCTAGAGGATGCTAAATTAGCAAAGGTTTCAGCAGGATGGCCGGACGGAGGACTCCCAGCAAGTTGGATGAGACCGGGCTCTGGGACTACGCCTTGCGCTTGCTGGCCCGGCGCGCATATTCTTCCGGCGAACTCAAACAGAAACTGGCCGCCCGCGCCGCGCGCTACTCGGACGTGGACGCCACCATGAACAAGCTGGGCGAATACGGCTTCGCCGACGACAAGAAGTTCTCCGAGGCGTTCGCCGGATCCCGTCTTCAAAACCGGGGCTTCGGCCGGTTTCGTGTGCTGAACGAATTGCGATCCAAGCGCGTAGCCCCTACGACAGCCGCCGAGGCAGTCGAAAAAATATTCGACGGCACGGACGAGCTTCAGCTGATACAGAATTTCCTCGCACGCAAGTATCGTGGAAAGGATCTCACGCAGTTCTTGCAACAGGAAAAGAACCTAGCATCCGCTTATAGGCGCCTGAGAACCGCGGGCTTCTCGAGCACGGGCTCGATTACGGTGTTAAAGAGATATTCGCGGAAGGCCGACGAGTGGGACGAGACCACTGAAAACTAGCTGCTTGTCGCGGACATTCCAAATCGGATCGGGCATGCCCGATCCCTACACTAGAACTTTACTTGCGGCACCTTTCGTTCTTCTTCCGTCGTTTTGAAATAGGCATCATCGCGCTTAAACCCGAAAATAGAGGCTGCAATGTTCTTCGGGAACTGCTCGACGCTGATGTTGTAGTTCTTGATGGTCTCGTTATAATCGCGCCGGTCGACGGCGATTCGGTTCTCCGTGCCGGCTAACTCATCCTGCAAACGCAGGAAGTTCTCGTTCGACTTCAACTGGGGATAGTTTTCTGTCAGCACGAGCAGGCGCCCGAGCGCTCCGCTCAACTGATTGTTAGCGGTGATCTCATCTTGCTTGGTGCGCGCGCCAAGCAGCGCGGCCCGGGCATTCGTTACCTCGCCAATTACCGTTTGTTCCTGTTTGGCGAAACCCTTGACGGTTTCGACCAGGTTCGGAATCAGGTCCGCCCGCCTCTTCATGTCGTTGTCGACTTGCGCCCACCGGGCATCGATCTCGTTGCGCTGCGCGACGAGCTGGTTTCGCTGGCCCATAAGCTGGCCCCCAAAGATAAGGACCACCACTACGATCACGATCAACGCTATGATTGCGCCCTTCATGTTTATTCCTCCTTATCGAGATACCCGTGCTTAGCGCTCCAACGCGTCCACAAAGCGCACCAGCGCGTCTGTCTCCGCAAGATACTCTCCGAGCAATGATACCGGTTGCGTCCCACTCGGACGCTTGCCTGCTCCGCGAATGGCCAGTATCTCATTCGCAGCCTTCAACGGTCTACCCATGGCGCCCTCCAATGCCGTCACGATCTCCTGCTTCTTCCAGCGCGGCGCATTCCCGCTCAAAATTAGCGCATGGCGTCCGAGAACGCAAAATGTAGAGATCGAATCGGCCATCAGTCTCATCAGGCGGTCAGGATTCCCGATCACCTGCGCCGCTTGCTGCCGAAGGCGTATCTGCTTGGCCCGGAGTTCATGTTCTACCTGCGCCCGGTAAAACACTTTATCGATTACCAGGTGCTCGATTACGTCGCTGCCATACAGGACACGCCGGTGCTCGCGCATGTCGTGGAATTCCATTGGGAAGCAGTCGGTAGCGGTACGCACCTCTTCTGCTGTCAGGAGAAGTGGCGGCGGGTTGCCCTGGTCGCGCCACCACCGGAACACAGGCTCGGATTGGGCAAGCTCGGCGGGAGACAGCCGGTCCATGACACACAATACGTTTAAATCCGAAGTTGGTTCATGCCAATCGCCCATTGCCGCTGAACCGTACAGGATGGCGGATACCAGGCGGTCTTCGAACGCGGCCTTCAGGCGCTGCACCAGATCGGAAAGTTTTTGCTCCAACATTTGTTCTCCGTTTCGCAAGGCTACCAGTTACTGCTGGCACCGCCGCCGCCGAAGTCTCCGCCTCCAAAACCACCGAAACCGCCGCCCCCGCCCGAGCCGCCGCCAAAGCCTCCACCACCCCAGCTACCCCCGCCCCAGCCACCGCGCCGCCCGCCGCCTAGCAGATTCCCTAACAGGAACCAGGTCAGGCAACCGCTGCCACCGCCCCGGCGCGCGCCGAGGCCCAGCAGCCAGAACAACACAAAGATACCGAGTATCAGCAACGGCACCGGGATACCGCCACCATGGTTCTCTTTCCTTTGTACGCGCTCCTCTGGCGCTGCGATCTGGTCGGAAAACGCGATCTGCTTCCCCTGAGCAATCTGACTTGCCATCGATTGTGCAGCTACGATGAGAGCGCGTCCGTAGTCGCCAGCCCGCAGATCCGGCCGCATAGAGCGCAAAGTGCCGCCGGCGAAGCCGTCCGTGATATACGGTTCAATTCCGCGCCCGGTTTCAATGTCGCTCTTGCGGTCTTTGATAGCCAGTAACAGCAGCACGCCCTGGTTATCCTTCTTCGATCCGACCCCCCATTTCCGTGCCAGATCCAGGGCGAAATCACGAATCGGCGCATCCCCAATCGTGTCGATCGTCACCAACGCGAACTGAACTCCGAGCTGCTGCTCCACCTTGGTACAAAACGTTTCGAGTTGATCCTTGGCCTGCGGGTCGACCACATGCGCCAGATCGCTGACGTATCCGGTGGGTTGGGGCAGTTTGCCGACATCCACTGCTCCAGAGGCGATACAGCCGCTCAGAACTGCAAGGAAGCAGGCTGAAACGAGGCGCAGAACTCCTTGGACGGGGCGCGGGCGCATGAAGAATGAGCTTAGCAAGACTGAAATCCTAGCGGCGCTTGGATTTCAGTCAGAGGCTACCAGCAGATCCGGCAGAATCTCGCCGGAAGGCCCGGTGAGCGCGTAATCGACGCCGGCCGAGATGGGCGTCGCTTCAACATTCACTTCGATGACCGAAGCTCCCGCCGAGCACGCCCGTGGAACGAGGCCTGCTGCCGGATAGACGAGCGCCGAAGTGCCCACCACCAGCAAAACATCGCAGCGCAGGACCGCGTTCTCAGCCGCAGCCCAGACGTCGCAGGGCAGGCTCTCACCGAACCAGACCACGCCTGGCCTGGCCAAGCCCCCACATCCGCAGGCTGGTGGAACGGCGAGAGGAACGGTCCGATCGACCCACTCACTGCCGCATACCGTGCATCGCAGGTTCCAGATGCTGCCATGCACCTCGAGTATTCGTTTGGTTCCGGCCAATTGATGTAAGCCATCCACGTTTTGAGTAATGACCGTGACGTCGGGCATCCGCTGTTCCAAGTCTGCGAGCGCCCCATGTCCGGCGTTCGGCTTGACGCGAGAGAGGATTTGCCGTCGCCACGCGTACCACTCCCACACGAACTTGGGATCTCGCGCAAATGCCTCCGGGGTCGCCAGATCTTCTGGCCGAAACTGTTTCCAAAGGCCTGCTGCGCCGCGAAACGTCGGTACTCCGCTCTCGGCCGAAATTCCTGCGCCCGTGAGGACTGCAATTTTTCGCGCCCCGAGAATAAGCGCGCGTGCACGCCGCACTTGCTCCACTTGTTGCATCGATTTCAAATCGCGTAATGCATTCTAAGGAGAATGATGAGAGCTCTCCTTGCATGGGCCGTACTGTCGCCTCTTGTGATCGGGCCGGCTGCCGCCCAGGATACTCCAGCCGAACTTCGCAACCTTGCTCATTCTTATTACGAATGGCAGGGGCGCGAATTTCCTGTGGCGAGCAGTTCTGAAGGCCTTCACACCTGGGATTCGCTGTTGACCGACTTCTCCAAATCGGCGATTACACGCCGCAAGGAACACGTTCATCAGCTTCTGGAACGCGTCCGCACCATGAACTCCGCGAACTGGTCGAAAGACGACCAAATTGACCGGATCCTCTTTCGCGCCCAGCTCGAGGCACCTGACTTCGCCGCTCGAGTTCTGCAATCCGACGAAACCAACCCGCTGGTCTACATTAGCGAGTGCAGTAATGCGATCTTCTCACTGCTAAAGAAAGAGTACGGCTCTCACCACGACCGTGCCATCGCGGCCACCGCCCGGCTGCGTGCCATGCCGCCAATGCTAGTGCAAGCGAAGGCGAATCTGAGCCGGCCGATACGGCTCTACGCACAATTGTCCATCGAATCCGCGCAGTCCATCGACCCCCTATTTACAAAAAGCCTGATGACTCTTGCCGATGGGCTGAACGCGACGGAACGAAATGATCTCGAACGGGCGCGCGATACGGCGTTGCAGGCTATTCATTCTTTCGCCGAAGAACTCCAGTCGCATCTGGAAGCCATGCCTCCTTATCGCGCGATGGGCACCGCGAATTACGAATATTATCTGCGGCATGTGTACCTGCTGCCGATTGACGCGGCACAGCTCGACATGCTCGGGCAGGCAGAGCTGGCACGCTATCGCGGGCTGGAGGGCCTGCTCCCGAATCCTGAAATGGCGAATCCGAATCCCGCCCGTGCAAAGAGCATCCCACACGATCAGCAAGAGTTTCTCACGATATATGAAAGCCGTTTGCGCGATGTCCTTCAATTTCTCGAGCAGCAGAACCTGATCACAATACCGCCCTATGTCGGACCTTTTCACATCCGGCAATTGCCGGATGCATTCAAGCCCACCTACCCCGGTGGTTTCATGAATGCGCCCGGCCTTTATGATCGGGATAACAGCGGCGCTTACTTCGTCCCCACTTACTTGCCTTCCAGCCCGAATTTCTATATCCGCGCAGGCATTGAAGAGCCGCGGCCCTTGCTGAGCCATGAGGGACTACCGGGCCATTTCCTGCAGATCTCCATCGCGAATCATTTAAAGGACGAGATTCGCCGTCATCACCAGGATGGCGTCTTCGTCGAAGGTTGGGCACTTTATTCAGAGGAAATGCTGTTGCGGCGCGGCTTGTATGCTCCCGGATCCGCGGCCGAGGGCCAGATCTTGCGCCTGTCGCGTTACCGCGCCGCACGGGTCGGCGTCGATGTCAATCTCAATACCGGACGTTGGACGTTTCCACGAGCCGTCGAGTACTTCATGGAAGCAGGCGGGCTCGACCGCGAGGCAGCTACTGGCGAAGCCGCCGGAGCCGCGAGCGAGCCGACCCAGAAGATGACCTACATCACCGGCAAGTTCGAAATCATGCGGCTCCTTGGCAGGTACCGTGATCATGCAGGAAAGAACTTCTCGCTGAAGCAATTTCATGACGATCTCTTGCGCAACGGAAGCTTGCCACTCTCAGTTGAGTTGTGGATTTTGTTAGGAGACCGGTCGGATCTGGACCGTGCACTGAGCGAGTAGGCGAGGCATGCCTCGACGTTGCTTTGAAGTACACTTCCGTTAGTATGTCTCGAGATCAGTTTGACCGCCGTGATTTTCTGAAGCGCACCGGCACAGTGGGCGCGAGCGTCGCCCTCTCCGCAAAGGCGCTTGCCAAAACTGGGAACAAGATGAGCCCTTCGCGCGTGATCGGCGCGAACGACCGCATCAATGTCGGCCTGGTTGGCTGCGGCGGACGCGGCAGCTCCGACGCACACTCATTTGCGAAGTATGGCCAGGAGAACAACAATGCCTGCCAGATCGTGGCGGTCTGCGATGTCTATGCGAAACGCAGACGCGAGCAGGCCGAGCGCCACAATTCCAAGGCATTCGCAGACTACCGCCAACTGCTGGCCATGTCCGATCTTGATGCGGTGATCGTGGCTACGCCGGACCACTGGCATGCACGCGTCGCGCTGGAGGCGATGGACCAGGGTAAGGACGTCTATCTTGAAAAGCCGATGTGTCACACCATCAAAGAGGTCAAGGAGCTGGTGGATACGACTCGCGAGACAAAGCGGGTGGTTCAGGTGGGGTCGCAGACAACCTCAGCCGACCAGTGGTGGAAGGCGAAGAAGGCCATTGCTGACGGGATGATCGGCAAGATGATCATGAGCCAGGGCTCGTATCATCGAAACTCGATCGAGGGCGAGTGGAACTGGCCGATCGATGCGGCTGCAGGTCCGAACGGCAAAGGCGACGATTATATCGACTGGAACATGTGGCTGGGCCCGGCGCCGAAGCGTCCTTTCGATGCCGACCGGTTCTTCCGCTTCCGCAAGTATTGGGATTATTCGGGCGGCATCGCAACCGACCTGTTCTTTCACGTTGTCGCGCCACTGAATATCTGTTGGGACAAGCCGCAGTACCCGGTAAAGGTGATGGCGTCCGGCGGCAAATACGTCTTCGTGGACGATCGCGAAGTGCCCGACACGTTCCATCTGCTGGCCGAGTACCCCGAAGGACATTCCCTGGTGCTGAGCTCATCCATGGCTAACTCCCAGCACATTCCCGGCCTCATCCGCGGGCACGAAGGCACCATCATCATGGTGGAGCACGGAAAATTCGAGGAGCCGACTCCCGATATCATCGTTCGTCCGGAAACCGTTCACCTTCCCGACCCGGCGCATCCAGGGGAGTATCAGGGACGCGGCACATTTCCCGGCTATAAGTTCGGATCCGACGAGATCAAGATCCCCGTCGATCAGTACGACATGATGCAGGCCCACGTAGGGAATTTTCTGCAGTGTATGCGCAGTCGCCAGAAGCCGCATCTGGATGTCGAGACCGCCGCGCACGCGCAAGTTCTAATCAGCCTCGCGGTGGATTCTTATCGGGAAGGCCGCGTGAAGTATTGGGACGAGAAGAGCTGGAAGGCAGTCGATAAGCCGGTTAAAGCGTAATCAGTCAAAGATTTCGGAGAACGGCACTTCAATATCCGTTCCGTCGAGCTTTATTGAATCCTGGGCCTCTTGCACAGCAGCGTCGGGACGATAGATCCAAACTCTCCTTTCACCAGGATCAACAACCCAGACGACAGGTACGCCGAACTTCAGATAATCCTGCACTCTCGTATTCGTTCGTGACACGGTGTCCTCGGGCGAAAGGATTTCGATGCACAATAGCGGCGGTTTGGTAAGTATCGGTTCTTCCGGCTTGCCAGAGATCACGACAACATCTGGAACACGAAACCTGGTCGGCCTGATCTGGAATCGCCACTCGGGCATCGCGGTTATCCCAGTTTGGCGAAATTTTCCCCGGAAAAATGCTACGAGATTACCCTGAATCCAGCTATGGTCTGTTTCCCCCAAATTGCGCTCCTCAACCACGCCGTCAACGTAGTCGCGATCGGGGCGGTACACGGTCTTCCGATACTCTTCAACCGAGATCTGGGTTGCCGCCGGCATATGGCAACAGTATGCCACCTTTATTGCGGTACATTCAGCCGGATACCCAGCTCACGAAGCTGACGCTCTGGAACGGGAGACGGCGCTTCGCACATGAGGTCTGTTCCCTTCGCAGTCTTCGGGAACGGGATCACTTCCCGAATCGATTGCTCGCCCGCGAGAATCATCACCAGCCGGTCGAGGCCGAGCGCGATTCCCCCGTGCGGCGGCGCGCCATATTCAAGCGCTTCCAAAAGAAATCCGAACCGGCGCCTGGCTTCTTCCTCGCTGAAACCGAGCGCGGCGAACACTTTCGACTGCACATCGCGGCGATGAATACGAATGGAGCCCGAACCGAGCTCGACACCGTTCAGCACCAGGTCGTAAGACTTCGCGCGGCAGTGCGCCGGGTCGGTGGTCAGCTTGTCCAAGTCCGCATCATGAACGGACGTGAACGGATGGTGAGCGGCGTTCCAGCGCTTGTCCTCCTCGTCCCACTCGAACATCGGGAAATCCAGCACCCACAGGAACCGGAACGTTTCCGGATCCAGAAGCGCATGGCGATCGTTGTACTTCTGGGCGATGAGCATTCGTAGCTGTCCACAGGCCTGGAGGACTGTGTACTCGGGCACAGCGCCGAGCGCTGAGCGGGCCCAGGAGGCCAAGATCAGCAGATCGCCTTCTGCAACCCGCGCGCGTTCGCGCAATTTGACGATCGCCTCCGGGTAATCGCGTTCCAAGCGCTTTACGTCATCGAAAACGCGCAGGCCGCGCTCCTGGCCGAATGCTTTCATCTCATCGCGTTCTTTGCGGCTCAACGGACCCGTCTTCGGAATATGGATCGCCACGAGGGGCAATCCGTCTTGAGTGAGTCCGGCGCCGGCAAACAGGTCCTCGACACAATGAAATGGTGGGATGCGCAGGTCCGGCTTGTCGCTGCCGTAAGAGCGCATCGCTTCGGCATAGGTAATTCTTGGGATCTGCCGTTCAACTGCTTTTCCTGCGGCCTCGCAAACACGCCAGATGAGCGGTTCGATCACCTCGAAGATCTGCTCCTCCTGCGGAAACGACATTTCGAGGTCAATCTGTGTGAACTCGGGCTGCCGGTCGGCCCGCAAATCCTCATCGCGGAAACAACGCACGATCTGGAAATAGCGCTCATAGCCGCTCACCATCAGCAATTGCTTGAAAATCTGCGGCGATTGCGGCAGCGCATAAAAGCTTCCCGGCTGAACTCTGCTCGGCACAAGGTAATCGCGGGCACCCTCGGGCGTCGAGCGGGTCATGAACGGCGTTTCAATCTCCAGGAATCCCTGTTCGTACAGCGCCTCGCGGACGGCAAGTGAAATCTTCGCGCGCATGATGATGTTGCGCTGCATGCGCGGCCGGCGCAGATCGACGTAACGGTACTTCAGCCGCGTATCTTCTTTAACATCGACGCCGTCTTCCAGGGGGAATGGCGGCGTTCGCGACTCATTCAGGATCCGGAGCTTCGAGACGGACACTTCTACTTCGCCCGTTGCAATGTTGGGATTGATTGTGGCGGGCTCGCGGAGGTTAACCACGCCTTCCACGGCGATCACGAACTCAGGCCCCAGTTCCTGAGACCGGCGATGCGCCGCGGTGTTTTTGCTCTCGTCGAACACCAACTGCGTGATGCCATCGCGATCGCGCAAATGGATGAAAATGACTCCGCCCAGATCGCGGCGCCGGTGCACCCACCCCATGAGTACAACCAAACGACCCGCATCGCTGGCGCGCAGTTCTCCACAGGTGTGCGTCCGGCGCAGATCGCCGAGAAAATCCAACCTTACGTCAGCCATTTATCTGTCATTTCACCTTCTTACTCTTCCGCCGCTCCCTGACGGTCGCGGTTCTGCCCGGAGAGACGATCCAGCAATGCCTGCCTGGTTAGTGTCTCCTGCCCCCCGGAGGCCATGTCTTTCAGTGTGTATGTCTGAGTAACAATCTCGTTGTCGCCGACGATCAGAGTAAACCGCGCTTGTAACTTATTCGCGAGCTCCATCATGCGCTTCAGCTTTCGCTCCGTGCCGACTTCAACGGAAAGGTTCAGTTTACGAATATCGCCGGCCAGCGCCGCGCAATACCGGAGGGCGGTATCCCCCATGGGCGCGATGTAGAGGTCCAGAGCGGGAGGCCGGACGCTTTGGCCGCCTTCGACCGTCATCACCAGCCGGTCTTCACCGATGGAGAAGCCGATGCCGGGCGCAGGCACCTTCGAGCCGAGAAGCTCCGCCAAGCCGTCGTAGCGGCCGCCGCCCAAAATTGCATTCTGCGCGCCGAGAGCTCCGTGTGTAATCTCAAACGTCGTGCGCGCATAGTAATCGAGCCCGCGAACGAGCCGCGGTTTCACCGTGTACGCGATTCCCCGATCATCCAGGAACTCACGGACGCGGAGAAAGTGATGCTGATCAGCATCGTCCAAAAAATCCAATATCGAGGGCAGCTGCTCGATGATGGGCTGATCTTCCGGGACTTTACAATCCAGCACACGCAGGGGATTCGTTTCGGCCCGGCGCCGGCAGTCGGCGCACATCCGGGGAGCCAGGTCCTTCAACTGCTCGCGCAGCGCCTCGTTATATCGGGCACGCGACTCCTTCGATCCCACAGAATTGATCAGCAGATCAGAGCCCTCTATGCGGAGTTCATGCAGAATCGCGACAACCAGTTCGATCACCTCTGCGTCGATGGCCGGCGAATCAGAGCCGATGGCTTCCGCTCCGATCTGATAGAACTGGCGATAACGTCCTTTTTGCGGGCGCTCGCGGCGGAACATCGGACCGATGTAGTACAGCTTCTGGATCCCGGGCTGCTGGTCCAAACGGTGCTCGATGTAGGCCCGCAAGACGGACGCCGTATTCTCGGGACGCAAGGTCAGCGAGCTGCCGTCGCGGTCCTCGAACGTATACATCTCCTTGCTGACAATGTCGGTCTCTTCGCCGACACTCCGCGAAAACAGGGCAGTCTCTTCCAGCACGGGTGTGCGGATCTCGCGATAGTTGAAGCGCGCAAAAACGCGGCGCGCGGCGGCCTCTACCTCATTCCACACACCGCTTGACGGCGGCAGGATGTCGCGCATCCCTTTCACGCTGTGGATCAAGCCCGTTCTTCCTTGTAAATGGCGGTGATGGCGACGTAGTTCCGGCAATTTTTGCGAAAGCGCTCTTGCTCTTCCGGCGTCACCTCGCGACGCACCTTCGCCGGCATCCCCATAGCAAGCATCCGCGCAGGAACTTCCATGCCCTCAGGAATCAGCGCACCCGCCGCAACTACCGCGCCGGAGCCGATCCGGGCGCCGTTCAAAACAACCGCCCCGATGCCGATCAGCGCGTTATCCTGCACTTCGCAACCATGCAGCACAACACGGTGGCCCACCGTTACCTGGTTACCCACGATGCACGGGAACCGGCCGTGGTCCACGTGCAAGACGCTGTTGTCCTGAATGCTCGTCTCTTCGCCGATTCGGATATAGTTCACATCCCCGCGAATCGCCACATTCGGCCACACGCTGGAGCGTTCGCCGATTACCACATCGCCGATCACTTGCGCGCTGGCGTCTATATAGGCTGATTCTGCGATACGCGGCATCACTCCGCGAAAAGGTCGGACCATGATTGGCAGAAAACCGCGCCGCTTATTGCGGAGCGCCCGAAGAGGCTCGAGTACTCTTTCTAGTCATCGTAGCAAGCGGTTGAGCGTGTCACGGTCGAACGGCTGATTGCGGGCTTCGGCTGCTTCTCGCACTCGCCTGGCGATTTCAGGTGAGTCCTTATGCAATGCGAGCGCCTTCGCTGCACCCCGCGCTTCCTCTTCGCGCCCGTCACGAATGAGTTTCAGCAGGAACTCGAATCCGGACTCGTCTCGCGAGGCACTGATCGCCCGCAACAGGGGCTCGCCTAAACCAGTGTCTCGCGATTTAATCCATGCGTCTTTCAGCACCTCGACCGCGCAGGGCAGCCGCGATGTACCTAAGGCCAGCGCGGCTTCTTCGCGGATATCTTCATCAGGTAAATCGAGAAACTTCGCTACGAACCCGACAGCCTGATCACCTTCCAGACCGAGGAGGGAATCGAGTACCTGGCCTGTTACCGCCGGCTCGTTGTCTCCGGCCCGTGCCTTTAGGCGCAATAAGAGCGCCGTGTCCGCCCCGCTCATCTGCTCCAAGGCCCGTGCGGCGTCCGCGCGTACAGTAGCCGCGCTTTCCGTTAGCGCATTAATGAGCCGACGCATGATTTCCTGTCTCGGAAGATCGCGGCACTGGACCAAAGTCAGAGCGCATGTTCCGCGAAGAGTGGTTGCGGTATCTGCCCGGCCGCCATATACGGGCTCCATTTGCACGTGCGAAAGACCGCGCAAAAACAGGGGTGATTCCGCGTGTTCCAGGTCCTTCAGTGCTTTTGCTATCGCGTTCTTGGCCCAGCATTGCGGGTCGGTTTCAACCGGCCGCTGAAAAAATCGCTCAAATGCCTTTTCGAGATCGGGAATTAATTCCTGGAAGCCGAACTCGCCCGTAATCGTGGCGGCCTTTGCCGCTACCACATTGCTTCGATCCGCGAGAGCCTTACGCAATGCGAGGATTTTTGCATCCGTGGCCGGCTCCGAGCGCAGGCTGTTCAACTGCTCGAGTTGTTGTTCGATTCTACGGGCCGGCATGGCCGTCAAGTAGCAGATTACCGAAGATCGAAAAGCAAAAAGCGCGGGTAGTCATGACGAGGTCCTTCGGCAACTACCCGCGAAACGGCGGTACCGGACCAGAAGCTGGCCCGGCAGCCACTAGGCCTTACGCCGCCGAAAACAGGAGAATCCGAGCAGACCGGCACCCGTTCCGAGGAGCAGAAGCGAACTCGGCTCCGGAGTTGCTGACGTCTGTGTCTGACTGACCGTGGCGCCTACGGGACCGGTGTTGCCTGTCGATCCCAAAATGTCCGCTACGAAGTAGGTTTGAGCACTGCCAGGGGGAAGATGCGAGAGCTCCTGGAAACTGGCCGGGGTCAATCCCGTGGCCGTGACGTCGAACGAAAGAGGGCCACTGAACGGGCTGCCGCTGCCATTTCCACAAATAATGCAGGCGAGGGCATAATCCAGCTTTCCGAATCCGTCGAAGTGAAGAGCGCCGGCGGTGGGGCTTACCAGAGACCAACCGCCGGTGAGATTGCTCACAGCGATCGTGGGATTACCGATAATATCGAACGCAAAGCTTCCCGGAAATCCCGTACTGACGAACCCGTCCCCGGGGATCAGGCTGACAGCAATGTTAACAGTGTTGGCCCCGTTCTGAGTCACGTCGATCGTGCCAAAGGGGGCGGTTCCACATCCTCCGGTGCAGTGGTCGATCGTGAACTGATACTGATCTGCCAGGGCCGGCATAGCGAGAGATGCCAAGCTTAATAGTGCTGGCACAATTAACTTCAAACACATATACAGCTTTTTACTTTTACCTCTATTCCTCTAAGAAGGGTTTATATGCCTATGCAAAATGACCCCAATTCGTGACCAATGGATTTTTATTTCCAGGCTCCGAGTGATTTAAGTATCTCACGCAAAGTGCATATTTAGTACGGTACCGCCCGTTTTATGGAATACCAGGGGTACCATTACCAGGTGAAAGTTCGATAAGTCCATCACAAAATTTAATGCATAATTGGAGAATTTATCGGCGGCAATAATTTTAGGCTGGATTTTCGGCAAATTGTGCGCCCGGTTTCAGTCGACCTTGATGATCCCGTGATAAACAACAGACATGCGAATCGCCTGCATTCATGCTCACCCGGATGACGCAGAGATACTTGCGGGGGGCACTCTTGCGCTGCTTTCTCAACTCGGGCACGAGATCAGTATCGTGACCATGAGTCCGGGCGATTGTGGATCCGCGGTCCACGATGCCGAACAGATCGCCGGCATTCGCAGAAGCGAAGCAACCGCGGCGGCGAAATTCATCGGAGCCGAATATCGCTGTGCGGAGTTTCGGGATCTGGCGATTTTCAGCGATAACGCGTCGCGCCGCAAAGTGACCGGCCTGCTGCGGGATTTGCGAAGCGATGTAATTCTCACCGCTTCACCCCGCGACTATTTGAGCGATCACGAAGCCACAAGCGAACTGGTCCGCGACGCCTGTTTCGCAGCATCCGTGCCGAACTATGTGACGCCAGGCCACGGTCCCCTGCAGGGAATTCCCTGGCTGTATTTTGTCGATCCGATCGAAGGCACGGACCGGGATGGCAACGTCGTCGTGCCGGATTTTACCGTGAATGTGGCGTCGACCATCGACAGAAAACGAGTGATGCTTGCAAAACACGAGAGCCAGCGTTCATGGCTCAGACAGCAGCATGGCGTGGACGATTATCTCGATCAAATGGAAAGGTGGACACGAGCGTGCGGAAACCGGAGCGGAGTTACGTTCGGTGAAGGATTCCGCCACTACACGGGCCATCCGTATCCGCGCGAACCGGTGCTTCAGCGTATTCTCGCAGAATTTATTGTGTGAAGGTTCGCCGGCACGCGTCCGCCTGCCTTGAAGGGAAGCGAACGCGAGCGGTGACCCCGCATACAGGCTTTATCGGCGCCAGTAACCGGCATAATAGCGATGGCCGTAATAACGAGGCGCGACCCAGTATGCGCCAACGTAGGGCCGCCGGGCCCAGTAACCGGCATGCCAGGAATATCGAGGCCCGACAGGATACCAGTATCCGGCAACCCAACTATATCCCGGGCCAGGGCAGGGCGGCACGTAACGTACGACCGGCGGAAGTGGAGGCGGCGGCACATAATATCCGCCTCCCACTGACACGCCAAAAGAAACATGCGTACCCGCAAACAACGAGCCACCGGCTAACAGGAAAAGAGCAAGCAATTTACTTTTCATTATTTCCCTCCATCCCAACGGAAGCTTCTTTAAGCCCTAATCGGGCGAGCTTTCTGCAAAGGTGGATGCAAATTGATTTCCACCGGTAAGCTCTTGAAACTGCTGAGGGAAGGGATGTTGGCGCTGCTTGATATCGACCGTTGCCGGTGGATTTTAGCCAGTCAGCCTTTACGCTGCGGCCTTTCTCGATTTCTTCTTGAGCACGAGGCCTAAGCCTATTAAACCGATGGCGAGCAACCCGGCTTGACCTGGTTCGGGTGCCTCCGCCCTGAAGGTTTCGGGTGGGTCCGCGAAGAAGGCGAAATGAGAGTCATCGTCCTGTGTTCCGTAACAATCCTGAGAATAGAAATTCTGGCCCAACCAGCTTCCGTTATCGCTGCTCGCAACCAGGCCAAAGTAGCCGCCCGGCGTAAACGAAAAAACATCTCCAGCGCTGTCCGCGTTCGAGAACCAGTGGATCGAATGCGGATCGCTCACGCTATACCAGCCCAGGCGATCATAATCCCTGCTGAATTTGGCGTCTACCTCGCCAGAAACCGTGCCGTCGGCTGAAAAATACACGTTCCCCATCGATTTCCCGTTGCTCGATGCCAGGTAAGAGGCCGACGGATCCAATCCGGCGCCTGTTCCGCAATTGCCGCCTCCGTAAATGCAATATCCGACGTTCAATTTGCTGCCATCGTAAGAATCGTGATTCCAAAAAGGCGCCCCGTTGTTCGTCCCCAATGCGGGCTTGGTGTACCAAGTACCCCCAGAAACAAGCGTAAGGTTTTGGCCGCTGATGGAAAAGACCAGGTCGTTGTAATCATTGTCGCCGTGCTGAGTGCCGACAGTATCCTCGAAACCGGCAAAATAGGTGCTGGCCCCAGCCGGCAGCGTGAGCAGTAACCCCGCCGCGGCGAGAATCCATTTCCTCATAAATACTTTGTAGCCTCCGATTTGTCTTACAATACGCCGATTAAAAGATGTTATTTTGTAATTTAATCTGCGTTATTTGCAGTTTAGTTGTCGGAGAAGCAATTTGGAAATACCCCGTACTCACAGGACTTTTCGCACAGACAGAAACGAAATCCGGGTAAACATCGGGCTGAATAGCTTAGCTGTAATGATAAATGTGGGCCGCAAGACGCTCACCGTGCAGTCCGCGCGTGAATGCCGTTTTATGACACTTACCCGGTCGGACGGACTAAGTACCCGTCAGATGTCGCGGTGCACGGCGCCTGGCGAGAAGGCGGGAATGCAAATGGCGATGTACTCGGCGCCTTCAGGTCCCGGCGTGCTATAGCGGACCCATTCGCCCTTGTGGGCGATAACAGCTTGCCCGGCCTGCACATCGAGGGCGCCACCGGAATATTCCACCCTCAGTATCCCCTTGAGAACCACTGTAAATTCGTCGAACTCCGGCCTTTGCCCCGGCTCTTCCCAGCCGGTAGGGCTTCGCATATGTGCAATACTCACGCCTGTCGTGCCGGAATTTGCCCGGCCTATGTACTCGTCGATCAATTTGGGTCTATTGCCGGCCGCCTCCACACGGGCGGGACGCGGAATCAAAGTGGGTGCTTGCATCCCAGTTCCAGCATAGGCGACATACCAGGCTTTTCGGAACGGCCGATCCCCGACGTGGCGTCAAATTACTTTGAGTTAAGCGATATAGACTGGCAAGTTGAATGAAAACTTGCCCAGTCTATCGCTTGAGCAGTGTAAATTTCTAGGCGGATGCGCTTTTGGTAAAGCGTTTCCTCGCGACCGTTCCCAGCAGGAACAGGCCGGCTCCCAGGAGGAGAAGCGATGACGGTTCTGGCGCGCTCGAGATCATGAACTCCTGATTGCGACCATCACCGAAATTGACATCAGAAACGATGGAGAAGTAATTCGGATTAATGGAACCATAGTTGGCGTTAGCCAGGTCTATAAACGCTTGCGCGGCATCGTTGGCGTGAAAACTATCCGGATTGGTGATACTCCATACCGCGTGTTGGATGTCGATTCGATCAGCACCCGGTTGCGTGATCAGGTTAAACAAATAAGCCGTTTCTTCATATTGTTTCAGGCCCGCATTCCCTAAGTAGGTCTGACTTAATCCCGGAACTGCCGAAGCCGCACTCGAAAGCCGCGTGACATTTGCCGACCAGGAAGCGGGCGGCTGGCTGTCGTCGTTAAAATCGACGCAGAGTGCCGCCATGTTTTGGCCGTTGATAGACAAGGTGTACGGTCCGACATAGAAACTGCCGTCATTCAGACCGTCACCGGCATTCACCAGAGTGACGCCAGCGGGGCTCGCTACCAAGAGAGTACCCGCAAAAAGAAAGCAGATGATTGACTTGAACACTTATACCTTTTCTCCTAAGTTTTTCGTATTAAGCAAACAAAGCATCTTGTTCGCTAATTAACCGCGAGATATTTGCAGTTTAGGGAGGCTTCGGGAGCTTGAAAATATCCCTGACTCACAGGACTCCGAATGCTTCGTTAACGTAAATCTAGGATTGAAAGGTTTGCAGACGGCGAGATTTACGAGTAGTAGCGCAGAATACCTTCATTTTGCTGCAGATTTTGTAATGGCAGAGAGATAAAACCGCGCCTCAGTAAGCCCTACGGACTAAGCACCTGCCCTGGCGAGGCATGCCTCGCCACTACCAGGATCTGGTGTTTTGTAGGGATCGGGCATGCCCGACCGATTTCGAAATGGCCGGGACAGTCCGTTAGAGCACGGGGCCGATGCGCCAGGGAGCGAACTCGTGATGGCCCAGCTCTTCCGCATGAGTCTTCTCGCCGGATGCGGTCCGCAGCAGAGCGTCAAAGATTTCTTTGCCGACTTCCTCCACCGTGGCCTCACCGTCGGCGATGCGGCCGGCATTGATATCCATATTCCCGAGCATCCGTCGATACGTTCTCGAATTGCTCGCTATTTTCAAAACCGGAATGCTCGGAAACCCGATGGCGCTGCCTCGCCCGGTCGTAAACGCCATGAGGTTCACGCCCCCGGCGGCCAGACCGGTAATGGAAACAGGATCGTATCCAGGCGTATTCATGAATACAAACCCGGGGTTGTTGACTCGCTCAGCGTAGTCCACTACATCTTCCAGCGTGCTGGTGCCGGCCTTGGCGACTGCTCCGAGCGATTTCTCCAGAATGTTGGTCAGTCCGCCTTCTTTGTTACCGGGAGACGGGTTATCGTTAAAGCTGCCTCCGAACTGCCGCAAATAGGCCTTGTACTTCGCCACACACGCCAACAGCTTTCGCGCGATCTCCGGATTGCGCGCCCGGCGGATCAGCAGATGCTCTGCTCCGAAAATTTCCGTCGTTTCGGCCAGTACGACAGTGCCGCCCTGGTCCACGATCAGATCGCAGCAGTAACCTAATGCAGGGTTTGACGTGATGCCCGAAAACGAATCCGATCCGCCGCAGTTCAGGCCCAGGACGATCTTTGCGGCGGGCACTTCGACGCGTTCGCACGCGGCTGCGCGCTCAATGTACCGCCGGATCTGCTTGCGGGCAGCTTCGACCGCGCCGAGCGTGCCGCCGGATTCCTGCAGCGTCAATCCCTGCAATGTTGCGGGGACGTTCGAAGCAGACTCGTTGCCCAGATAGTGTCCAATCTGGTTCACCTCGCAACCCAAGCCAAGAATGAGCGCGGCAAAAACGTTGGGATGATCGAGCACGCCTTTCAACGTGCGCTCTAATTGGTCCGTGTCAGGGCCGATCGCCTGCCCACATCCTTCTCCATGCGGAAAAGCTACCACACCATCGACGTTCGGGGGGAGCGCCTCATCTGCAAAACTTCGCGCAATCAGCTCCGACGTATAGGCCGCGCAGTTGCTGGCCGCAACCACTGCAATGTAATTCCGTGTCCCGATGCGGCCATCATCCCGCTGAAATCCCAGGAATGTTTGCCGTGGTAGACGCGGGAGATGTATCTCAGACTCTTCGCCAGGCACAATCTCGGAACCATCGAGTTCCTTATATCCGAGATTGTGAACATGCACGTGGTCTCCGGGTTCGATGCGAGCCACGGCGAATCCAATCACGTTCCCGTAGCGGTAAACAGGTTCGCCCCTACCTATCGGCTTGATCGCCAGCTTATGTCCAACAGGAATTGATTCGCGTGTAGAGAGTGGCTTCCCGTTTACTTCGAGGCTTTGATTACCGGACAACGCCACTCGCGCGACTACGACATTGTCGCGGGGGTGGAGCAGGATTACGGCATTCTGAGCCGTGGGCTGGCTTTCAATTTCGTACAACATCTCTTCCAATTACACTGTACTTCGTTCCATGCTGCCACTACGGTAGTATTGCGGCACCGTGGAGAAACAATGTTCATTCGATAACCTCTTACCTGAGAATGCAGCGAATCCCCATTGCGACATATCGTGTGCAATTGCATGCGGATTTCGGTTTTGACGATGCCGCTGAACTTGCGGGCTACCTTCATGAGCTCGGCGTCTCTCATGTCTACTGCTCTCCGTACCTGCAGGCTGCGCCGGGAAGCATGCACGGCTACGACATTGTCGATCACCACAAGGTCAATGACGAACTGGGCGGCGCGCAGGAGCACGAGCACTTCTCGTTGCGGCTGGGCGCATGCGGCTTGGGCCAGGTTCTCGATATTGTTCCGAATCACATGGCGATCAGCGGACGGCGAAACCGCCTGTGGTGGGACGTGTTAGAGAACGGGCCGTCCAGCCGGTATTCCATCTATTTCGATATCGACTGGCAACCACATGAAGAAAAGCGCCGCAACAAGTTACTGGTACCCATTCTCGGAGATCACTATGGAAAGGCTCTGGCCCGTGGAGAGATCGAGATCAAGCGCCAGGGCGGGGAATTTTTCCTCCAATACTTCGATCAGCAGTTCCCCGCAACTCCACGCTCCCTTCCCGCCATCCTTTCAGAGGCAGCGAGGGAGAGCGGCTCCGACTACCTCGCATTCCTGGCCGATTCCCTGGGGCGTCTGCCTGGACCAACGCTGACCGATCGCGCCAGCGTGACGGAGCGGCATCGGGATAAAGAAGTGATTCGGGGCCTGCTGGAGCGCCTGTTCTCAGAGACTCCCTTCATCGGAGAAGTAGTGGACAAAACGCTGGAGCAATTCAATCGCGACCCCGCGCGGCTGGATGAGATTTTGGAGTTGCAAAGCTACCGGCTGGCGTTCTGGCGCACAGCCAAGCAGGAACTGGCTTACCGGCGGTTCTTCGACGTGAACACACTGGTAGGCCTGCGGATGGAGGACCCGCAAGTCTTCGCGGATACCCACGCCTTGATTCTCAGATGGCTGCGCGAAGGAGTACTGGACGGTATTCGTATCGACCATCCGGACGGTCTCCGAGACCCGCGCCAGTATTTTGAGCGGCTGCGGCAAAATGCTCCGGACGTTTGGATTCTCGCCGAGAAGATCCTCGAGCCAGGCGAAAGGTTCCGCGATGAATGGCCCATTAATGGCACGACGGGCTACGACTATCTGAACCAGGTCACTGGACTGTTTGTAGAATCCTGCAACGAACAGGCATTCACCGAGTTGTACGCCGCGTTCACCGGCGAGCCGACCGACTACCCCGCCATTTGCCGGGATAAGAAGCATCGCGTCTTGCGTGATCTTCTCGGCAGCGATGTCAACAGGCTGACGAGCCTGCTTCTGGAAATCTGCGAATCTCACCGCGAGCGCCGCGACTATACACGCGAAGACGTCATCCGTGTCATCCGGGAAGTAGTTGCTGTCTTCCCCGTTTACCGCACCTATGTGGTTCCGGAGCGCGACGAAATAGCCGGAGACGACGCCCGCTATATCGATGAGGTAATCGCCACTGTCAAAGCGATCCGTTCCGACCTGGATTCCGATCTCGTCGAGTTCGTACGCGACATTCTACTGTTGCGCGTACGCGGCCCTTTAGAGACGGAATTCGTCATGCGATTCCAACAATTCACCGGACCGGCCATGGCCAAGGGAGTTGAGGATACCGTCTTCTATTCATTCAACCGGCTTATCTCGCTGAACGAGGTCGGCGGAGACCCAGGGCATTTCGGTGTGTCTCCGGAAGCATTTCACCGGTTCTGCGAGGAGACGCAGCGATCGCGCCCGAAAACGATGCTGTCTTCTTCTACTCACGACACCAAGCGCAGCGAGGATGTGCGGGCCCGTATCAACGTTCTCTCAGAGATACCAGAAGCCTGGAAAGAAGCGGTGGAGAGATGGTCACAGATCAACGCAAAACACAAAACCGGCAGCTGGCCCGACAGGAACACTGAATACCTGCTGTATCAAACCATGCTTGGGGCCTGGCCGATCTCGATAGATCGCATTCAGACCTACATGGAAAAAGCCTGCCGGGAGGCCAAGCAACATACTTCGTGGCTGGACCCCAACGAAGCATTCGAAAGCGCAACAGGCGATTTTATCGCCGCGCTTTACCTCGACCGTGAGTTCCTGGACGATTTCGAAAAGTTCGTCACACCGCTGATTGAGCCCGGCCGCATTACATCTCTTTCTCAATTGCTTCTGAAACTAACGTCCCCCGGCGTTCCCGACCTGTACCAGGGAACGGAATTATGGAGCCTTGATCTGGTGGATCCGGATAATCGCCGGCCTGTCGACTACGACATTCGCCGGGCCCTTCTCGCCGAGTTGCCCGGGCTCACCGTCCGCCGGGTCTGGGAACGGATTGAGGAAGGGTTGCCGAAACTCTGGACGATTTATCACGCCTTACGGACGCGAAGGCGATATCCGGCGGCCTTCGGAGATCGGGGTGCGTACACGCCGCTGCATGCGACGGGAGAAAAGGCTGCTCACCTTGTGGCGTACTTGCGCGGGAAGAGCGTAGCGGTGCTTGCCCCTCGCCTTGTATGGCGCCTTGGAGGCAACTGGTCCGATACGCAGATCGAGATACCTTCCGGAACCTGGCGCAATGTTCTGTCGAACAGGAAGGCCAGCGGTGGCAGGCTGGAGCTTGGAAGGCTCTTGGCGGAATTTCCAGTAGCTTTGCTGGTCAAACAGTAACGCGATGCGTACCTTCAGAGTATGGGCGCCGCGTGCCCGGACAGCTGCCGTCCGCATCGCCGATGCTTCGTATCCCTTGCAACCGGCTGAACGTGGCTGGTGGAATGGCGATATCGAAAAGGCGAGGGCAGGTGACGATTACTGGTTCGTAATCGATGGGCGCGATCCCATCCCCGATCCGCGTTCTCCATTTCAACCATTTGGAATCAACGGTCCATCACGGCTGATCGACCACTCTTCTTTCGTTTGGTCCGACCGGTACTGGCAAGCAAAGCCGTTATCAAGCGCCATCGTTTACGAGTTGCACATCGGAACGTTCACTCAAGACGGCACGTTTAGGAGTAGCATCGAGCGTCTCGACTATTTGGCTGAACTGGGAATTACGCACCTCGAAATCATGCCGGTCAACGAGTTCTCCGGAGATCGGGGCTGGGGCTACGACGGCGTCGATCTCTACGCGCCGCATCATGCCTACGGCACTCCGGATGATTTGAAGTCACTGGTGAACGCTTGCCACGAGAAGGGTCTGGCCGTCATCCTTGATGTTGTCTACAACCATTTGGGACCTGCTGGAAATTACCTGGACCGCTTCGGCCCGTACTTCACGGACGCCTACAAGACGCCATGGGGTTCGGCCGTAAACCTCGATCACCGCGGCAGCCTGGAAGTGCGGCGCTTCTTTGTCGATAACGCCCTGATGTGGCTCCGCGATTATCATTTTGACGGTCTGCGACTGGATGCGGTGCATGCATTTTATGACCGCTCGGCTATGCACTTTCTCGAATACCTCTCCGCGGAAATCGAAGCTTTGGCGTCCCAGCTCGGGCGCTATCTGGTCGTGATCGCCGAAAGCGACCTCAATGACCCGCGCATTGTTACGGGGCGCGAGTCGGGCGGGTTCGGAGTCGACGCGCAGTGGAGCGACGACTTTCATCACGCGCTTCATTCGGTGCTCACCGGAGAAACGAACGGTTACTACGAGGACTTTGGCTCATTCGATCACCTGGCCAAGGCACTACGGCGTGCGTATGTATACGACGGAATCTACTCCGTGCATCGGGACCGCATTCACGGCCGCCCCGCCGTCGGTCTGTCCGGCCGACATTTCTTTGGCTACGCCCAGAATCATGATCAGATTGGGAACCGCGCGAGAGGGGAACGCCTGTCACAGTTGGTCAGCGTTGGCCGGCAGAAGATCGCAGCAGCTCTGGTCCTGACGTCCCCGTTTGTTCCGATGTTGTTTCAAGGCGAGGAATTTGGCGCATCCACTCCCTTCCAATACTTCACTCACCATGAAGATTGTGAACTGGGAAGGGCAGTGTCGGAAGGGCGCCGGAGTGAATTCGCCCATTTTGGCTGGCTGCCGGAGGAGATTCCCGACCCACAGGAATTCGAGACGTTTCAGCAGTCGAAACTCCGCTGGAGCGAACTCTGTTGTCCGCCGCATGACGAGATCCTCGCCTGGTATAGGACTCTTATCGCGCTCCGGCGCTCGACTTCCCAGCTTACGGATGGAAATCTCGAAGCCGTTGACGTGAGATACGACGAGCAGACGCGCTGGTTTGTCATGAAGCGCGGAGAGTTTCAAGTCATTTGCAATTTTGCGCCGGACAGGCAGGCAATTCCGATAACGCGAACGACTAAGGATGTCATCTGCTCGTCCTCCGCTTATGAGATCCGACCCGGCGTGATCGGCCTCCCCGCAGATTCTGTTGCCATCCTCAAGTAAGAATGGGGAATATGGCGGCAAAACTTGACGAGCGCTTAAGAGAGACGATTCGAGGAGAAGGTTCGGGGCTACGCGCGATTACCGAACAAAATGCGCGGGGCCGCTCAGGCGGAGGTGAAGGCTGGTCCCGAAAGCAGGAGTTAGGCCACCTGATCGATTCGGCTACAAACAATCGCGTGCGGTTTGTGGTGGCTGCTCTCAACGGGAAGTACACGGGACCGACGTACGACGGCCACGGATGGGTGGAACTTGGCGGCTATGCAGAGGCCGCCTGGAGCGACCTGGTGGAATTGTGGACGCGCGCGAATGAGGCGCTGGCGCGTGTCATAGAACGGGTTCCGAAGGAACAGCTGGCAGCGCCGTGCAAGGTGGGCGATGACGCATCCGTTTCACTCGAGTTTCTCATCGAGGACTACATTCGGCATATGAAACATCACCTGGGGCACATTCTGGCGGGCGAGTGAGCAACTGTATCTGACCGGTTGTGTCTTTGTTGAAGTTCCGATTGCGGCAGATGACTTGCCGGATAATATGGTGAGCAGCAACAGCCGCCCTGAAGTATGAAGGGCAACTTCCGAACGATTCGGCTCTCCGCCACTGATTTAAGCAATCATTTGGCCTGCCATCATCTCACGTCTCTTGACCTCGCCGTCGTTATGGGCACGCGGTCCGCGCCTTCGTGGCATTCGCCGGATGCGTGGATCCTGCAACAGCGCGGCATCGAGCACGAGAACGCCTATATCAGGCATCTGGAATCGCAGGGCCTTACAATAGCCAATCTGCGGGATCTCGAAGGCGAGCAAAATGCTCTTCTCCAAACCCGGGACGCAATGGAAGCAGGTGTTGACGTTGTCGTCCAGGCTGCGCTTACCGACGGCAACTGGTTCGGCAGGGCGGACGTGCTCAGGAAGATGGCACATCCAAGCACACTGGGAGATTGGTCCTACGAGGTCTATGATTGCAAGCTCGCGCTCGAAACCAAAGCTGCGACCATTCTCCAGATCTCACTGTATTCCGAACTGCTCGCCGGCATTCAGGGCGTCTGGCCGGAGTTCATGTATGTGGTCCCTCCGAGTGAAGATTTTCGGGCGGAAGCATACCGCATAAGCGAATTTGCAGCCTATTATCGCTATGTGAAGCACCGTCTATTCCAGGCGGTGGCGAATCGCAGCAACGAGATTACAACTTATCCCGAACCTACCGCGCACTGTCCTATCTGCCGCTGGTGGTTGGAATGCGACGAACAGCGCCGCAAGGATGATCACCTGTCCTTTGTCGCCGGTATCAGCAAACTGCAACAAGAGCAACTGGTCGACTGGGATGTGAACACGCTGGCAGGCCTGGCGGCTCTCGCGTTGCCGCTCCAACGCCGCCCGGAGCGTGGCTCAAAGAACGGATATGTTCGCGTCCGGGAACAAGCGCGTGTGCAACTGACCGGACGCATGCAGGCGAGACCGATACATGAGGTATTCGAACTCAATGAAGAGCACGGGCTTTACCGGCTACCAGAGCCCTCGCCCGCCGATATCTTTTTCGATCTCGAAGGCGATCCCTTCGTCGCCCGAGGAGGCCGCGAGTACCTGTTCGGCTTCGCGATTATTGACGCGCTTGGCGACTCGACCTATCAATGTCGCTGGGGAATTGATGCCAGAGAGGAAAAACAGGCGTTTGAGTGGTTTGTCGACCAGGTAATGGCGCGCTGGGGGCAATACCCGGGCATGCACGTTTATCACTTCACGGGATATGAGCCGGGTGCTTTGAAGCGGCTCATGGGGCGCTATGCCACTCGCGAAGACGAGATCGACCGGACGTTGCGAGCAGGGTTGTTCGTCGACCTTCACGCAATACTGAAGCGGACCATTCGCGCGAGTGTCGAGCAGTATTCCTTGAAGGCTCTCGAGGTGTTTCACGGCTTTATCCGGAAGATGCCGCTCGATGACGCACGCACCGCCATGCGCGAAATGGAGCACGGCCTGGAGCTCGAGAAAGGTGATCAGATCCGGCAATCGATCAGAGATACGATTGCCGTCTACAACGAAGACGATTGTCTTTCTACCTGGTCTCTGCGCAACTGGCTGGAGCGTGAACGGCACTTACTCGTGCGGGGAGGAAACAAGATACCAAGGCCGGCAGCGCCGACGGATGGCGCTGCCCCGGAGGCGCTGAACGAGCGTCAGAAAAGAACCGCGGCGCTCGCAGTGAGCCTCCGCGAGGGCGTGCCGGAGGAACCGGAACAGCGAAATGAGGAGCAGGCTGCGCGTTGGCTTCTTTCGAGCCTGCTCGACTGGCACCGGCGGGAATCGAAATCCGAGTGGTGGGAGTTCTTCCGCCTTGCGGAACTTCCCGACGAGGACCTGTTGGATGAACGATCGGCTTTGGCCGGACTGCAATTTGTAAAACGCTTGGATATTCAGAGAGGCATCCCAACCGATCGCTATTGCTTCGAAAAACAGGAAGTCGACGTCCGCTCTGGCGCGGAGTTATGTCGTGAAGGCGAGAAGATCGGCGAGGTCGTCGCAATTGATCTCGCTTCGCGAACGATTGATATCAAGAAGACCAAGAAAACGGCAAATATCCATCCAACCGCTGTTTATGTGAAGGACATTGGCCCCGGTACGGATGTCTTGGCCGATGCCATTTACCGAATTGGCGCATCAGTTCGAAAGAACGGCCTGGATGGTCCAGGGCCGTACCGGGCAGCACGAGATTTGTTGCTCCGCAGGCCACCTCGCCTGGCTGATGGAAGCGCCAGTCTGGTCCGGGCCGGAGAAACGACGGTCGATGCAGCCAAGCGCCTTGGAACTCTGCTGAGTCATTCGCTTCTTGCGATCCAGGGACCGCCGGGAGCCGGAAAAACTTTCACCGGCGCGCGCATGATTGTCGAGCTGGTGAAGCAGGGCAAACAGGTCGGAATTACTGCGACGAGTCATAAGGTGATCGGTTATCTCCTGAATCAGGTTGTCGCGGCTGCCTCCGAAGCCGGACTTGCAGAGCTGAAGTGTGTGCAGAAGGTCAGAAAGGAAGAAAAGCCGGTACACAACCCTCCTCACATTCAAACCACCATCGAAAACAAAGAAACGCTCGCGGCATTCTCGGCTGGAGCGCAAGTCCTGGCTGGGACGCAGTGGCTCTGGGCGCAGGAGGACTACTTCGAATCGGTTGACGTTCTGTTCGTCGATGAAGCCGGCCAGATGTCTCTCGCGAACGTGCTTTCCGTCGCTCAAGCCGCGAGGAGCCTCGTGCTGCTCGGCGATCCGCAGCAACTGGAGCAGCCGCTTAAGGGAAGTCATCCCGACGGCGCCGAGGTTTCTGCGCTGGAGCACTTACTCGGCGGCGATAAGACGATACACCCGGATAAAGGTCTCTTCCTGGAGAAGACCTGGCGCCTGCACCCGAAGTTATGCGAGTTCACCTCCGAAGCGTTTTACGAAGGACGATTGTTTTCGCGTGAAGACCTGGAGAACCAGAGAATCGAAGGCCACACCTGGCTCGGAGAGTACGGGCTCTGGTTCATCCCTGTAATTCATGAAGGCAACCAAAATGCCTCGCCGGAAGAGGTGGAAGTGGGGGCTCAACTGGTCGATAGCCTCGTGAAACCAGGTGTGAACTGGATCGACGACAAGGGCCGGAGCCGTCCGCTGCGACTCGACGACGTCCTGATCGTTGCGCCCTACAATGCCCAGGTGTCGGACTTGTTCGAGCGTCTTCCAAACGCTCGCGTTGGAACAGTAGACAAATTTCAGGGCCAGCAGGCACCCATCGTGATCTACTCATTGACGACTTCTTCACCGGAGGACGCCCCCCGAGGCATGGAGTTTCTCTACAGCCTGAACAGGCTGAACGTAGCAACCTCACGCGCTCAAGCAATGGTGATCGTTGTGGCGAGTCCCCGCCTTTTTGAAGCCGAGTGCCGCACGCCGCGGCAAATGCAGCTTGCCAATGCGCTATGCCGCTACCTGGAGCTGGCAAGAACAGCTGATACGGCTTTGCGCGTGGGATCGATTGAGTCTCCCTAAGTGGTGCCCCGGGGCGGGACTTGAAATTTAGCAAGTCCGGCGCTCGATAGCGCGTTGCAAACTCCTGTTGACGGGCCGACTACCGCGGCAGACTGCTGTGGCCGTCAAGCACCGCTAAGTCTTTGTAAACACAGATTCATCTCAGTTGGTGGCGCATTTGCCCTTTCCGTAGGCGACGCCGGCAAAGCGGTTTTATCGAACCGCATCGGTAAGTGTGTAAGTGTGTAAAGTGCCCATGCGAGAGAATTATGCGCGGAGCGATGCAGCAAAGAAGGGCCTTCCTTCCGATGAGTTGGAAGGGGCCGAGAACTACTACGAGTTTCTCCAGATCAGCCCTAAGGCCCAGGCAGAAACTATTCAACGTGTCTACCGCTTTCTAGCCGCACGCTACCATCCGGATAACCACGACACGGGTAACCCTCAAAAGTTCCTTTTACTGAATAAGGCTTATGCTGTGTTATCGAACCCCGAGCGGAGATTTCGTTACGATGCCACGTTCAAGCACCGGCACGAGGAACCGAGCGCTGTTTTTGAAGCGGTCGATTTTCTGGATGGGATCGAAGGCGAGGTAAACCGGCGCCTTGCCGTGCTTTCGCTGTTATACAGACATTGCAGCGCGAACGTGCACAATGCGCATGTCTCCCTTATAGAACTAGAAAAGCAGATGGGATTCCCTCGTGAATACCTGGACTTCGCTATCTGGTATTTGCGTTCTAAGAAATACGTTAAGCAGGAGGACAACGCCGAACTTTAATTGACTGCACTGGGTGTCGACTACATCGAGGAGAATTACACGAAGAACCCCGTTTTATGCAAGCTTCTCAACGGGAGCACTCATTCTGCCGCTGATTCTAGAGACGAACATGCAGCCCATGAGCCCGGTCGAGCTGTCGGCACGACCTACATGTTAGGGCCTGCGACGACTGAAGATATACCGGAGCACCAGAAAAAGAGTCCGACCCCCTATCGACTGAGAGAGTGATATTGGTCCGGCGAAAGCGCGGGATTGAAATGGTCAAGCGCTACCGGAAGCTGCACCCGCTGCAGCGGATGGATCACGGCAAGCAATAAGCGAAAGACCACGTGCTCCAGCGGAATGCGAAGCTGGCAAGTGCTGGCCCAAGACCAATTTCTGACGCGGCTTACGTGGGAAACCGCAGATCACTGAATACAAACTGGTCCACCTGCGGGAGCATGGAAATTCTCGTGAATTCCGGACGGTCGCGGGCGGTGCCATGCGCGATACGCTCACGTTCCAGGGCAGCCACGTCGCGAAACGCACCTATACAACCGATCTGAGCGAGTTGCCCGCCGACAAATATGGCCTGCTATCGACTGGTTCTTCGATGGCGTCGAGTGCCAGCGCGCAACTCGGCAAGATGTACACGTTTTCGCTTGGGCGGATGCAATCCGTCGGCTCTCCAGCAGCGGCACCGCCTGCGAAGAAAAGCTGAAAGCGAACGGTTCTCGAGAAAGCGGATCCGTTTTAGACCAATTGAAGTCGCGGATGCGTGGACAAACTGGGATCGGAATAAATCGACACGAAATGCAAACGTTCCGCCGAAGAGATTTTACTCAAAGTTGGAGGCATCTTGGTCGTGAGTGGGACTGTTTCTTCCGTCAAGTTTCTGTTGGCAAGCTTCCTTCTCGTCGGAAACTTTGGGAAGGCGCCATGGCAGACATAATCCGAGCGCAA
>DATBHS010000197.1:0-8374 GCA_036557345.1 Bryobacteraceae bacterium
ACGGATCCGTTCACTGCCAGCAACACCCAGACCTGCACGTACAGTTATGGGGATTTCGCGCGGCTGGCGAGCGCGAATTGCGGGGCGGTGTTTTCGCAGACGTATGGGAACGACGCTTTCGGCAACCTCCGGAAGGGCGGCTTCTCCGGCGGTATCGACGGTCGGCCGTCACCGCATACATAGCATCGAACAGCGGCGACAATTCCTTCAACACCTCGTCTACTACCCTTCGTATGCTTCGCAGCGGGTGATCGCGTCGCACGCGCTCTTCCGGCGATACATAGCTGAACATCCCGCCTTGCTGATGGTCCACGCCTCGCATCACAGATTCAGACGCTCAAAACATTCCTCAAGTAACTTGTTTCAAATGTTTTTCAGCAAACTGCTAGACCGAAGTGCAATCGATGAAGCAGGGGGCGTGCCAATGAGTCTCCTGCATTATCTGGCTATGGACCGCCCTCGGGTCATCGTCCGGCTGCACCACAATAGCCAGGAGCTACGACCCATTCTGTGTGAATGGGCCTTGGAATCATGGAATGGATACGCTTGGATCCGATGCTTTTGATCCGTTTCGATCTCTGAATAGCGGGCTCACGGATGAACAAACCGGAACGCTCAACTTCGGCAGCTTTGCCGTCGCAGCTACCGCGTCCTCTCCGAGCAGTGACGGGCAGACGGCGGCGTCGGGAAAGGACGTGGCGCGACGGGATTGGCTCAACAACACGTTTTCATCCTCAGTTGTGCGCCCGCGCATGCCCAGTTCAATTCGGCATTGCGGGGCTGAAGCTCCGCGCGGACTAAAAAGTCCGCCCTACCGCGCCACCGGCAGCACAATATGCGACGCTAGCCCTGCCGAGCAGTACACGCGCTGTGTCGCTTTTTCGAAATCGGCCGCTGTCGCCTGATAAATCGACGGGACAAACTTCTGCGGATTTCGGTCGATCACGGGAAACCACGTGGATTGAACCTGCACCATAATGCGATGGCCCCTTAGAAACACGTGATCGTGATCCCGAAGCGGAATCACAAACTCCGTCGGCTTGTTGGGGACGAGCGCCGTCGGATGTTCGTAGCTCTCGTTGAACCGTCCTCGACGGACCTCCATTGCGACCGGCAATTCATATCCGTTCAGCGACTCGGCGTACTCGCCTGGCCTGGGACTGCCGTCAGCGCCCCAGGCGTTTTTTTGAGCATCCTCTGGATAGACGTCTATCAGCTTCACAACGAAATCGCTGTCCGTACCCGAAGTGGAGGCGAACAGGACGGCTGATAGCGGTCCCGTCACCGTAATGTCGTGATCGAGTGGCGTGCTCGTGAACGTCAGGACATCCGGCCGGTTCTCCACGAACCGCTGGTCGGCGACTTCCCAGGTCGGCCAATCTCCACCCGGATATGTCGGCGATATGGGGCGCTGGCGATACGGCACGGGATTTGCCGGATCGGACTCGTATTGAACGAATTCCGACTCTTTTCCGGCAGCATTCGGTGCATCGAAACTCAAGGTGCCGTCTGCATGCAGATATAGATTGGTTGGTTTGACGCCGGCCGGCGGCCAGCTCGCGTACGTCCGCCAGGTATTGGTTCCAGTCTGAAACGTGGAAGCCTTCCACGCAGGCTTGGCACCCTGGTCATGCAGATAAAACCGGAAGAACGGGGCTTCAATATTCTCCCGGAACTCGATAGCGGTCTTGTGTCCGCCGAACGGGATGATGCCGATCCTGTCCGCAGTTGCCGATTGCCACTGGCCGTGGTCCCAGGGGCCTGCGACGATGAAGTCATTGTTCTTCGGATCGTCCTCCAGGGAATGGCGGAAGATCTGCCACGGTCCCCACGGGTCTTCCTGATCCCAGAAACCAGCAACGTTCAGGTTCGCGACGGGACTTGAATGCAGTTGCTCTACCCAGGCTTCTTTATGCCAGAACTCATCGTAGTTGGGATGTTCCATGATCGAGTTCCAGAACGGAATCGATCCGTGCAGGAAGCGCGCATTCACATTCGGCAGCGGGCCAGCCTTCAGGTACCACTGGTAGGTGTCATAGGTGTCGAACTGAAAGTGCTTGTTTGAATTCTTTTCCGCCTGCGTAAGTACGGAGTACTCTACGGCATAGCTTTCACGTAGCGCGCCATAGCGGTGCATGTCATCGTTCATCCACTGATCAACCGGGGCAGCCTGCTCGGATACGGCTTTCAAAGCGGGGTGCGGGTGCAGTAGCGTCATGGCCGCCGTAAGGCCATCGTAGGAAACCCCCATGATGCCCGCCCGTCCGTTGTTTTTCGGGACATTCTTCATCAGCCAGTCGATTGTGTCGTATGCATCCGACGTCTCGTTGGTCGCTTTGGGATCGGCCTGGTCCACGTAGGAGGAGAGCTTGAATACGCCCCCCGACTTGAACCGACCGCGCAGGTTCTGAAAAACGAAGATATAGCCGTCCCGCGCGAGTTCCCGATACCGCGGAGCGACGGGCTCGGAAAACGGTTTGTCCGGGACTCCATAAGGAGTTCGTTCCAGCATGACAGGCAGGGGTTCGGCCTGTTTGACAGGCGTGAGGATCACGGTTTGCAGCTTGACTCCGTCGCGCATGGGTATCATCACTTCCTGCCACTTAAAGGCGGATGCGGTCTTGCCGGAGCTGTACAGCTCCGCTGCCGCGCCGATCAGCAAACTGCCCAAAAAGGTAGAAAAAAGAAGCCTTCGCACACGACACCTCAGCTTTGAATCAGGAAAAAGAGTATAGCAGCTTAAGCCGCGTTTCCCGGGCGGGAAGAGTCGGATCGCCGCCGCCGGCTGCCACGCCGCCGCTCTCGCTCTTCCGTGACATTCCGGGCGAGTCCCGGAGGAAGATAAAAGCGCTTCCGGCAGTCGTGACACCGATAGGCACGCATGCCCCACAGTCGCATCCAGGCATCTCTGAACCGCCAGTGCCTCGACCGGCTTACATTCGTAGACCTACAACGCGGGCACACAAAAACCTCCCACCGGAGTGCCGGCTAAAAGCCATATCTACATTAATTTATATCTTCCTGATCTTGTGGAGCGCCAAAGGTCCCCGGCGGGGTATTGAATTCATCTCCGAGTGGGCGTACTATTTCGGCAAGGACATCGTTGCGCCGGGTGGTAACTTTCCGCCCGTAGGTAACGACCTCTTCGAGTATGAAAGGAGCGATTTAGCTATGAACCTGACTCTTCACCTGATTGTGTGGGGATGCCTGGCTTTAATCGTGATTGCTCTATTTCTCTACCACCGCTGGCTGGAGAATCGCGACGATCATTACATTCACCTGCATGGCGACGTGCACGATTCGAACATCGTCGCCGGTCAGACGACGATGGCAAAACGCATTGATGCACTTGACAAGCTGAAAAACGGATTACTTGTGGCCGTGATCGTGTATGCGCTAGCGATAGCAGGTATCGCTATTTACACTGCCTGGAACAATCCGGGTTCCTAGGGCACTTTGGGGGGAACCGCTTCCGAATGGTCGCGGCTCCATTTCGAGCGCGCGGCGCCGTATCACTGCGCTTCAAACGTGGGACAGTGGTCTGCGCACGTAAGCTCCCTTCAAGTGGCTATAGACGACCCGGAGAATGGCGATTACCGGGACGGAGAAAAACATTCCCGGTATGCCGCCGATCTTTTCCCCTGCCAGAACGCCAAATAACACCAGTAGTGGGTGGATTTCGACACCGGCGCTCATGAGATAGGGGTTGAGAATGTAGTCTTGGAAGACGCGATAGCACACCCAGAAGACCACGATCCACAACAGCCCTGCGGTGCTCCCGCCGGTTACTCCGCAAACGATCAGAATAATGAGCAGCGCCGCAACCGGCCCGATTACTGGAATGAGTTCGAGTATTCCGGCAATACCTGCCAGCAGCAATTCGTAGGAGTACCCCATCGCGCTCAGAAAGATCAAGTAAGCACAGAACGAGGCAATCGACAGAATAACGAGCGCGCGAATATAGTTCTTCAGAACGGCGTGCATGTCGTCCAGAATCAGTTCCACCGTAGTGCGATCGTGCCCGTCATCGACACTGCCAAGCAAGGCGCGCCGTATATCGCGTCCATCCTTCAGGAAGAAAAACGCCAGGATCGGAATCAGGATAATCGGCAGAAGGTATCCGACTCCGGACAGAATGCTTTTACCCGCCTGCTGAATCAGCGGCACTACCTTCGCTTCGAGGTTTGCTGCTTCGCGGCTGAGCATTTCGAGCAGTTGTACGCGAACCGGATCCAGGAAATGAGGAAGCCGAAATCTCGCCAGGCTGCCGCCTTCCATCATCTTTGGTAAGCGAGTGGCGAGGCTCGTGGCCTCCGCCGCAAGCGCTGGAATCAGGGCGAAGCCGATTCCTACCATGGCGCCCACCAGGAGGATATAAACAACGCTTAAGGCCAGCGTGCGCCGCTTTCGCACGAATCGCTCAATGAGCGAAACCACTGGCAGAAGCATGTAAGCGAAGAAAATGGCGGCCGCAAAAACGAGGAGCGTCTCGCGGATCGTATAGACGATCAACAGCAATAGCGCGAGCAGGAAAACGGTCCAGGCCATCCGTAAGGCCCGTTCATCCATGCCCAACATGACTGTTAGACTAGCAGGTGCTTAGGGTCTCCGAAGTTTCGCGAAGAAAGACCAACCGAGCCTCCGATGCAGGGTTTTGCACGAAATATGCGGCATCTCATGGAAGAGATACGCGCACTGGAACAGCGGATCCGCCTGGGTGGCGGGAATCAGAAGATCGAGAAGCAGCACCGGGACGGGAAGTGGACAGCGCGGGAGCGCATAGACAGCCTGGTTGACAGCGGGACGTTGTTTCTCGAAATCGGATTGCTGATTGCCTACGATCAGTACAAAGGTCAGGCGCCGGCTGCCGGAGTCGTAACCGGAGTAGGAGTTATCGAGGGGCGTCCGGCGGTTGTCGTTGCAAACGACGCGACCGTGAAGGCCGGTGCCTGGTGGCCGGAAACAATCACGAAGATTTTGCGGGCGCAGGAGATTGCGATGCGGAACCGGCTCCCGATCGTGTACCTGGTGGATTCCGCCGGCGTGAATCTTCCGCTGCAGGACGGTATTTTCCCCGGCCAGTACGGCGCAGCGCGCATCTTCTACTACAACTCGCTGATGCGGCGAAAGCTTCGCGTCCCCCAGATTTCCGCAGTCATGGGCCCGTGTATCGCGGGCGGCGCATACCTGCCGGCGTTAAGCGACGTCATCATTATGGTGGATAAAGTCAGTTTTATGGGTTTAGGCGGACCCAATCTTGTCAAGGGAGCCGTGGGACAGGTGACCGATGCGGAGACCCTGGGCGGAGCGAAGATGCATACGTCGGTGAGTGGAGTCGCGCATTATTGCGCCGCTGATGATGGAGCCTGCATCGAGATCATCCGGGAACAATTTCGGCAGATGCCCACTCCTCCCGCGCAGCCAAAAGGAGGGGCACCACGACTGGATGCCGAGGGCTTATATGATGTCCTGCCCGCCGACCACCGGCTGCCGTACCGTGTGGACGACTTGCTCACGCGGTTGCTCGACGACGGCGACGTTTTGGAGTTCCAGCCCGATTTTGCTCCCGAATTTCTTTGCGCCACGGCCAAGCTGGACGGGCGGACCATTGGCGTGATTGCAAACCGCCGTGGCTTCCTCAAAACTAAGGAGGGGCCGCGCGTGGGCGGGATTGTTTACACGGAGTCCGCGCGAAAGGTAGCCTATTTTGTCGAGAACGCAGAACGGCGCAGGCAACCGCTCTTGTACATTCAGGATGTCTCGGGTTTCATGGTGGGAGTAGACGCGGAAGCTGCCGGAATTATACGCGCCGGGGCCGAGATGGTGGAAGCGATGGCCTGCGCGACCGTGCCCAAAATTGTGCTCACGGTGAATCACGCGAGCGGCGCGGGTTATTATGCGATGGCGGGCCAAGGCTTCGATCCAAACTTTACCTTCAGTTGGCCCACAGCGCGCATCGGCGTGATGGAAGGCGATTCCGCGGTTCAGGCGATTTACGGGCCTGAGCTCGAGAAACTGAGCAAGACTAACCAGCCGGTGCCGCAAGAGCTCGCCGCAAAAATCGAGCAGACCCGGGAGAATTACGAGCTCTGGCTCGACGCCCGGCATGCAGCCGCGCGCGGGCATTGCGATGCCATCATCGATCCGATTGAAACCAGGCGCGTGCTCAGTTTCGTGTTCGCGGCTGCGTGCGCGAACCCGAAACCGGAACATCTGCCGGTTCAACTGCTCGATCCGGAGACCGTACATGCACCTATTAACTAGTTGTCAGCACCGGGTGCTGCACCTGGTGCTCAACCGCCAGGACAAGCGCAACGCCCTCGACGCGGATATGTGCTCGGGAATTGTGAACGCGATCGTCGATGCGCAACAAAGTCCGGAAGTCGGGTGTGTTCTGATCAGCGCGCATGGAAGCGTGTTCTGTTCCGGCATGGATCTGGATGAGGCGGTTGGGCCGAACGCAGCCCAGCTCGTGGGCGTACACGAAGCGCTGTTCACAATTGGAATGACTTCGCTCAAGCCCATTGTGGTCTGCGTCGGTGGCGCGGCTTTGGGCGGAGGCTTGGGACTCGTCGCACAGGGGCATGTGGTCCTGGCGGCCGAAGGTGCTGCGTTCGCTCTTACCGAGATCCGGGTGGGCCTGTGGCCGTTCCTGGTGTACCGGGCCGTGGAGGCCGCCTTGGGTCCACGGCGGACTCTTCAGTTGAGCTTGACCGGACATGTGTTTCACTCGCAGGATGCGCTCGAATGGGGCCTTGTCCACGATGTTTGTCCTCCCGGCGAAACTTTGGAGCGAGCGAAGGGTCTCTCCCGGGAGATTGCGAAGGCTAGTCCTCTCGCCATCTCGACCGGAATGCGCTACGTTCGCGATGCGCGCGGCAGACCCCACGAGGAGGTGGGCGAGCTGGCGGCCGGGCTGCGGGACAAGCTGATGCAAAGCGACGATTTCAAAGAAGGAGTAGCAGCTTTCAAGCATAGGCGCGAGCCGCGGTGGCCCAGTATGCCGCAGGAACCTGCCCTGAAGTGATCGTCCGGCGGTTTGCGTATGTGACCGCTTGTGTGCTGTGCTGCCGGGCGATGCCGGCGTCGAGTACATCGCCGAGCTTTTACAAAGAAGTCCTGCCCATTCTTCAGACGCACTGCCAAACTTGTCACCGCTGGAGTGAGATGGCCCCGATGCCGCTCGAGACATACCGGCAAGTTCGTCCTTACGCAAGCGCCATTCGCGAAGTGACGAAGACACGCAAAATGCCGCCCTGGTTTGCGGACCGCTGCTGCGGGCATTTCTCAAACGACGCGTCATTGACCGCCAGTCAAATCGCGACCTTAGCGGCGTGGGCGGATGCGCATGCTCCCGAGGGCGATCCGCGGGCTGCGCCGCGTCCGCCGCATTGGGCGGAAGGGTGGAACATCGACGAGCCGGACGAGGTCTTCGAGATGCCGGTCGCAAAGCGGATTCCGGCCTCCGGCGATGTGCCGTATCAATACATCATCATTCCGACTCACTTCGCGAAGGACCGTTGGGTACGGATGTCGGAGATTCGCCCGAGCAATCGCATGGTTGTCCATCACGCGGTTGCGTACATCCGCGATCCGAGCTCGTCGTGGCTCCGCGGCGCGCCGCTGGGAGTGCCGTTCAGCGCCGACGATCTGCCCGCAGGGAAGCTCCGCCGCGATGCCATGTGGACCACCAGCGACATTCTGCTGGTATATGCGCCCGGTAGCTTGCCAGATCAGTGGCCGCGAGGCTTTGCCAAGCTGGTGCCCGCCGGATCAGACATCGTCCTGCAGATGCATTACACGACACACGGGAACGCAACGGAAGACCGCACCACCATCGGCCTCGTTTTTTCGAAAGACCCGCCCACCAAACGAGTGCTTACTCTGCAGCTTACAAATGACCATTTTCTGATTCCGCCCGGCGATCCGGATCATCGTGTCGAGGTACACGGCTCGCTGCCGAACGACGGCCTGCTGCTCAGCTTCTTTCCGCACATGCATCTTCGCGGAAAAACGTTCGAGTACAACATCCAGGAGCCTGGCGGCAGAGTTCGGACGCTGTTGCGGATCCCTCATTACGACTTCTACTGGCAACTCAGTTACCGGCTCGCTGATCCGATACCGCTGAAAGCCGGGACGGTCCTGCAAGCAGTAGCGACGTTCGACAATTCGAAGAATAATCCGCATAATCCGGATCCTGATTCCGCGGTTACGTGGGGCGAACAAACCTGGGAAGAGATGATGGTCGGATTCTTCGATGTGGCGGTAGACCCCTCGATAGATAAACAGCGCTTCTTTGTCAGAAAGTAAGGCGGCTCGGCCAGTACCACCCAATTTCCAGATGCCAGCCGGTAGTCGTTAGTTAATCGGTGTC
>DATBHS010000198.1:0-19511 GCA_036557345.1 Bryobacteraceae bacterium
CACAGCGTCGTCGATGAACCGGTCGACCAGCACGGGGTGCTCCGGGCTGATCGCGGTCGCGCGTCCGATGTAGCCCTCGAGCGCTGCGTCGTCGTACACGATCTCCATGCCGCGGCCGCCGAGCACGTACGAGGGCCTGACGAGAACCGGGTAGCCGATCTCGGCGGCGATCTCAGCGGCGTCAGCCGGCGAGAGAGCCGTTCCGTGCCGCGGCGCGCGCAGCCGTGCGGCGGACAGCACGGCGCTGAACTCGGCCCGGTCCTCGGCCAGGTGAATCGCGTCGGGCGCGGTTCCCAGGATCGGGACACCCTCGGCCTGCAGCGCGTGCGCCAAGCCGAGCGGGGTCTGGCCGCCCAGCGACACGATCACGCCCGCCACGGTGCCCGTCGCCGACTCCACCTCGATGACGTTGTTGACGTCCTCCGGGGTCACCGGCTCGAAATAGAGGCGGTCGCTGGTGTCGTAATCGGTCGAGACGGTTTCCGGATTGCAGTTGACCATGATCGACTCGTAGCCGAAGTCTTGCAGGGCAAACGAGGCGTGGCAGCAGCAGTAATCGAATTCGATGCCCTGTCCGATGCGGTTCGGCCCGCTGCCCAGAATCACGATTTTCTTGCGATTGCCGGGAGCGGCTTCGTCTTCGGATTCGTAGCTCGAGTAGAGATAGGGCGTGAAGCTCTCAAACTCGGCGGCGCAGGTGTCGACCCGGTTGAATACGGCGCGCACGCCGAGCCGCTTGCGAGCCGCGCGAACCTCAAGCGGCGCGGCACCAAGGATTTCGCCAATCTGGCGGTCGCCCAGTCCGTTCCGCTTCAATACACGGAACTCCTTCGCGCTCAGAGAACCGAGCGTCCGTCCGGCGAGCGATTTCTCGAGAGCAACGACTTCTGAAACCTGCTGCAGGAACCAGCGATCGATGCTGGTCATTTCAGCTACCTGGTCAATTGAATACCCGCTGGCGAAAGCGAAACGGATATAGTCGAGCCGCTCCGGGTTTGGCGTGATCAGCCGCTTGGCGATCAGGGACGGATCGAGCGTCTTCGCGCTCGACGACTTGCCGGTCTCAAGGCTACGCAGCCCCTTGCCGAGCGCCTGCTTGAAGGTACGGCCGATGGCCATCACTTCGCCTACGGATTTCATCTGTGTTCCCAGCACGGGCTCGGCGCCGGGAAACTTCTCGAATTGCCAGCGTGGAATCTTTACTACTACGTAGTCAATCGTGGGTTCGAAGCAGGCAGGAGTGGCCCTTGTAATGTCGTTCTTGATCTCGTCCAGCCTGTAGCCCACGGCGAGCTTCGCAGCGATCTTCGCGATGGGGAAGCCGGTCGCCTTGGAAGCGAGGGCCGAGCTTCTTGAAACGCGCGGATTCATCTCGACGATGACCATGCGGCCATTCTCGGGATTAATCGCAAACTGCACGTTCGAGCCTCCGGTGTCGACACCGATTTCGTTGAGGCAGCGCAGCGCGGCATCGCGCATGACCTGGTATTCGCGATCGGTAAGGGTCTGGGCCGGAGCGACGGTAATGGAATCGCCGGTATGGACGCCCATAGGATCGAAATTTTCGATCGAGCAGATAATAATGCCGTTGCCTGCGAGATCGCGCATCACCTCGAGCTCGTATTCCTTCCAGCCGAGCACACTCTCTTCGACCAGAACCTCATGCACAGGAGAGAGGTCGATGCCGCGCTCCAGAATCTCGACGAGCTCCTCGCGATTGTAGGCGATGCCACCGCCGGTGCCGCCCAGGGTGAAGCTGGGGCGCAGAATGACGGGATAACCGGTCCGCTCGGCAAATTCCAGGCCGTCCTCTATGTTGTTCACCAACTGCGACTGCGTCATATCGAGCCCGATTTTGCGCATGGCGTCTTTGAAGAGCAAGCGGTCCTCGGCCTTTTTGATGGCATCAATATTCGCGCCGATCAACTCCACGCCGTACTCGTCGAGCACACCCGACTCAGCAAGTTCCACAGCGAGGTTCAATGCCGTCTGACCGCCGACAGTGGACAACAGCGCATCGGGGCGCTCTTTGCGTATAACCTCCGCCGCAAATGCGGCGCTTAACGGCTCGACGTAGGTGCGATCCGCGAGCTCCGGATCCGTCATGATGGTCGCCGGGTTGGAATTGATGAGAACGACCTCGTAACCCTCCTGACGCAGGGCCTTGCAGGCCTGTGCGCCGGAGTAGTCGAACTCGCAAGCCTGGCCGATCACGATCGGCCCTGAGCCGATGATCATGACCCGTTTGAGATCGGTGCGCTTCGGCATGGTTAGCGTTTGTTCTCCGTCATAGCCCCGGCAAATTCGTGAAAGAGGTAATGCGAGTCATGCGGACCGGGCGCCGCCTCGGGATGATATTGCACGCAGAACACCGGCTCGCTTCGGTGCCACAATCCTTCTACCGTCTGATCGTTCAGATTGAGATGCGTGATTTCGACCTCAGAATCCGGCAGGGAATGGGGATCTACGCAGAAGCCGTGATTTTGGGAAGTGATCTCGACTTTCCCGGTGCGCTGATTCAACACCGGATGATTTGCGCCGTGGTGGCCAAACTTCAACTTGTATGTTTTGCCGCCGAGTGCCAGTCCGAGGATTTGGTGGCCCAGGCAGATGCCGAAAACAGGCACTTTCCCAATCAGCTTTTTCACTTCCCTGGATTGTTGCTCGAGCGGCTCGGGATCGCCGGGTCCGTTCGAGAGAAACACGCCATCCGGCCTTAGCGCAAGCGCGTCAGCCGCGCTGGTCTCAGACGGCACGACGCTGACGCGCGCGCCGATCTGCACCAGATGACGCAGGATGTTGCGCTTGATTCCGTAGTCATAGGCCACCACGTGGAACCGGGCTTCCTGCGGGGCAGGCAACCTGTCGGATGCAGATACCGGCTCGACTCCCGATGTCCATTGATAGAGCTTCGGGGTAGAGACCTTCGAGACGAGGTTCTGGCCTGCCATGGATGGCGCGGCACAGGCGGCCTTCACCAGCGCATCACGATCATGCTCGCCGACAGCAATGATGCCCCGCATGGCGCCGCGCTCGCGCAAAAGCCGGACCAGTCTCCGTGTGTCCACGTCCGCTATGACCGGAATCCCATGCTGCGCCAGAAAATGCTCCGCCTTGTCGTCAGCGCGCCAGTTGCTTGCAACGGGCGACATCTCGCGCACCACCAGGCCTTCTATGTAGGGAACAGCGGCTTCACAATCGGCCGGGTTTGCACCATAGTTGCCGATTTGAGGATTGGTCAGGACGACAATCTGGCCGCAGTAGGAAGGATCAGTAAAGATTTCCTGATAACCGGTGATGGCCGTGTTGAAGACTACTTCGCCCGTACGCTGTACGGACGCACCAAAACTGCTTCCCTCGAAGACCGTTCCGTCCTCCAGGGCGAGAACTGCTTGCTCCAACTATAAAGCTCCTATTATCAATGGGGCACTGCGGGAAGATGCAGCGGATCGGAGGGCCGATCACTTCATTTGAGCATGTTTTGCTGGTGGTTTCAAATGTAAAGCCCTTAGCGGTCGCTTTCAGCGGGCAAAGAGGTCCGGGCGGACCCACGCAGACCAGGCGGTCTGCCCACAATCAGGCGACTTCGGCGAACAGATTCGGCGAAATGTCGAGGGCGCGAACTTCGATTTCGGAGAGTGAAAATTCGAACCCAAAATTCTCAGGCTCCCAAGCGTTGTGGCGATGTTCGCGAACGCCGCGGATGTACTGGCTGGCCGCTTCGTCCAGACGCGCTCTGGCCTGCCTCTTACGATTCTCCTGCACTTCGCGCAAGACGACGGTATCTTTTCGCGCTGGCGGCGGAGCAAAACGGACTGAGTGGGATAGCAATATTTTCTTCGCTTGCTGTGACCTACCTTGAGCTTACGGCTTTCGGCCAACGATGAGCCACCACGGTTCTTCGCCGGGTCTGTCGATGAAATGATCCTGCCGGCTAACAATCTCGAACCGACTTTGGCGGATCTCCTCTTCGGCGACGCGCATGGGCAATTCGTGATGCTTTGTTTCGATATCGCGAGGCTCTCCATTGCCAGAGCCGGGGCCGCGATCAACAACGACCAGCCGTCCGCCCGGGCGCAGGCAATGGAATACGTGATCAAGGATCGTCTTCGGAGCTGTCAACTCATGGTAGGTATTTGCTATGAGTGCGGCGTCAACGGTACCCACAGGCAAGTGTGGGTCGTCAGGCTCGGCATGAGTAACGCTGATATTTCGATCGCTTCGAAGAGCCGCTCTGATCCATAGGAACAGCAAGGATATTCTGCGGATGTCTACCGCCAACACCTTGCCGCGATCCCCGACGGTGCGGGAGAGCTTCAGGGCGAAGTAACCGGAACCGCAACCCAAATCCAGTGCGGTGTTACCGCTTTTCAAATCCAGTACTTGAAGGACATCCAAAGGCCGCTGCCATTGATCGCGTTCGCGCTCAATGGCGTCAAGTTGCACTAATGCCTGGAAAGCCTGGTAGGCGATGCCCAGAAGCCCGATCGCGAAAATAACGCAGGAAAGAAAGAGCGCGATCCTGATACGGTATGCACGCCGGAATTTATCAATGGTCATCGGCGGCCATCTTCTCACTGTCACACCAGAATTGTTGATTACAAGAGAGCAGCGGGGCGCACTGAATGAATCGATTTAGCCCGTCTTTAGGCGCACTTTATGGCGCCTTAAGGAAGCACACCTTATGTTAGAGATGACTGGCCGTGACCAGAGAGACGTGAGAGAACTTCTCTGCAACGTTTCGATTCCCTTCTCCGATTCCCCAATCGGAATCCATACTCTGCGCTTTCAGTGCGCTCAGGCTTGGAGCCGGACTTTCGATTTTCCTCACCCTAGACAGATCAGCAGTTGTCACGCGGCAGTCGAAAGGGAGATTCATTTTCATGATTGTCATGAAGTTCGGCGGAGCCTCGCTTGCTTCGCCTTCTTCTATCAGGCGAGTTGCCTATATTGTGCTTTCACAGCGGCAGCGCAATCCAATCATCGTTGTATCCGCCATCGGGGACACTACAGATAAGCTCCTCAAAGTCCTGGAACATGCGTCCCGAGCAGAGTCCCATCTCGCTTGGAAGATACAGGAAGAGGTGAAGGTCTACCACTTCTGCGTGGCAGAAGATCTTCTCGGCCCCGAGACCCTCGAGCCAATTGACCAATACATCCGGCAGACCTTTCGAGATCTGCATGTACGAATGCTTGAGGTTTGTGAAGGAGAACGTAGCGTTACTCCGGAATTGCGGGATTGGGTCGCGAGTTTGGGAGAACAGCTATCGAGCAGGATTGTAGCCGCGGTGCTAAAGGAAAGCGGCATCGAGGCGGTGCTCATGGATTCAACGAAGTTGATTCTCACCGATGAGCGCTTTATACATGCCACGCCCCGCTACTGGGAAACGTACGCGCGAATCCGCTGGTCCATTCCGCTTGCGGCCCGCAATCGTGTGGTTGTGCTTGGCGGATTCCTGGGAGCCACGGAAGATGGTCGTACGACGACACTAGGCCGAGGCGGATCAGATTTGACCGCATCAATTGTAGGCGCTGCCTTGAATGCAGAAGAGATTCAGGTCTGGAAAGACGTGGAAGGATTCCTCACTTGGGATCCCGAAATAAGGAGCGGCGGATACCGGCTCAGGAGCCTCTCATACGAGGAAGCCGCCGAACTTGCTCAGGCCGGAGCCAGCATTCTTCATCCTGATACCATTGCACCGGCCCGACGACTCCGGATTCCGATCATCATCCGAAACACATTTCGTCCTGACGGCGAAGGAACGCGGATTGTCACCCAAAATGGAGCGTGTTTCAACCCTGTTAAATCGATCGCATGCAGAAGTAATGTGACGCTGGTTGAGCTTCGCTCCCCGACGTCAGAAAGAGCCCTAAAAGGATATTCTTCTTTGATCGAGCGGGTTTGCCACGATGCAAAAGTCGCCACGCTCCTCGGCATATCTGACGAGGTGATCTACCTCGCACTCGAGAGCGGCGGACGCGACCCGGGATTGAACGTCGAGGGAGATCCCTGTGTCGAAGTTCGCATCCGGACGAATCAGGCCATCGTAACTTTAGTTGGACACGGGCTAAAGAAATGCAACGTTGCCGCGTCGATATCCCATCTGCTAATTCGACAAGCGGCGCTTATTCTGCCGCAGGAGGCCGAATGCTGCTCCGTCCGAATTGCCGTAGCACAGGAGGAGCTTGCTGCTTGCGCGGATTTACTCGACCAAATTTTCTTCGCAAAGCTCGACCCCGCTTTCTTTGCGTTACCCGTGTGGATGCCAGAGGAACAGCGGACCAGGAGTGATTCGAAAGCCTCAATTTCTCAAGAGCAGCAGCTATTGGCAAGAACTAACAGCCGTTTTGCACTCCGCAGAGTTCTCTCATGAATCGAGCACATACCGTGCGATACGTTACCGAGTCTATGGGTCAGTGCACGTTGACATCGGACAGTCCGGTTTAATTTCAGCACAACGTCTGAGGACATAAAGAGAATCCTTAGGGCCCCTTTAGCCCTTCTTTAGCTCTCGGCAGGTACATTGAAAATCGAACGCAGCTAGCGTGCGTCGGAAGTTTCTATGGCTGACATCTTCTTCGTCGTTGTTGCATTACTGTTTTTCGTACTTGCCTGGGGTTTTACAAGGGCGTGCGATCGCCTGTAAGGAGCGGCTCACTATGGATTACATCATCGGTGGATTGGCAACGTTTCTTCTCTTTGTGTATCTCATTTACGCATTGCTGAAGCCTGAGAAATTCTAGCTGTTTGGAGGCCCGTTATGACACCTAATGGTTTACTGCAAATTGCAGTCTTCTTCCTGATCATTCTCGCAGTCGCAAAGCCGATGGGCGTCTTCATGGCAAGGCTCTTCGAGGGGAAAAAGACGTTTCTTCATCCCATACTGCGGCCTGTCGAATCATTGACTTATAGGCTGGTTGGCATTAACGAAACTACGGAACAGCGCTGGACGCAATACACGGCGTCGCTTCTGGCGTTCAGCATCTTCAGCTTTCTGTTCGTCTATTTACTGCAACGGTTGCAAGGGATTTTGCCTTTGAATCCCCAGGGATTCGGCGCCGCGCAGACAACGCCGGACCTCTCCTTCAATACCGCCGTCAGTTTTGTGACTAATACGAACTGGCAGTCATACTCCGGCGAATCGACGCTCAGTTATCTCGTACAGATGGCGGCCTTGACCGTACAGAACTTCGTATCAGCCGCGGTTGGTATTGCAGTCGCAATTGCGCTGGTCCGCGGCTTCGCGCGCCAGCAGATGAACAGCTTAGGAAACTTTTGGGTGGATTTGACTCGCGCCACCGTCTATCTCCTTTTGCCGATCGCCTTTGTTGCCGCGCTGGTTCTTTGCTCGCAAGGCGTTATTCAAAATCTGCATCCCTATACCGTCGCGAAGACAGTCGAAGGTGCGAAACAGGTGATTGCACAGGGACCAGTGGCTTCTCAAGAAGCCATCAAAATGTTGGGCACGAACGGCGGAGGCTTTTTCAACGCCAATTCGGCTCATCCGTTTGAGAACCCAACTCCGTTCACGAATGTGCTGCAAATGTTTCTAATCTTCGTCATCCCAGCAGGTTTGACTTACACATTCGGAGTCATGGTCGGCGACCGGAGACAAGGCTGGACGCTGTTCTCGGCTTGTGCGGCCATGTTTCTGATCGGTGTTTTCGTTTGCTACTGGGCAGAACAGAAGGGCAATCCAACCTTGGCCAAACTGGGTATCGAAAGCCACGCCACTTCTACACAGACGGGCGGCAACATGGAGGGAAAAGAAACGCGCTTCGGAATTGCTGCTTCTACTCTCTTCGCCACGGTCACAACCGACGCAAGCTGCGGCGCCGTGAACGGTATGCATGACAGTTACACGCCGCTCGGGGGGCTCGTACCGCTATTCAATATCGAGACTGGAGAAGTCATATTCGGTGGTGTGGGGGCCGGACTCTACGGAATTCTACTCTACGCGATTGTGGCGGTGTTTATTGCAGGCCTGATGGTGGGCCGCACGCCTGAGTATGTGGGAAAAAAGATCGAAGGAAAAGAAGTCAAAATGGCGATGATCGCGTTGATCGCCACTGCTTTCAGCATTCTGGTATTCAGCGCGATTTCTTCGGTCATTCAATTCTCGTCTCCTACCAAAGACGCGAAAGGACAACCGGTAGCCCACAGCTACTGGAATCCTCCGGGCCCGGCGGCGTCAAACGTAAACAATTCCGGTGCGCACGGATTCAGCGAGATCCTCTACGCCTACTCGAGCGGCACCGGAAATAACGGCAGCGCATTTGGAGGCATCAGCGCCAACACGCCCTGGTACAACCTGACCATCGGCCTGGCGATGCTGATCGGGCGTTTTCTGTTTTTGATTCCACTGCTAGCCGCAGCAGGCAGCCTCGCAACGAAGAAGAAAGTCGCGGAGACGCTGGGCACCTTACCTACTCACGGCCCGATGTTTGTCAGCCTGCTGGTCGGAACTGTGATTCTTGTCGGTGCGCTGACGTTCTTCCCCGCGCTGGCATTGGGCCCAATTGTTGAACATTATTTGATGTTGGACGGCAAATTGTTCTCGATGCTGCTGTTCCCGATTTGGAGCTAGATCATGTCAACCACACTTCAGACACCTCCTTCCAAATTGCCATCCAAAGTACCGGTGGCAGCCTCGCCTGAAGATCTTACTTCGCTGCTTCCCACCCGGCTGGTGCGGGCTCGGCCGCTGTTTGACCCGGAAATCGTCCGCCGGGCGACCAAGGAATCCTTTGTCAAGCTGAATCCTCTGACGCTTCTGAGGAACCCGGTGATGTTTGTGGTGGAAGTGGGCGCCGCGCTGGTAACTGTGTTTTTGCTACGAGACGTTTTCACAGGTGTTGCAGGCAAGATCGGATTCCAACTCCAGATTTCGCTGTGGCTCTGGTTTACCGTGCTTTTTGCGAACTTTGCCGAAGCCATGGCGGAGGCGCGAGGCAAAGCACAGGCTGACGCGCTCCGTAAGACCAAAACCGATTCGATGGCAAATCGGATCTTGAACGGAAAGATTGAAGTCGTCCCCGCCTCAAAGCTGCGCGCAGGCGATATTGTCATCGTCAGCGCAGGCGAACTGATCCCGGGCGACGGAGAGGTGATCGAAGGTATTGCCACCGTTGACGAGTCGGTCATCACGGGTGAAAGCGCGCCCGTGATCCGTGAATCCGGTGGCGACCGCAGCGCCGTCACGGGTGGAACGAAAGTATTGTCGGATCAGATCAAAGTCAAAATCGTTTCGAACCCGGGTGAAACCTTTCTCGATAAGATGATCGCGCTTGTGGAAGGCGCGGAGCGCCAGAAAACTCCCAACGAGATTGCTCTCAATATTCTCATTGCAGGTTTGACGCTGATTTTTCTTCTCGCCGTAGCGACGCTGCACCCGTTTGCCGTTTACTCGGTGTCGTCCGCCGGTGCGGGCCTTGTCCCGACGATCGCAGTACTGGTCTCACTCCTGGTCTGCTTGATCCCAACCACGATCGGAGGACTGCTCTCGGCTATCGGCATCGCAGGCATGGATCGCGTGATGCAGCATAACGTGCTGGCCATGAGCGGCAAGGCAGTCGAGGCGTCCGGAGACGTGAACACGCTGCTTCTCGACAAGACGGGAACCATCACGCTGGGTAATCGCCAAGCGGTGGAATTTATCACCTTTTCAGGCGTCAGCGAGCAAGAACTGGCCGATGCTGCGCAACTGTCAAGCCTGGCGGATGAAACGCCAGAAGGACGCTCGATTGTTGTATTGGCGAAAGAAAAATACGGACTGCGCGGGCGCGAAGTTTCCGAACGCGAGGCGCAGTTCATTCCTTTCTCCGCCTACACGCGGATGAGTGGCGTCGATATCGACGGCCGCATGCTGCGCAAAGGAGCAAGCGGAGCCATAGCGAACTTTGTCAAGAATCTGGGCGGATCCGTACCGGCACAGTTCGAAGAAACGTCGGATCAGATTTCGCGCACCGGCGGAACACCGTTAGCGGTCGCCGACGGGCGGCGCATTCTCGGCATCATTCATTTGAAAGACATCGTCAAAGGCGGCATGAAAGAGCGGATCGGGCAACTCCGAAAGATGGGTATTCGGTCGGTGATGATTACGGGTGACAATCCGCTCACTGCCGCGGCAATCGCAGGGGAGGCGGGTGTCGATGATTTTCTCGCGCAAGCCACTCCAGCCGACAAGCTCGATTACATCAGGCGGGAACAGCGTGAGGGCCGCCTGGTGGCGATGACCGGTGACGGTACGAACGACGCGCCGGCCTTGGCGCAAGCGGATGTCGGACTGGCCATGAATACCGGGACCATGGCCGCGAAGGAAGCGGGAAATATGGTAGATCTCGACAGCAATCCCACCAAGTTGATTGAGGTCGTTGCGATCGGCAAGCAGTTACTCATCACGCGCGGAGCACTGACAACGTTTTCTATCGCAAACGACGTAGCCAAGTATTTTGCAATTATTCCCGCGATGTTCATGGCGACTTATCCGGCGTTGGCACGATTCAACATCATGGGACTGCATACGCCGCAAAGCGCGGTATTAGCCGCCGTCATCTTCAACGCTCTGATCATTATTGCTCTCGTGCCCCTCGCTCTCCGAGGTGTCAAATACCGGCCCGTTGGCGCTGCGTCACTGTTGCGGCGCAATGTTTTGATCTACGGAATCGGGGGAATCATCGTGCCATTCCCGGGCATCTGGCTGGTCGATCAATTGCTGGTGCTGATGCATCTTGCCTAGACGGTCAAGAGAAGGAGAGAAAAAGAAATGCTAAAACAACTTGCCCCGGCGCTCAAGATGACAGTCCTCCTCACGGTGCTCACGGGACTCATCTATCCAGGTGTGATCACGAGCTTGTCTCAGTTGCTTTTCAGAAATCAAGCCAATGGAAGCCTGGTCACGCAAAATGGCCAAATCGTCGGCTCGACGCTCTTGGCGCAAAATTTCACTAAACCTGAATACTTTCACCCGCGTCCGTCGGCGGCGGGCAGTGATGGCTATGACCCGACGGCGTCGAGTGGCTCGAATCTTGGTCCCACGAGCCAAAAACTATACGATCGGGTAAAAGCTTCGGCCGAACAGTTCCGAAAAGAGAACCCCGACTATAGCGGCCCGATTCCCGCGGATGCCCTGACTGCCTCAGGAAGTGGACTCGATCCGCAAATCAGCGTGGCGAATGCTGACGCCCAGGTAGCGCGTGTTGCGAAAGCGCGCGGCGCAAGCACATCTACTATTGAAAGCCTGATCGCGTCCGCCACAGCGGGCCGTGATCTGGGCTTTCTCGGTGAACCGCGCGTGAATGTTTTGAAGCTGAATCTGGAACTCGATCGCCAAGTCCCGAAACACTAAGTCTTCTTACTTAAAGTAATTTCTATGTCAGTTCGCAAAGCAACGCTCGTTCTCTGTCTCCACACCGGTTTCCTAACCAGCATTCCTATCTGCCTGGCGCAACAACCACAGCCGCCGCAGACGCTGCCCACTCCCGCCATGACAGGTCCGCTGCAGACAGCGCCGCCGCACACGTTCGATGCCGGACCTTTTGGCAACCTCAACCTCACTGGTATCGTCAGCGGCATCGGCCTCTGGCAGGGGAATACGGTCCCGGGCGACAGCTCGGCGCACGGTGATTTGAGCAACGGTCAGGTATTTATTCAAAAGACGGAGGGGTGGTGGCAATTCTATTTGCAGGCAGGCGCCTATAACATCCCTGCCCTCGCTACGCCATTTCTTTCCACAGGTGATACAGTGAGTGATCTCTACGGCCCAGCACCAGTCGCTTACCTGAAGCTGGTGCCCAACAAGAATTTCAATATCCTGGTCGGCCAATTACCCACACTGATTGGCGCCGAATACACCTTCACCTTCGAGAACATGAATATTGAGCGCGGCTTGTTGTGGAATCAGGAAAACGCCATCAACCGTGGAGTCCAGGTGAACGGCACTCTCGGTAAGCTTAGCGCGTCGCTGAGCTGGAATGACGGCTTCTATTCCGACCGCTATACCTGGCTTAGCGGCTCATTGGCCTATGCCTTCAATTCAGCCAACACGCTCTCGTTCATCGCGGGCGGGAACCTGGGGCAGACGGCCTTTCGCACGCTTGCTACCCCGGTACAAAACAATAGCAGCATCTACAACGTGATCTACACCTACACGAAAGGGAACTGGACCATTCAACCGTACTTTCAATACACAAATGTGCCTACAAATCCAGAAATCGGCGTCGTGCATGGGTCCGCGACACGAGGCGGAGCGGTTTTAGCGAACTACAACTTCAAGCATCATCTCTCCCTTACGGGCAGGGGCGAGTATATCTCGAGCACAGGAAACTCGAGTGAGCAGGCCGTCAATCTGATCTTCGGACCTGGTAGTGGGGGATGGTCAATCTCCGTCACGCCCACTTTTCAAGACCATGGTTTCTTTGTCCGCGGAGAGTTTTCCTTCGTTCACGCGACAAACTACACGCCGGGCAGCGCCTTCGGTCCCCTAGGCATGGATCGAAACCAGCCTCGCGGCATGATCGAAGCCGGATTCATGTTTTGAGCAGGCCGCTGCCACAGCGTTTTGTGAGGATCAACCTTACAACAGGGTTCCGCGCAGAATAAAACTCGCCAAGGAGAAGTAGATAATTAATCCGCTGACATCGACGAGTGTCGCGACGAAGGGCGCGGAAGCGCTGGCCGGATCCAGTCCACAGCGGCGGAGTATAAAAGGCAACATCGAGCCCGCGAGTGTACCGAACAGAACTACGCCCACCAGACTGCAACCAATTGTGGCAGCAATTACTAAATAATGCGTTCCGTACGTGCCCCGCATCATCTGCCACACAACGATCCTTGAAATTCCGATGACACCGAGAATACAGCCTAGCGCTAGACCGGTAGATATTTCACGACCAATGACTCGCCACCAATCACGTAAGCGAAGTTCTCCCACGGCCATAGCCCGGATTACGAGAGTCGTGGCCTGCGAGCCGGAGTTCCCGCCACTACTAATGATTAGGGGTAGGAACAGGGCCAGCACCACCGCGCGAGAGATTTCGTCCGAGAAGTAACCCATGGCGGTTGCCGTCAACATTTCGCCCACGAAAAGGATGGCGAGCCACCCTGCTCGTTTGCGTACCATCTGGCCAAAGGTTACATCGAGATACGGCCCATCGAGGGCTTCCATACCGCCGATCTTCTGAATGTCCCTGCCAGCCTCCAGTTGAGCGAGCGCCATAATGTCGGCGGCATCGACGATGCCCCTCATTTGTCCCTCGCTGTCAACGACTGGCACCGCCAAGAGCCGGTGTTTCGCGAGCAACTGGGCGATCATCGTCTTATCCGCATTCTCGGATACGCAGAGGCAATCGCTTCGCATCACGTCCTGAACTCGCTTTGATCTGTCCGCCGAGAGAAGATTCCTAAGGGAGACGACACCCAAGAGTCGTTGCGAATCGCCGAGCACGTAGCCGTAAGAAATCATCTCAACCTGCGCGGCTTGACGACGGAGCCAGCCAATCGCCTCGTCGACGGTCATCTCGGCTGATAACGCGACATAACCTGAATGCATCAGGGCGCCCGCTTCATCTTCGGGATAAGCAGAGAGCGCGCCGCCAGCCCAGCGTTGCTCAGCGACGATCGTTACTTCAAGGTCACGTGCTCGTCTTACGACCTGATTGGTAAAATCCGCCCAGGAAAAGAATCCCTTCTTTGAGTCCTTGTTGTGGCCGATGAAGATCTGGGTAACGCCACGCTGGCGGGCATACTCAACTAAGCCGCTTGCTCTGTTTTTGCTCCGAATCAGCGCTGTTTCGATCCGAAGATTCTCGGCAAACCGAAGATGGCGCTCGATTGCCTGTCGCTCGGCGGCTGGCAGTCTCCCAAACTCAGATCCCGAGTAAACACAGACAGCGAGGCAGTCGGCCTCAAAGTAATCGGCGACTCGGCGCGCCCGGCGTAACAGCATTGCTGTTGCCGGATCGGCAGTGATCTGGACAAGAATTTGCTCCTGCCGGGAGTCCGGCGGCCTCATTCGCCTTCTTTGCCGGGCCTCTACTGATTGCGCAGTCTGCCGTATAGCAAGTTCGCGCAAAGCGACGAGCGTAGATTCCTGAAAGAATGTTTTGGCTTGGCTCCCCAGCGTCTCGGGCGAGTAAATCGCGCCCCGCTCCAGACGATGCAGGAGCGCCCGCGGCGTGACGTCCACGACAATAACTTCGTCTGCCTGCTGGAACACCCAGTCCGGCACGGTTTCGCGGACTCGCGAACCGGTGATCTGCCAAATTTGATCGCTTAGGCTCGCTAAATCCTGCACATTCATAGTCGTCAAAACGTTGATACCTGATTCCCGCAAGACCTGCACGTCCGCCCAGCGCTTAGGGCGATCGCATCCTGCTGCATTCGAGTGCGCAAGTTCATCGACTATGCAGGCTTCGGGTGCGCGCCGCAGGATTGCCGCCACGTCCATCTCCTCAGCAGTGCCACCTCGGTGTGGAACTTGCTTCCGCGGAATGAACTCGAGTCCTTCGGAGGTAACGACAATGTCCTTGCGGCCATGTGACTCGAGGTATCCAACGACAATGTCAACGCCGCGTGCTCTCAACTCCCTGGCATCCTCGAGCATCTGGTACGTTTTACCCACTCCCGTCGCATAACCAAAGTAAATCTTGAGCGGGCCTTGACGTAGGTGGGACATAATGATGGCTTCTCAATAGTGTAGGCTCGTACACTTCATTCCGCATTACGAAAACATGAGTTAATCGTTAACTCGAATTCGCTATCTCACGGATTGGAGAAGGCTTGGATATTCATTTCCGGATGGAAGCTTAGCGACTTACTCGACTATGCCTCTATTCTTGGCAGAGCACCGCCGACTCAAACGTTATGCGGATCCGGAAGGCAGGTCTATCTGGTGCTTGGACATTCGTGAAAAATCCTCTTCTTCGATGCGGCTCAAATCCCGCTAGGCCGTATTGACGACCGCTGCTGAATCGACGTACTTAATGAGCAGTACTTCGTTACCGATCTCGTTGTAGATCAACTCATCCACAGTTCCGGCAGCGAGGAGGAGACCGAAGCCCCCGGCTCGCAGCCCTTCCTCTTGGCGCCGCTCAATGTGGGCCGCTGGACTATCAGGCGGATTTGCGACGGCCGCATGAGTAACCGAGTCCCGACGAAAGCCGGCTCCGGGGTCGCGTACGTGAAACACCAGTGACCTTCCGGTGCGAACGCCGGTGACTTCTACAACCTGTTCGGGATTAAATGCCGCGCCGTGCTCCATTGCGTTCAGCAAAATCTCGCGTAATGCCTGCATCAGTTCCTGCCGTATGTCTTCAGGCAATTGAGCGCTAAGCTCTTTCGCAAAGGTCATGAGGCGCTCCGCCGTGACAAGCCGGCAATTTACACGAACTGAGACCCAGCCGGGCTTGGCCGATATAACCTGTATGTCGTCTCGCCATTGACTGTCAGAGGCCGCGCTGCGCGCTATGCCGGCAATTTCGTCCGCGTCGAACGGAGGTGTAAAGCACGCGAACACTCGGGCACGCAGTGCCGCGATGATCTCGACCGGAGTGCTTTGACGGGCCAGGACGATGCATTTTACTCCAGGCCTGATGGCGCGCATCTCCTCCAGTAGCGCCAAATCTTCATTGACAATGCTTTCAGGACTGGTGATTACGACTCCGAAAGACCGCATACGCAACCGCTGTAGAGTCTCCGCATGTCCGATCGAATATTCCATAGGAATATCGGCGGCAAGAAGCGCATCGCCGATCTCGCGGCTTATTGGGTTCTCACTCTCAACGATTAAAACTCGGCTCATCTTCTCGGACGCAGCGAACAACACAATTCTAATGGACAATTTGGCCAACCGCGCTGCAACCATTAGCGAGGATCCGGCGGGCTGCCTGGGAGATGGCTTACCGAGACGAGAACGTGGGTTCCCAAGGTCGAAATCAGCCTCGCGGGGTCATCGAAGCTGGATTCGTGTCTTGAGCCGTCCTGCCGGTCTAGTTTTGGGGAACGAAAACGACATCATAGCCCGCGAGAGCCAATCTGCGCATCAGGCGCCTTTCCCGCGCAAACCTGCGGTTGCTGCCTCCAATGACAACCACTGATTGAGGAGCCAGGGCCTGCGTTAAACCGTCCCAGGAATTTCTGCAAAGTCTGACGTCGATCTGAATGTCCAGTGCACCTCCGAGCGAAAGATTCAGAAATCGCCGGGCACGGAATGCGGGATCTACAGTCGGGCGATCAATGGGGAGAGGGTACGGCACAACCTGCGGCATGACGATGCGAATCCGGGCATTGAGTTGAGCGGCCAATTCCGCAGCGCGCTTGAGCGCGACCATCGTTGCCGGTTCGTTTGTAAAGACAACTGAAATGCACAGCTTCTGTTCGTTATGCTCCTCGTAATCAGGCCGAACTGGGAGCGCAAGATGAGACCGTTCGTTCGTCACAAAACCTCCCGTTTTTAGGGTAAGGAGCGAACGCTAAGGAAGGCCTTAATGCTGACTAAAGACGGACTAAGGATTCAGACGGAAACGATACCCAACGCGCAACTCGGTCATAAGATGGCGTGGATTCGCTGGATCGGGCTCGATTTTCTTGCGAATTTGGTTCACGAATACATGTAAGTATTCGATCTCATTACCGTAATCTGGCCCCCACACCGCTTGGAGCAGCTTCCCGTGTGGGATCGTTACGTCCGGGTGAGTCGCAAGATAGTAAAGCAGGTCGAACTCCTTCGGGGTGAATCGGACATCCTGACCGCGGACCAATACATGGCGCGTGGCCACGTTGACTTCAATATCGCCGAACTGGATGAGCTTTGGCCCGCTGAGCGGCGAAGAAGGAGCCCGCCGGAGGTGGGCGCGAATGCGGGCGAGCAGTTCGGGCGTGCTGAACGGCTTCGTGACGTAGTCGTCCGCGCCAGCATCCAGCGCAGCCACCTTGTCGGCTTCAGAGTTCCGGACCGTCAACATGATAATGGCGATTTCGGAATGGCTGCGTATCTCATGGCAGACTTCGAGTCCGCTCATGCCTGGCATATTGACATCGAGGAGAACCAGATCGAAGCGATCCTCGCGCAGCTTCGCAAAACACTCTTCGGCAGATTTCGCGTCTGCTACGAAATAGCCTGCCGCGGTCAATGCTGTCTTCAGTACACGGCGAATCTGCGGTTCGTCGTCCACGACCAGCAACCTTGCTGTCATGCCACTGTCTGCTCCGGCTGGCCTTTCACCGGGTTTTGGAGGCGAACGGTGGGGAGGGTAAAAGCGAATTGCACATCTTTTCCCGGCTCGCTTGTCAGCCAGAGGCGGCCACCGTGCGCTTCGACGATCTCGCGAGCGATGCTCAGCCCCATGCCTGTCCCGGCAACACGTGCCCGCACCTCACGGCCGCGGTAGAATTTTTCGAAAATCAGGTCTTGTTCGGCCTTCGGGATCCCGGGACCAGCATTGGAGACCTGGATCGCGATGGCGTCGTCCTGAATCGAGGCAGCAATTTGAATTACCGAAGAAGCGGGGGAGTATCGGAGTGCATTGTTTAAGAGTTGCCGTAAGGCGAGCTCGCACAATCTCCGATCGATCATGAGAGGCGGCAGATCTCGCGCAATCGTCACTTCGAGGACGCGTCCTTCCGTCAGCCGCCGCAAATGGATGGTAGCGGACGATATCAATTCGTTCACGGAACACGGTTCCCGATGCAAATTCACTGGCCCTGAACCGAGCCGTGCCAGCTCAATTGCCTCGGTCACGAGATTGGTCAGGCGGTCCGTCTCCTCGTCTATGACTGTGAGGAGATCCCGTTTCATTTCGTCAAGCTTGTCTTTGGACAGCATCGTGGTTGCGGCTGCTTTGATGGATGTCAGGGGCGTCTTAAACTCGTGAGCCAGGGCGTCGAGCAAAGTGGCCTTGAGTTGCTCGTTCTGGCGCGCCGCGTCGACGCGAGCGGCCAATTCCTGTGCTCTTGCCCGTTCTATGGCAATTGCGACCAGCTGGGCAATTGCCTGTAGGGCGACCTCGGACATATGGTTGTTTCCGGCGACACCCAGGCTGCCCAAGCACCTGCCGCCCAAGCGCACGGGTACAATCAGAGCGGCGGATTCAGGTTTACGCCAGCTTTCGCCAGTTCGAGCGACGTTACGGAGCGCGGCCCCTTCGATCGGCGATTCTGACGGCCCGATCCGGCGAACCGAATCCGTGTCCCGATCGTAAAAGCAGACGTCCTGGGTATCGAACAACTCGACAATTTTCCGCGCCGCATGATCAGGCAAGGCCCGCTCATCGTCCCGCAACATCAAAGCCCGGCTGAACTCGTACAGTCGCTGTACTTCCTGTTCTCGAAATGCCGCCTCCTCTGCCTTTCGACGGGCGCTGGTGGAAAGCTGACTCGCTGTAATCGCCGTGGCGAGAAAGACAAGAAGCGCGACCCAGTTCTGCGGGTCGGCAATCGTCAGCCTGCCAATGGGGGGAAGAAAGAAAAAGTTGTAGGCCAGCATGCTGGCCAGCGAGGCGACAACGGATTCTCTCAGGCCAACCCGCGTGGCGAGGCCCAGAATGAGGAGAAGAAACGAGAACGCAGCGGTAGGACTGTTGACATGAATGACTCGAAAATCGACAAACGTCAGCGCGGCGACAGCGGCAATGACTCCGGCAAGTCGGGCAGGGAGACGTAAGGAATGAGCGAAACCAGGCAGTGTAGTTGTACCTACTATTTGAGCCTATAGCCAAGTCACTTAAGAAGGCATAAAGGTCGTCTAAACGCGGCGTAAAGAGACGGTGCTCGAAGGCAAGCTTCTTCGAAGCGCTACCCCCGTAGCAGAAGGGGCCGCATCATCTCGTTGTCCTCATGTTCGAGCATATGGCAATGCCAGACAAACCGCCCAGGAGTTCCGTGGAACGGAATGATGATGCGGGTTACCTGGCCGGGAGGACACAGAATGGTATCTTTCCAGCCGCGCTCTTCGAGTGGGGCGGGGATTGCTTGACGGGTGAGGATGACTTCGGAGGTGCGCTCATAGCGGCGCACGTCGAAACGGCGTCGATCAAGCAATTGGAAATGGATGGCGTGCAGATGAATGGGGTGAGCGTCGATTGTGGGGTTCACGAACTCCCAGATTTCTGTGCTGCCGTTGGCGGGATCTTCGGTAATGGGATCGGAAAATCGCTTTCCGTTGAGGAGAACATGATGAAGGCGGGCATCGGCGGTCATGTACTCCAGCAGCAGATGGCGACGGGTCTTCACGGCGGAGCCTTCCGGGAGTACGGGAACTTCCGCTAACCTGGCCGGGACCTCACTTGGATCGGGGCCGGGACTCAGCGGCCGTCGTACACGGAATTGCATGACGAAGCGCGGGGAGAGATTGCCGCCGGAGGGGTAGGGGGCTGGCGCGTGGTTCATGAGAGTCAGGCGATGACCTTCGCGTCCGCGGAAATCGACGATCACGTCCGCGCGCTCCGCCGGCGCGAGCAGTATCGTGCTTCGAGTGACTGGCTGCGCCAGGAGGCCTCCATCGCTTGCGATCTGC
>DATBHS010000199.1:0-5060 GCA_036557345.1 Bryobacteraceae bacterium
TGAACGATCCGCTCTTGCCCGCCAAACCTGACGTTCGGGGATCGGAGCCACTCGTCCACGTCCACTTACCGGGGCTCGTCGCCACCACTCGGACTCTAAAAGTATTTCCCCCATCCCAGAATCCGTAAACTCGTTTGTGAAACCCCGGTCCGTCCAGGTCGACCCACATACGCACGTCCGTATATGCATTCGCAAACGAACGCTCAGACGTGAAGGTTAGCTCTTGTTTCTGCCACGTATGAACCGGTGCCGTGATCGCCAGGCGAGGCGACAGAATCGCGAGAGCCATCGAGAAAATCAGGCATTTGTGCAGTTGCATGTCGCTAGCGCTATTTCGGCTGAAGGATCGAGATGCCGTTCGCGTTGACCTTGCGGGTTAGCGCTGGACCGGCATAGCGAAAAATCGCAATCTCGGCCAGGTAAAGAACCCGGCAGCCTTTTTCAAGATGGCCGCCGTACGCTCCCCTCTCCGGATTTGAAAGTGCAATATGTATATGCGGCTGACCGTCGGCGATGATGCCGCCTCCGCTAAGAATTTCGGAAGGGCCCTTCACCGTTTTGTACTCATTGTTGGCCTTAACCGCGGTTGAAGTGACGTAGTGGTACGTGCACTCCTGGACGGAGCCGGAGCTGATGATTACCTGGCCGTCCGCGATCTTCTTGGCCTTTATCACATCGGTGATTGACTCGAGCAGCAGTGCGTCCCTGTCGAGCGAGACACGATACACATCCGCAATGTGCGCGCTGTCGAAGACCTGAACAGATTCCGGCACTCCGGTTTGACCGCATAAGCAACTCGCCACGGTAAGGAGCGCCGCCATAAATATGGACTTGAGTTGTATTAGCATCCATCGGACCTCCGCGCCCAAGCGTATCAAGTGAAACAGACTATACGGCAGATCGCTAGGTCTGCTTCAGATTCAAAAACTGAATCTCGCCTGGAACTGAAGCGAGCGGGCCGGAAGCTGGTTTGTGATTCCTGCGAGCGGCTGGCCAAACCCCGGGCCCGGAAGCACGCCGTTGCCATACGTACCGCTATAGCCCACGAAATTCGCGTGGTTCAGGACGTTGAAGGCTTCGGCGCGCAAGACCAGCAAGCGCCGCTCGCTTCCGAACGGGAACGGGCGTTCTATGAAAGGAGACACGTCATATATCGGCCTGCCGCGTCCCATGTTACGTCCCACTACTACTCCGTTAATCACCGGCCGGTCCGTCGTAGCGCCGGTATCACCGCTGTTCACTGTGCCCGTAACGTAGTTATAAGGCAGACCGGAACCCAGAGTCGCGAGCCCACCGATGCTGATCTTCCACGGGGCGATGAAAACACCACTCAGCACGAAACGCTGGCGTTGATCAAAAATGGCGCTGCCATTTTCCACGCGACCGGTGAAGTTCGGGTCGTTTGAGTTCTGATTTGGAATATCGGGATCGACATTGTCAATCGCGTGCGACCACACATAGCTGGCCAGCATCGATAAGCGTTCGCCAAACCTGTGGCTCAGGTTGATATTGACAGCATCATAATACGAATAGCCATTGTTGACATCGCTCTGAATGACACCGTACGGGGGTTGTGGACTCGTTGCATGCTTGGGATTGCAGGTCATTCCCTGCTGCTCGTACCACCAGATCCAAAACGGACGCGTGCAGTTGGCTGCCTGTGCGGAGCGGATTTGGCCCTGGGCCGTGCGAATGAAAGGCGTCGGCGGGTCCACATCCAGCGGTCGATTGATCCTCAGCGTGTGCGAGCCGATATAGTCAACGCTCAAGACCCAATTCGGCTTCAGTTGCTGTTCGATTCCGAAACTCCACTGCTCGGAATACGGGTTAAGCAGCCGGTCCGGGTAACCAATCAAGGTGGATACCGGGAAGAACTGGTTCAGCGAGTCGCTCTCCCCCGGCCTTATGTAAAGGCTCCGCAGCGGCACAACGGCGCCTGCGGGAAATGCCGGCAAAGGCGCCGTGGACACGCTGCTGGGAAATCCGATCTGGCCGGGAGCGGCTGTATAGTTGAATACGCCGGTTGGCCCGACAAGCGCGTAATTCGCTTCGGCATTGTCGACCACCTGTGAATAGTAGATGCCGAAGCCGCCGCGGAATACTGTCTTTCCGTTCCCACCCCAGTTATAAGCGAAGCCTGCCCTCGGCGCGAAATTCTTCCGCGAGTCCGTGAATGTTTGTTGCTCATAACGAAGCCCGAGATTCAAGGTAAGGTCAGGCCGTATCTTGACGTCATCTTGGACAAACAGGGACCACAAAGTGTCTGTCACAGCGTAGCTGCCATTCCCATAGCTTTGCGTATAAGTTTGGACATTTCCGATGTTCTGGATGTAAGCCGCACTTTCGCAAAAAGCCGGCGCGTCCGTGCAAGGCTTATAGAGGAACTGGCCCAGATAGATGGGTCCGCCGAATTCCTTGCTATCACCGCCATTGTGGGCCACGATGATATCCGTCCCGAACCTGATCTGATGGCGGCCTCGAATCGCAGATACCACATCGTTGATTTCGTATTGCCTGTTGAGTAACAAAGCGGATTGGGAGGTACCCGAGGTGAAGGTACCGCCCGTGGAAACCGGCACCACATATTGGGTGCTGTAAATCACGGGCTCAAATTGCGTGATGGGAGAGGCAAGCTGAAACTGCACGCGCGCATTGTTGACGAGAGTTGAGCTGAGTGTCTCGGTATCACCCACCTCCATCGAGTAGGTGCGGCGCCTGAACACGCGGTCCACCGTCGGTAAATTGTTCCCGCCAACCGTTCCGTTTGGATTCGTATCGTAGAAGCCGTCCACGTCGCCGCGAAAGAACAGATTGTTGGTCTCGCTGAGCTGATGATCCAGGCGAAAGAACCCCAGCCAGTCGCGATAGTGCCCGATGAATTCGCCCGGTGCGATGGGCGATGTCACGGGCGAAGCGCGGTTTTCGGCCGTGTATTCACCCGCAAGGAGAAACTGCGTGCGACCGCTGTGGCCGAGCGGACCTGAAAAAGATACAGCTCCTTGTGCAACAGTATCCTCCGTCAAATCGTTGCCATTGGCGGCGCTTTTAGATGTGAAACCGGACAGCGCAGCCTCCGTTGCCGAGGGACGAACTAGCCCGAGGATCTCGCCATGAAAGTTATTGCTACCGCTTCTCGTGACGACGTTTATGACACTTCCGGCGCTGCCGCCATATTCGGCAGAAAATGCATTCTCTAGTATGCTCATCTCCTGGACGGCAGCGAGCGGAACGTTTGTAAATATCGTCTGACGCCCCCAGAGATCGACTCCGTTGCTCCCGTCGATCTCGAACCATGCCTGACGCCTCCCCGCGCCGTTGGTAGTGAACAGGTTCTGATTCATGAAGACGTCGCCCTGGTTGATAGCTGGACGGTTTGCAGCGTTCAGAAGCGAAAGATACGTGATTTTACGGTTCAGGAGCGGCGTTGTTTCAATCTGCCGGGCACCGAGACGGTCACCGAGTTGCGGCTCGTCGGTGCGCACTCCTCCGAGCACTCCTGTAACTGTAATTTTGGTTTGACCGCCCTCGGCATTCAATTGCAGGCGGATATCGGCCCGCGTGCCACCCACAAGCGTGATGTTCTCCAAAACTGCGGCTGTGAAGCCTTGTTTGGCCGCGTCCACCGTATAGCTCCCCGCAATGGGCAGGCCGCTGATAGAAAAGTTCCCGGAGCTGTCCGTCTCTACGTGCCGTCCGAAGCCGCTCACTGTGTTCGTGACTGTGACCTGCACATCCGAAACCACTCCCTGGCTCTGATCGACGACCCTGCCGCCGATCGCGGCCGTATCGGGAGTCTGTGCGCGGGCGAAAGATCCTGTTATGAGAGCAGCGATTGCTACCCATAATGCTTTCATTCATTGACCGCCTTGACGCTATCCATCAGGCCGAAAAAGCCTTCCGCGAGAGTCGGGTGAATATAGATTGCGCCTTTCAGAAGAGTGTACGGTTTGTCAGCCAGCATCAACGTGCCGATGATCTGCACCAGTTCACCGCCTTCGGCCGAAAGGATCGCCGCCCCGAGCACACGGTCGCTTTCGGCGTCGATGACAATCTTCATCGTTCCCGCCGTTTCCGAGCGTTCGATTGCCCTGGCGACAAAGCTCATCGGCGTCTTGCCGATTTTCAATTTTCTGCCCAGTGCACGGGCAGCTTTCTCGGTCAGGCCGACTCTCCCCAAAGTAGGGTCCGTGTATACAGCGTAAGGAACGATCCGCAAAGCAGTACTCAGACGCTTGCCTTCGTAAATATTGCCGTAGATGATTTGAAAATCGTTGTAGGAGATATGTGTAAAAGCAGGTCCGCCCGTGACATCGCCAAGCGCCCAGATGCCGGGCGCTGTCGTCTCCAGCCGCTCGTTCACTTTGATGAAGCCCTTGGTGTCGGTCTCCACCCCCGCTCTTGCTAAATCCAGATCCTTCGTCTGTGGCGTTCGACCGGCCGCGACCAGTAAGTGCGATCCTTTCAGAATCTGTGAACCATTTGCTCCTTCGATCGTTAATTCAATGTCTCCAATCCGGCCGCGCGCTCTCGTCGCACGCGCTGGCAGAATAAACCTGATTCCTTCCGCCTCAAGGGAGCGCTGCAATTCATCCGTTATGTCCGCATCCTCATTTTGAAGAATGCGCTCGGCGCTTTGAATCACAGTGACTTCACTGCCGAAGCGCCGGAACATCTGCCCGAATTCCAGGCCTACATATCCACCGCCCAAGACAAGTAAATGTGCGGGCAGATCTTCCAAATCCAGCAGGCTGACGTTGGTCAAATAAGGAACGGAGTTCAGTCCGTCGATGCGCGGGACGGCGGGCGCTGCGCCCGTGTCGATGAAGATGCGCGTGCCTTCGATGATCTCGTTGCCGGTCTCGATCTGCTTCGGCCCGATAAACCGTGCGCGCTTGCGGTAGAGTGTCACGTGATCATTGGAATCGAAGCTCTTCTGCCAGCCGGATCGAAACCTTGTGACGATTTCGTTCTTGCGGCGGACAATCGCCGGAAGATCGATGCCGGTGTTCTGCGCTCGAACGCCCCAACGTGCCGCGTTTTTCGCGTAATGGGCTACCTGC
>DATBHS010000200.1:0-99669 GCA_036557345.1 Bryobacteraceae bacterium
CCGGTTTGGCACCTCGATGTCGGTTCATCGCATCCTGGGGGTGTAGAAGCTCCCAAGGGTTAGGCTGTTCGCCTATTAAAGCGGTACGTGAACTGGGTTCAGAACGTCGCGAGACAGTTCGGTCCCTATCTGTGGTGGGCGTAGGAGATTTGAAGGGGCTTGCCCTTAGTACGAGAGGACCGGGGTGAACAGACCTCTTGTGATTCAGTTGTCACACCAGTGGCACAGCTGAGTAGCGAAGTCTGGTCAGGATAAGTGCTGAATGCATATAAGCACGAAACCTTCCCTAAGATGAGATCTCCCTGAAGAGCCGTGAAAGACGATCACGTTGATAGGACGGATGTGTAAGCGCAGTAATGCGTTGAGCTGACCGTTACTAATAGCTCGTTCGGCTTGACCATAAAATTTACTCTACGATTTGAGAGTTGCCGTCAATAACTATTCAACCCGAATTTAAGTCTGAGCCTCGAAACCGAGCCGGAAGCGTAAGCGACCTAAGCCGGATTTGAGAATGCCCGGCAAGTTTTCGGGTGATACAAGCGAGAGGGTTCCACCCGTTCCCATCCCGAACACGGAAGTTAAGCCTCTCAGCCCCGATGGTACTGCATGCGCGAGTGTGTGGGAGAGTAGGAAGTCGCCCGATTAAAATTAACAAAACCCCGGAGTGTAAATCACATTCCGGGGTTTTCGTCTATCGGGAAGCTTTCCAATAATCCGGACCTTCGGGGATAGCCAGTCCGTCAGCTCGCGGATCGGAGGCGCCGTGCTTAACGCCGTGTGAATCCACCATCACAGCGTTTCCACGGCCCATTTTCTGCGAATAAGCATCCTCGACCTGAACTTTATGTCCTTTCTCCGCTAGTTTTGCGCGTACGGTTTCAGGTATTCGGGATTCAAGCAGAACATCGCAGCCGTTGAAGGTTGGTTTCGTAAAACGCGGCGCATCGAGCGCCGCCTGAATATTCATTCCGAAGTCGACGATATTGGATACGAATTGCGCGTGAGCCTGAGGCTGGTTCAGCCCGCCCATAATGCCGAATCCGATCGTCACATCACCTTTACCGAGCAGGGCCGGAATGATGGTGTGAAAGGGCCGCGCACGCGGTGCGAGCGTATTGGGCCGGCCCGGCTCGAGAGTAAAACCGGTTCCACGATTTTGTAGAACAAAACCGGTTCCGGGCGCGACCAGGCCCACTCCAAAAGCGCCTGCATTGCTCTGGATGAGAGATATTATGTTCCCGTCGTGATCCACGACTGTGAGATACGTTGTGTCACGCCCTGCTGCGCTCAGCGTCGTCGCTAACTCGGCCGGAGCAACGTCACAGTTCGCGGTGCTTCCAATGAGCTTCGCGCGCGTTGCAGCGAAGTCTTTTGACAACAGTTCGGCTACTGGAATCTTCGAGAAGCGTGGATCCCCTACGTATCTTTTTAGATCTGCGTAAGCGAGCTTCTTAGCTTCAATCATGGTGTGAAGCGCTTCGAGGCTGTTATGACCGTGGTCTTTCAGCGGGAAGCGTTCCATGATGTTGAGCATCTCGAGAGCCGCAATGCCTTGCCCGTTGGGCGGGAGCTCGCGCACGGTCCAGCCGTGATAGGTCGTCGAAATCGGATCCACCCATTCGGGCGTGAACTCGGCGAGATCCTCGCGCGACATCGGGCTGCCGAGCGAGTCGAGGAAATCGACCATTCCGGCAGCAAGTTGGCCGCGATAGAAAGCGTCCGCTCCGTCGCCGGCGATCTGTTCCAGAGTGTGCGCCAGATCGGGATTTCGAAAGACTTCGCCGGTAAGCAATGGCTGGCCCTGCTGCAGGAAGGTCGCAGCAAACCCCGGCGATTTCTGGAACTGAGGGCCAAAGATTCTCCACGCCTGGGCATCCATTTCGGGGACGGGAACACCTTGTTTCGCCATGAAGATGGCCGGCGTCAAATCGTCCTTCAGGGGTAACTTGCCGAACTTGTCGTGCAGCGCCGCCCATCCGGCTACCGTACCAGGCACGGTGACTGAATAAACACTATGTCCAGAAATCTTTGTGACGCCCTTAGCTTTAAGGAAGTCGATGGTCATGCCCTTCGACGCCCACCCGCTCGAATTCAGTCCAAAAACCTTGCCCGTCTTCGCCTGGTAGACGATGGCAAAGAGGTCGCCACCGACCCCGTTCATCATGGGCTCGATCACGCCTAAGGCAGCGTTTGCTGCAATCGCGGCATCCACCGCGTTCCCTCCGCGCTCGAGAACTGCCGTCCCTGCCTGCGAGGCGAGCGCTTGACTGGTCGCAACGATCCCAAAGCGGCTAATGGTCTCCGATTCGGCATAGTTGCGGTGAGGGTCCTCAGCTCCTGACGCGAAAGACAGCAGAACGCCGGAAAACAGCAGCATCACAAACGTTCTTCTCATGTTTTGATCTCCTTAAAACATCAGTTTCAGGCCGAGGCGGAATTGCCGCTGATCCATGTTGGCGCTCGTGATGTCGAGAAAGTTTCCCGAGGAGACATTTGCATTGGGCGCCAGGAAGTGAGGTGTGTTCGACACGTTGTCGGCTTCCGCGCGGAATTGCAGGTGAATCTGCTCATTAATGGGGAACGTGCGAAACAGGCTGACGTTCGCGTTAAACGTGCGAGGAGCGCGCAGAACATTGCGGCCCGAGTTGCCGAACCGCACGTCGGTGACGGGCGCATAGGCGTTCGGATCGTAGTATGGATCGCCCGCGCCGATTCCCCCCAGAAACGCCACGGTAGGCAGAATCTGATCGGCGGTCTGGGTATTGTTGGGAGCATTCAGCGAGGCTCCTGAAGCCGTTACCGTGAAAGGCAGGCCGGAGTACGCGCTGAACGTGCCGTTCACTTCCCATCCGCCCAGAATGTAACTTGCCCAGCCACTCTGGAGATAGGTCTTGCCCTTGCCGAACGGCAGGTCGTACAATCCGCCAATCTGGAAGTTGTTGGGAATGTCGAAGCCAGAGACAGCTCTATTGCGCGCAATCTCGGGAGGGTAGTTGAACAACAAGCCGGTGCGCCCGTCATCGTCTGCCATGTCAATCGCCTTCGACCGCGTGTAAGCGCCCTTGATCATTAAACCCTTGGAGAAGCGATGACTAATTCCTATCTGGAGCGAGGTGTAATGAGAACTCAACCAGCCGTCCTCGAACAGAGTCGAGACAGTCCGTCCGAGCGTTGCCTTCAGAGGAAGCCCCGAGCGGCCGCTACCGGGGTACCCGGCGTTCATTTCATGATCGACAAACTGATGCGTCGTCGAGGTTCCGACGAAGGCGGCGCTCACCACGAAATTGGCGGGTAGCTGCCGCTCGATCGTGAAATTGTAGGACTGAATGTAGCCGCGATGTAACAAGCCGGGGAACGGGCTGCGACTGATGACGGTGGAGGTAGGAACCGGAGCGATGCCCGTTGAAAGATCGGGCACGACCACCGGAGGAATACCTGCCGCAATGGATGCATAGGGAGTGTAGCTGTTCGATCCGGTAAAGCTCTGCGGAATGGTCAGCGGGTAAGGATCACGAAAGACACGTGACATCGGTAATGGATCGTAGCTGATGCCATAGCCCATACGGATCACTGTAGAATCGTTCAGCCGATAGGCGAGGCCTACGCGTGGCGCGAAGAGCTTGTGGCTCACCGTAACTCCAGCATTCTCGTCATTGCTGCCCAGCCCACCAATGATGATATTGTTCGTCGCCAGGTCGAACCTGCCGAGGCCCATGTTCGTGCGCTGAACGAGCGGGTACAATTCGTACCGTAAGCCGAGATTGAGCGTCAATTTGCGAGAGACCTGCCAGCGATCCCGCCCGTACCAGCCAAACTGCCATTCCCGGCCTGTCAGATAGATGTTCTGTAGGGTTTTACCGACGGATTGATCCAACCCCAGCAGGAAGGCGGCATAGGCGTTGAATTGATCCGGCGATTCGCCGCCGTTCAGTGCAGTAATAGCACCATCAAACGTGAAGTATCCGCGCGGGCCGAAATTGCCGGCCTCCGGTTGCCATTGATTGAGCTGGAAACGGACCAGGTCGAAGCCAAACCGCAGCTCGTGAGCGCCGTGCGTCCAGGTCAGGTTATTGCTGTTTGTCCAGGTTTGGTCATTACGCCAGAACGGGCTGTAGTTCGCTGTTTGGCCGAGGCTGCTAAAACCCGTAATATTGAAAATCGGAAAGCCGCTTTGGCGGATATCCGGACCGTTCGTTCCGGGAATCCCGAGATCCAGTCCGATGTTCTGGCCGTAGAAGTCATCGTGGCCGTTTTGGCCCATCCGTGTGAACCCTAATACCTGGTCCAGAAGCAGATTGGGTGTGAGAATCAAACTGTGGCCGAGCGTGGCCAGTTGGGTCAGCGTGGGCGCGGTGCCGGCCCCATTCCCGTTACAAAGTCCTGTGCCGCCCGCCGGGCCCAAGCTGAAGGGACAAATCACCAGCGCCTTCATGACGCTGTATTTGCCGAAGATGTGATGATTCGGCGTGCGGTCCCAATCTATCTTTGCGTCGATGTTGTCGCGGGTCAGCGACTGTGTCCCCGCGCTGAAGTAATTGGAAGTGGTTCCCGGCTGATTCGGTAAAGGAATCAGACTCTGAAGCTTCTGTGTAATCGGACTGAACTCGCTGGCCGGCACAATGTTGTTCTGAAAAGGCGTCCTGCCTTTTCCGCTCGCATCCCCGGTGGATGGATCGTAAATGGTCGTGCCGAAGTCGCTGAAGTCGCCATTTCTTTCGGCGGCCGTGGGAACAGTCGAAAGCGCTGAATAATTCGTCCGTTCACGCGTGCCCTCCCAGCTTGCGAAAAAGAACAGCTTGTTCTTGACGATGGGTCCGCCCAACGTTGCACTGTCGATATTGTGAAGGCTGAAGGGTGTGCCATTGCCGTAGTAGAAGAAGTTACGTGCCTCGAGGTGGTTGTCATCCCAGAAGGCAAACGCAACGCCATGGAAATCGTTGGTTCCCGACTTCGTGGTGATTGTTACTGCTGATCCACCAGCCATGCCCTGCTCCGCGTCGAAGCTGCCGGTGGTGATATTGGCCGTTTCAATGGTCTCCTCCGGAGGAACATACAAGGTCGCGTGCGGAAGCCATACAAAAATGTCCGCAGCCCCATCGACGCGCGTGTTGTTGTTATTTCGATTCGTGCCGTTTACATTTGTGCTGAGCGAGCGTTGCGGGACGTCGGTGATGGAATTCGTAAATACGGTAGGCGTCGCGCCGGGCACCAGATTGAAGAGGCTTTGGAAGTTCCGGTAATTTGGCAGCGGCAGACTTGCCATCTCGCGCGGAGTAAGTTCCGTATGAGTGTCCGATTTATCGGTCTGTAGCGCCGCGGTAGTACCGGACACGCTGATCTCCTGCGACTGGGAACCAAGCTGCATTTGAACATCGACACGAGTGACGGTATTGATTGTCGCCGTGACACCGGTCGTGGTGACGGGCCGAAAGCCCGTTGCCGTGACGTGGATTTCGTAGACGCCAGGCAGTACGTTGCCAATTGTGTAGCGCCCTGAATTATCGGACTTGACCTCGCGCGTTTCGCCGGTCTGCGGATTCACTGCCTTGACATCCGCGTTCGGAACCAGCGCGCCGCTTGGATCGGTGACGGTTCCTACGACTGAGCCGTAAAGAACCTGAGCGTTTACACCTGGGGCACCCAACGCAAGCAAAAGAACGAGCGAGGAAAGAGCAACGAGTTTTCGCATGATTACCTTTCGTTGTGGGGACGGGCGCAGTAGTGGCGATAAGGAAAACAGGGACACGGAGGAGCAGCGGACCAACAATCCCACCCAGCAGCGTGAATAGCGTATCGCTCAACCGGGATTAAGTCAAGAAAGATTTCGCAATGTCTGGAAATGTTCTTCGGAAACGAGCTCAGATATCTCGTAAAACTCGCAGTAGGCCGTCCATTGATTCGACACTGGAGGCGTATTGATTTTCTAGTGCATTCTTATAGCGAGTCTCAAGTGACAGCGTTCCCGAGTAATGCAAAGCTTTTAGCGCACGGAATTGGCCGGCGAAGTCGATCTTTCCGGTGCCGATCGGTTTCCACTTCGTGCCGGCCGCGTCTTTTAAATGGATATGGCCGATCCGGCTATGATCGAGCTGTTCCCAAACCGCGGGGAACGGCTGTTCGCCGGCTTCGTAGGCATTGCACGGATCCCAGTTGTGCATGAGCCGCCGGTCCGGGATAGCCCGAAACAGCCTGACGACTTCCTGCCCGGTGGCGATGTTGCAGTCGTACTCATTCTCAACCAGCAGCGTTATATTGTGTTGCCTAGCGACGGCGAGGGCTCTTTCCAATTCGTCCACAATACGGTTGAACACCGCAGCGGGCCGGGCCACACGTCTGAAGGTGAAAATACGGATCTTCTGCGTGCCAAGCGCATGTGCGGCATCTGCCGCCCGTTTCAGATCGTCCATCTGTCGGCCGAAATGTTCCTGCGCGGGACCAACATAGGCAGGGCTCTCTCCTACCGGCGCGGTGCCGGGTAACGAAATCTTGAAGATAGCGGTATCGAGAACGGCCAGGCTTACGCCGGCATCGTCCATCCGCCGCTTGATCTCTTTCAGTTGGCTGGGCGTTGCATCGCTATAGACATAGCTCGAGCGGCCATCGAGTCTGAGATAACGAATCTCAATCCAGCGCAGCCGATATTTGGGACAAAAGCTTCCGAGCACGCGGACCAAGTCCAAATCGACCTGGTCGGTAATCACGCCGAGTTTCCAGTCGTAGCCAAGGTTCCCGGCGAACGAAGGAAGAGCGGGCAGGCAGAGAACAGCGCCCGCGCCTAGACGATTAAAGTCTCGGCGGTTCGGATGCTGCTTTAGCTGATGGTCACGTATCGAAGACCGGCGCGCGTTACCTTCTCCCGGTCCAGGGCATGCCGCCCGTCCAAAATAAACAGGTTCCGCATTTTCTTGGCAACTACTTCCCACTCCAGATCGCGGTAATCGTTCCACTCTGTTACCAATATCAGAGCGTCGCAACCCTCGGCCACTTCGCAGGCGCTCTGGCAAAGATGCACACCCATTGCGCCGTGCTCGCGGTCGAAGCGGCTCAAGGCAATCGGATCATGAGCCTTCACACGCACGCCGCGGTCGATCAGCTTTTGGGCGATTTCGATCGCGGGTGACTCTCGCAGATCGTCGGTGTTGGGCTTGAACGCGAGGCCCAGCAACCCGATCGTGCGGCCCTTCAGAATTTTCAGTTCCTGTAGCAGTTTTTCGACGACGCGGTCCCGCTGCCGCGAGTTGACTTTGCGCGCAGCCTCGACGATCGGAAGGTGCAAGCCGTATTCTCCGGCCGTCGCGACGAGGGCTGCTGTATCTTTACCGAAGCACGACCCTCCCCACCCGATTCCAGCGCTCAGGAAACGAGGCCCGATACGCGAATCCAATCCGATCCCGCGCCCTACTTCCGCGATGTTTGCCCCCACTCGTTCCGAGAGCAACCCAATTTCGTTGATAAAGCTGATTTTCAACGCCAGAAAGGCATTCGCGGCATACTTGATTAACTCAGCCGAGGCCAGGTCGGTCGAAACCAGCGGTACCGCAACCACTGTCTCCGGCCGCGGCAGATATGTCGGCGCGGAAAAGGTCTGGTCGAGTATCGGGCGATATAGAGTGTAGAGTACCTCAAGTGCACGGGGCTCATCCGCGCCAATGACGATTCGGTCCGGGTAGAGGCTATCGTGCAGGGCGGTGCCTTCACGCAGGAATTCGGGATTGGAAGCAACCGCAAAATCCGGTGCTAACCCGTTGCTACGGTGTTGTCCCGCGTCTCTCAATAGCGATTCCACCCAGTTGCCGCTGCCGATGGGCACAGTCGATTTGTTTACCACAACGGTGAAATCGGAACCTATGTGTTGGCCGACGCAGCGCGCCGCTTGCGAAAGATATTCTAAATTGGGAGCGCCGGATGGGGTGGGTGGCGTCCCCACGGCAATGAACACCACCTCAGCTTCCGGAATGGCCTCCGGATAACTGGTCGTGAAGCGGAGGTTGGGCTGCGCCTCTTCGAGCAGTTGTTCGAGATACGGTTCGTAGATCGGGATTTTCCCCGCCCGTAAAGCGTCGATTTTCGATTCGTCAGTGTCCAGGCAGGAAACGGAGTGACCCAGAAACCCCAGGCAGACGCCTGTCGTAAGGCCCACGTATCCCGTTCCGATAATCGCTACGTTCATAAGAAATCAGCTACAAGCAGTCAATGCGTATAATAACCCGGCCAGACGCCGCGTTCGGGACAGGATTTTGCCCATACGCGTGAGACAATGCGGAAGTGATTGAAATCATTCGTGCGGGCGCATCGGCTTCACGTGCCAAAGCAGTGATTTTCGACTTCGACGGTACGATCTCGTTGATTCGCTCCGGATGGATGGGTGTCATGATCCCGCTCTGCGTGGAGCAATTGTCAAAGCTCAATACCGGCGAATCCGAGGAAGAACTTCGGAGCACGGTCGAGGAATTCGTCTGGCACCTGACGGGTAAGGAAACGATTTACCAGATGATGGCGCTTGCCGAAGCCGTCGAGAAACGGGGCGGACGACCGCTGGAACCGCTGGCTTACAAAAGGATATATCTCGACCACCTCTGGTTGAAGATCCGGAACCGGGTTGAAGGGCTTCGCGCTGGAAGTGCCAAACCGGAACAATATATGGTTCCTGGCGCGCGAGAGCTCTTGGAACGCCTTGTGGAACAAGGCTTGCGGTTATACCTCGCGAGCGGCACAGACCACGTCGATGTAAACGAGGAAGCCGCTTTACTCGGAGTTTCGCGCTATTTTGGCGAACGTGTCTACGGAGCGCAGGACGACCTGAAAAGCTTTTCAAAGGCCATTCTCGTTCAGCAAATTCTGGCTCGTACCGGAGGCTTGCAGCCCGATGAGCTCCTGGTTTTCGGGGATGGCTACGTCGAAATTGAGGAAGTCAAGAAGGCGGGTGGCATCGCAGTCGGAGTCGCGACAGCCGAGCCGGAATGCCTGGAAGTCGATCCATGGAAACGCCGGCGCCTGATCAATGCCGGTGCAGATTACATCATTCCCAACTACCTGGCGTGCGACGAGCTCTGTTCTACATTGCTCTCGGCTTCAGCTATTATGACCCCCTAAGAGAACCAAGGAAGTAATGTGTCTTACATCTAAACTTCGTAAAACTTCTTAAGACACGTTGTGCTACTAGTACGCATCGTACGCGGAGAGGAACATTGTGTTGACAACGGAAAGCGCACCTGTAACGGATACTTCTTTACCAAAAATTCTACTCGCTGACGACCACCACCTTATTTTGGACGCCTTACGCACCATGATGAGGGACGATTTCAATGTGTTTGCGGTGGACAATAGCCAGGCGTTCATCAATGCGGTGGAGGAGTTCCAACCGGATGTCGCGATTCTGGACGTGAGCATGCCGGACGGCGACGGTTTTATAACGGCGCGAAAAGTGCTGGAACGTCAGCCCACGTTGCCGATCGTCTTCCTCTCGATGTACGCGGATTCCAGCTATCTCGATCAGGCCGCTCAAATCGGCGCTAAGGCCTATCTTTCAAAGCGCGTGCCGGCCCATGAACTGATCACCGCTATTCGAGCCGTCCTCGGTGGCGATAGCCTGATGCCCTCCACGACGAACGAAACGGATCCCCACCCTGTTAGAAACGGTCTTACCGCACGCCAACGAGAAGTATTGCGATTGATTGCTCTCGGCTGTAGCGCCAAAGATATCGCCAATCAGCTCAACATCTCCGTGCGCACAGCCGAGTTTCATCGCGCAGCCATCATGCAGAGGCTCGATCTGCATTCGACTGCCCAGATGACGCGGTACGCGATCGCAAATAACATCGGCTAGGCGCTGCAGTCATGAAGTGACTGCGCCACCACAGCCGGTACGGTCGAGAATGGGCCGCAGTGTTAGGATCGGGCAAGTCCACTAGTGAACCAGCCTGGATACCGGGGGGCAAAGACGCGCTCTCCAGCGTTTCCTCGTGCGCTCAGGTGAAAAAAGTATTGCCTTCTTGATGAGCGATGCGTAGTCATGGAGGAGTGCGTGGAAGGCTGTTACGGCTTCGGAGCGTGTTTTGAAGGCGCACTCCTCCCACTCGCCATCCAGCTCCACTTTCAGCAGCCAGTTATCCAAGCGATTTCTCCGAGCCGGCCTGTAACGTACCGGTCGGCCGTATCCTCGAAATGTATTGATTGACCTTATGATTTTCTCTGGAATTGACTTTTTGAAGAAGATAGGAAATCTTCAGATGCTCGGCGCTCTGCTGCTGACTACAGTACTCCCACCCATGCTAGCGGCACAGGACTCTGGTAGTGATCACCTGGATACCGGTGCACAGAAGATGATGAAGCCCGGTGATGCCGCCTTCGCCTTGAAGGCGGCGCAGGGCGGTATCGCCGAGGTGAAACTTGGGCAGCTGGCGCTGAAAAGGGCCAGTCATTCCGACGTGAGGACGTTTGGTCAAAGGATGGTGGACGACCATTCAAAGGCAAATGAGCGTCTGAAAGCAGCGGCAGCGAAAGGCGGCATGACACTTCCCGCGACCATGAACGCGAATGACCAGGCGCTCTACGACAAATTGAGCCATCTCTCGGGAGCAGCATTTGATCGGGCCTATACACGGGCCATGGTCAAGGACCATGAGGAAGACATAAAGGAGTTCCAGCGAGAAGCGGCCAACGGAACAAACTCCGACATCAGAGCATTTGCCGAGGCTGCGCTTCCGATCTTGCAAGAGCATTTGGAAATGGCGAAGTCGGCGGAGCGCAAGGCATCAGCGGGTGGGTCTTAGTGGGGTCGGAGTTCAGTGCCGCCTAGTACCGAACTTGAGTAGTCACAGGACCGGAACTCTGATAACGTGAGAGTCGTCAAAAGAGAGGCTCTGCACTGATGCTCCGCCTGCTGTTGATTATTATCCTTTTCTTGTTGCTGATCGGAATGCTGCCGACCTGGTCCTACTCGCAAAACTGGGGTTTGGGCTATTACCCGAGCGGAGGCTTGGCACTCCTGGTCATAGTTGTGCTCGTCTTGTTTTTAATCGACCGGCGAGGAATGCCGTAGCTGGTCAGGAACGCGTCCTGCGGGATCGAAACTCGCAGGACGCCTCCTGTTGGTTTGTCACGGCCTCAGAGCCGCAATCCGGTTTTAAGCGCCGCAATCAGACGGCTGGCCGTCCCCGACCGAGGTGCATGATGAGTCCTACGACAAACAAAATCAAGAAGATGAAGAACAGGATCTTCGCGATACCGGCGGCTGCAAACGCGATGCCTCCAAAGCCGAGAATCCCCGCGATGATCGCGATAACGAGAAAAATCAGGGCGTAACGAAGCATTCCCGCCTCCTCTTCCTGCAGTCTGACAACGGAAGGCACGTTGAGGTTTCCTGCAATCAGCTTAGGCAAATTTAATCCGCCCGCAGCCAAGTTGCCGCAACATGTCCGGTCCCCAACCAGCGTCTTACAAACAGGATTGGAGGATTGCGATGAAGGAAGTGAAGAGGATGAATGCGCTAACGAAGTCGATAGCTGTTGCCGCTCTCGGTTGTGGAATGACGGTTGGGCCTAGCATACCGTCATTGGCTGCAGCGCCTTATCAGGACTACGGGCGCGATTACGATCGCGGTTACGACCATGAGGGTATGCGTCACCTCGTTGAACGCACACAGGAGGATTTACGTGTCGCCGCCGACTCAGGCAACAGCGACCACAACCAACGTCAACGCTATCGCGAGGCGCAGAAGCATATTTCGGATTTCGATCGCCATCTGACGAAGGGGCACTTCGATAAGGACGAGCTCGATCATGTCATTGCGGATGTCCAGGGAGTGCTGGATCACAACACGCTGACGGGAAGCAGCCGCAATGCTCTGCTGCAGGACGTCACCCAGCTTCGCGAGGTTCGGGCTCGCCGCGATTCGCGTTAATGCCGGCCAGCCCTAATTCAGCGGCGCGTCCTTTCATCGCTTCGATACAGAAGGCGACGTGATCTTCAAGGGAAACGTCTAATTCGCGCGCGCCGTTTACAATATCTTCGCGGTTCACGTTGCGCGCGAAGGCCTTGTCCTTGAGCTTGCGATTGACGGACGGAACATCGACTTCGAAGATGCTTCGTCCCGGCTTCACATAGGAACAAGCCGTGAGAAACCCTGTCAGCTCGTCGCAGGCAAAGAGAGCGCGTTCAAGCGGCGATTCCCTCGGCACGCCGCTGTAATTGGCGTGAGAAAGAATGGCCCGGCGGATGGTTGCGTCTACACCGCGTTCGGCCAGAATCGCTTCGCCTTTCATCGGATGGTCCGGTGCATTCGGATGGATTTCCCAATCAAAATCGTGAAGGAGAGCTGTTGCTGCCCACCGCTCCGGATCTTCGCCGAATTTCTTTGCATACGCGACCATGCAGGCCTCCACACCGAGCATGTGCCGCCGTAAGCTTTCGTTCTGCACGAACTCGCAGACGATTTCCCAGGCTTTATCTCTTGTCATTTCAAAATCGGGTCGGGCATGCCGACCCCTACAATACACGCGGTCCTATGCCTCTTCGATCTTTATCGAGTTCAGCTTGTCGCCCTGCTTGATGGCATCGACGACATCCTGCCCGGATCGCACCTGTCCAAAAACGGTGTGCTTGCCATTCAACCAGTCGGTGACCACATGCGTAATGAAGAACTGGCTGCCATTCGTATTCGGGCCGGCGTTGGCCATGGACAGCGATCCGACCTGGTGCTTGTGTGGGTTATCCTTCGTTTCGTCTTCGAATTTATAACCAGGCCCGCCGCGGCCGCTTGCAGTCGGATCTCCGCCTTGAATCATGAAATCGGCGATGACCCGGTGAAAAACTGTGCCGTCATAGAAGGCCTCACGCGCTAGGAATACGAAGTTGTTTACCGTCTTGGGAGCATCCTTCGCGAAGAGATCGACGACGATGTTTCCCTTCGACGTATCCAGAGTCGCCGAGTACTTTTTCGAAGTGTCGATTGCCATCGCGGGAGGTGTTGCATATTGTTTGCTCATCTCTCCCAGTGTAGGGGAGCATCTCACGCGCCCGCGAACGCCACTGTCCGAAATCGAAGAGCGCCGGACTTTCTTCATATGGAAGGCAGAGCTCCTTAACCGCTAGATTTCTCAGCCGGTTCCGCTCGTGATGGAACATGGTTCCGGGATTGCTCGTATTTCAACCTACATGCAGACTTTGCTCGCCGATATCCGCTACTCCCTGCGCCAGTTCCGGCTCTCCCCCGTTTTTACTCTGACCGCCGTTTTGACGCTGGCTCTAGGCATCGGCGGCACGACGGCCATCTTTTCGTTGATTCATGCCGTGATGCTGCGTTCGCTGCCGGTCGCGGATCCAGGCAGCCTGTACCGTATCGGTGACAGCAACGACTGTTGCGTCGAAGGCGGTCCGCAGGATAACTGGGGCTTGTTTACATTTCCTCTATATGAGCGTCTAAGGGCGGGTACTCCCGAGTTTGAGGAACTTACAGCATTTCAGGCCTCGCCCGTGCAGCTCAGCGTTCGCCGCGTGCACAGAGAACGGGTGGGCAGGCCCATGCGCGGCGAGTTTGTAACCGGAAACTATTTTTCAACCTTCGGTATTCGCTCCTTTGCCGGAAGGCTTTTTTCGACGTCGGACGATCATCCTTCCGCCGCGCCGGCTGCCGTGCTTAGCTACCGTGCCTGGCGGGGAATGTATGGAGGAGATCCGTCTGTTATCGGATCGAACTTCGTAGTAGAAGGTCATCCATTTACGGTCATCGGCATCGCTCCGCCCGGCTTTTTCGGTGAGACGCTACGAAGCGATCCGCCTGATATATGGTTGCCCTTGCAGCAGGAGCCATTAATATCCGGCCCGGGCTCATTGCTGCATCAATCCATTTCGGCGTGGCTGCGCGTTATTGGCAGATTGCGTACCGGCGCCACAGTGGCCGGAATGGGTCCCCGGCTCACCGGAATGTTGCGGGAGTGGCTGATGACGGAAGCCGGCTACCCTGCTGATTGGATAACAGGGCTTAAGCGCGATCTGCCGAAGCAGTTCATTCATGTTGTGCCGGCCGGCGCAGGTGTCGCGGCGATGAAAGAGGACTATGGCCGTAGCTTGCAGATCTTGCTGTCTGTGTGTTCTCTGGTGCTGCTGATTGCGTGCGCCAATATTGCGAATTTGATGCTGGCCCGCGGCATGGCGCGGCGCAGCCAGACATCACTTCGCCTCGCAATCGGGGCATCGCGCAAGCGGATTGTCGCTCAGTGCCTCGCCGAAAGTGTGCTGCTTTCAATTGCCGGTGGCCTCGCTGGCCTCTGGGTCGCCGATGGCTCCGGCCGTCTTATTCTCGCGCTGGCATTTCATAATGCTCATTCACTACCCATCAGCACGGCACCGTCACTGCCTGTGCTGGGTTTCGCTTTCGGGCTGTCACTACTTACAGGCGTTCTCTTCGGCACCGCCCCGGCATGGTTTGCCACCCGGACCGATCCGGTTGAAGCGCTCCGCGGCGCGAATCGCAGCACAGCCGATAACGCGGGCTTCTGGCGTAAGGCCCTGCTGGTTACGCAAGCGACGTTATCGGTTGTCCTTCTGGCAGGCGCAGCCATGCTGACTCGAAGCCTCAATAATCTCGAGCGCCAGGACTTCGGATTTCAAACCGCCAACCGGATGGCGGTCGCTCTCAACTCACCGCCCGCGACTTACACCCCCGAGCGCCTGGACGCGCTATATCGCAACCTGCAGGAGCGCCTCAATCATTTGCCGGCTGTTGAACAGGCCGGCCTCGCCGCCTATAATCCGCTCACGGATAACTGGGGCGAGGGCATAGTTGTTGCCGGGCGCCCCGCTGTTCCGTTAAGTGAAAACACGAGCGCTTCGTGGGATCGCATCAGTCCCGGCTATTTCGAAGCGGTGGGCCAGCCCGTCCTTCGCGGACGCGGCTTTACAGACATGGACAACCAATCCACCGCGCCCGTGGCTGTCGTGAATCAAGCATTTGTAAAAAGATTCTTTCCCAAAGAAGACCCGATGGATAAGCATTTCGGTCTTGATCTGCCTGAATATGCGAGCACATTTCGAATCGTCGGAATCGTGCGCGATGCCAAGTACACGCAACCGGATAAACCCGCCAAGCCTATGTTCTTCGTTCCGCTGGCCCAACATGTCACCTACAAGATGGACATCATGCAGAAGATTGAATCGCGCACGCACTTTATCGGAGGCGCGGTTCTGGTGACGCATTTGAAGCCTGGAGCCATCGAGCCGGTCCTGAAAAAAACCTTCTCGGATGCCGATCTGAATCTGACCATCATCAGTGTTCGCACCATGCAGCAGGAAGTGGATCTGAATTTCGACCAGCAGCGAGCAGTTGCCAGCCTGGCCGGCTTATTCGGGATTGTCGCTTTGATCCTGGCCAGCGTTGGGCTGTATGGCGTTACGGCCTATACCGTCGCCCAACGGACAAGCGAAATCGGAGTCCGCATGGCGCTTGGCGCGAACCGTCCCAGTGTTGTGCAGCTTGTTTTACGCGGCGCATTTAATAAGGTTGCATTGGGATTGTTGCTCGGCATTCCATTGGCGATCGGCGCGGGCCGCCTCATCTCGTCCCAGCTTTACGGGGTCATGAATTGGGACCCGCTTGCTCTCGGGAGCGCCATGGGTTCGCTGGCGGTGTGCGCCTTTATCGCCGCCATCATTCCGGCCGCTCGCGCGGCCTCGATTGATCCCATGAAGGCGTTGCGGACGGAGTGAGGCGCACGGAGCATCCATATTTTAGGCGTGCCGGCAGAAGTTCAGACGCGGCGGCGATGAGTCTCTGCGCCAGCTCAGCGGTATCCTGTTTGGCAGCATCCAGTGATCACAACACGTTTCCTTTTACCGTTTGCCCTCCTCGCATTTACTTGTACTGGCAGATCCGCTCCGAGTGAGGCGGCTGCTCCGGTCGCGACTGCAAGCAACGTCCAGGTCCTGCTTGAATTTGACTCGAAAACGCGGACCAGGGTGGTTTCGAAACTCGCGGGGACGCCCGTCGTGCTGGGTCCGTTTACCGTCTCCGAAACAATGGTTGTGAACGGAAATCCACTGCAGGACTTTGCGCTGAAGCATCACGAAGAGCAGCCGTTCTCCGATGGACGAGGCGCGGCTAAACGGCTGAAGATCGTTGCCACAGCCGGTGCCATCGAAAAGGAAGAAACGGTCGACTCTTTTGCAAAATTCCCGAACATGCTGTTCGTAAACGTGAAGTACACGAACCGCGGCAAGCAAGCCGTGTCGGTTGAGGGCTGGACGAGCCAGGCGCATACCATTCAGGCCGGAGCCGCAAAGGGTGGGCCCGCTTTCTGGTCGCTAGAGAGCGGCTCCTATGAAAATCGGCCGGACTGGCCTATCCCGTTGAAGCCCGGTTTCAAGCAGCAGAATTTTCTTGGCATGAACGCAGATGATTACGGCGGCGGAACGCCGGTCATTGATGTCTGGCGTCCGGATGTGGGGCTCGCAGTCGGCCACTCCGAGTTGAAACCTGAACTTGTGTCGGAGCCGGTCACGATGCCCACGGCCGATTATGCGACTGTGGCGATCGATTCCGGGCAAAAGCGGACTCTGAACCCGGGAGAAACGCTCCAGACACCGGAGACGTTCCTCGACGTTCATACGGGCGATTATTTCCAGCCATTGCGCGACTATCGGAGCGTGATGATCGCGAAGGGTGTTCACCTTCAGAGTACGCCTGCGGGCGGGTTCCAACCGATCTGGTGCGCCTGGGGCTTCGGGCGCAACTTCCAACCAAGGCAAATCGAGAACGCGCTGCCGGAGGCACAGAAGCTTGGCATGGGCTGGGTGACGATGGATGACGGATGGCAAACCAATCTCGGTGACTGGGAACCCAATCCGCAGAAATTTCCAAACGGTGACGCCAGTGTCCGCGCACTTGTGGACAAGATTCATGCCCGGGGCATGAAAGCGCAGTTGTGGTGGGCGCCCTTAGCGGTGAGCCCCACGAGCAACCTGGCTCGTGAACACGGCGATTGGCTGCTTGTGGATCCTTCCGGATCGAAGCGCAAGATCAGTTACTGGCACGCCTTTTATCTCTGTCCCGCCGATCCCGAGGTAGTCCGTTACCACCAGAGACTGGCAGAGCGAATCTTCAAGGTGTGGGGATTTGATGGTCTAAAAATCGACGGACAGTTTCTCAACGCCGTACCGCCCTGCACCAATCCTGCGCATCATCACAAGACATCGCTTGAATCGGTTCAGCAACTCCCGTATTTCTTCAAAGCGATCTCTGACGCGGCGCACGCGGTAAAACCTGGAGCGATGATTGAACTCTGCCCGTGCGGCACGTCGTATTCGTTCTTCACGATGCCGTATTACAACATGACGGTAGCGTCCGATCCGGAGAGTTCATGGCAGGTTCGTTCCAAAGGAAAGGCTCTGAAGGCGCTCATGGGGGATCAGCTCCCGTATTTCGGTGATCACGTCGAGCTTAGCGATGGCGGCGACGACTTTGCATCCACGATCGGTGTCGGGGGTGTTATCGGAACGCAGTATCGATGGCCTCCCAGCGACGAAAAGGCCGCGCCGGGTGAGATGAGAACGGCGAGGCTGATCCTCACGCCTGCTAAAGAGCAGATCTGGCAGAAGTGGATCCGGATCTACAAGGACCATATGTTGTCACAGGGGCAATACCTTGGCGGCTTGTACGACATCGGATTCGACAAACCGGAAACGCACGCCATCCGGAAAGACAGTGCAATGTACTATGCCTTCTATGCGCCGCAATGGGCAGGGACCGTGACTCTGCGCGGGCTCGAGAGCAAAAGATATAAGGTTGTCGATTACGTGAATGATAAGCCGCTTGGGTTCGTGAACGGACGCAACGGCGAACTGCGCGTGAAATTTGCGAAGTTCTTGCTGATTGAGGCAAGCCCGGCAGGGGGTTGATTGTTGATCTGAAAGTTGCTAATCCCTATTTTTCAAGAGCTTAAATAGGTCAATAATCGTGCACGTCCGCGTTGTGCGCCTTGAAATTCATCCGCTACACTAGGGAGTTTGAGTTTTGCTGTCTCCGGGGCTCCCACCGCGTGTGCTAAACCTGTGCTGAAACCAGCATCGTGCTCGCAACGTCAGGGGTGTATTCTGCCGGGCACGAAAGGGTTCACATCTCTCCGCATGGAAAGGATCCGCTCTTAGATGATTCAGCACAGGCTTGGACGCCTGCGAATGCCGCTCTCGGCAGCTTGTTTCGTCTCAACTTTTTACCTCTTTGGCGTGTCGGTACTGGCCGCGGCGCAGCAAGCCCAACCGCAGAATCAACCGCAACAAAAGCCGCAGACGCCTCCGCCCCAGCAACCCGCGCCGCCCCAACAGAAACCGCCGAGCCCTTTCGAAAACATTCCGGAAGCGCCCGCGCAGCCAAAGCCCCAGGCCCCGAGCGTGCAGGAAGCCAAGCCCGCGCCAGTGGGCGAAAACATCATCGAAGCGGTCGAGTTCCGCGGCCAGCACAAGGTCCCGCAAGATACGCTGCGCGCGCTCATTTTTACGAAGAAGGGCGACGTCTACAGCGAAGATGCGATCCACCGCGACTTCATCGCCCTCTGGAACACGGGCCGCTTCGACGATCTTCGCGTCGAAACCGAAAAGGGCCCTCAGGGCGGAATCATTTTACGCTTCGTCGTGACCGAACGCCGAACCGTGCACACTATCGACTACACCGGCAACAAATCCATCAGCAAATCGGAGATCCTGGACCGTTTCAAAGACCGGCACGTCAACCTGTCGCCGGAATCGCAGTTCGATCCGGGCAAAGTTCAGCGCGCCAAGAACGTACTGCAGGAATATGAAGCCGAGCGCGGCCACCAATACGCCATCGTAACGCCACAGATTCGCCAAGTTCCTCCGGGCGGTGTGGATATCACGTTTCAGATCGACGAAGGCCCGAAAGTAAAGGTGGGGCACATCATCATCGATGGAAACAAGGCTTTCAGCGATAAGGATGTGATCCGGGCGATGAAGAATCTAAAGCCCATCGGCATTCCGCACTCCCTCCTATTTGAAAATCTGTTCGCCCGAACGTATGACTCGACGAAGTTGGACGAAGATTCCGAACGGATCCGCCAGTTTTATCAATCGCGAGGCTATTTTACGGCACGTGTGATCAACCATTCTGAGAAGGTCTACGACGTTACCGGGCGGAACTTTTTCATTCCGCTGAAGAAGACGCATGGCAAGCGGGTGGATGTCACAATGGTCGTCGCTGAGGGAGACAAGTATTACCTTCGCAACTTCAACTTCGTGGGGATGAAGTTGTTTCGCACGCCGGACCTGATTGCCCGCCAAGTTTTCAAGATGGGCCCGGGCGATGTGTTCTCGACAGAGAAACTCCAAAAAGGGCTCGATGAGCTGCGGAAGCTCTATGGCAATTTCGGCTATATCGACTTTGTGCCTTCGCCGGATCCTGAAATCGTTCCGGGCAAGAACCAGGTGGACCTGACCATCGATGTGGACGAAGGCCACCAGTTCTTTGTCCGGCGCATCGATTTTCAGGGCAATACAACCACGCGCGACAAAGTTATTCGCCGTGAATTACTGATCAACGAGGGCGATCTGTATAGCCAGCAGCTTTGGGACACCAGCATTCTTCGCCTGAACCAGCTCGGCTACTTCGATCCGCTGAAACCGGAAGATGCGGCCGAGATTAAGCGCGACACGAAGACGAACACGGTCGATCTCTTATTAAAGGTCAAGGAGCGCGGCAAGAACTCCATTCAGTTGAATGGCGGCGTCTCCGGCATTTCAGGCAGTTTTATCGGCTTCTCCTATTCGACCAATAATTTTCTCGGGCTCGGCGAAACGCTGAGCCTGGGCGCGCAGATCGGCACGCTGCTCGATAACATCACGTTCGGATTTACCGAGCCCTATCTGTGGGACAAGCCCATTCAAGCCGGCTTCACCATCTTCTATACGCGTTACAGCTTTGACCAAGGCCAGCAGGCATCAATATTTGCCGGCGAGAATCTGATCCCCTACTACAACGCAATCGGCGGGCCCAACGGAGAGAATCTGCTGAACTACGTCACGAACGGCAAAGGGTTCACAACATTCCTAAGCCACCAGCTCAGACGCAGCTTTGCTCGAGTTGGGCTCAGCTATTCGTACAGCGTCCAGAGCCTCACCCCTCTGACCACGGCGGCGGAGAATTACTTTGAAGCGATCAATTTCAACGGCATATCGGGTCCTAATTCGCTGGAAGGCATCACGGCGAGCACGCTTACGCCGACATATGCGTACAATACCGTTAACCATCCCATCATTCCTACCCGCGGTCTGCGCGTCAACGTAAGCGCGGGCTTCACAGGAAGCGTACTGGGGGGGAACACGAATTTCATCCAGCCGGCCGTGGACATCGCTTATTTTCGCAGGGGCATCTGGAGGAATCACGTGATGGGATTCCATTTCAACGGGCGTATGATTGCCGGATACGGCGGCAAAGTTCCGCCGCCCTACAGCCGCTTCTATATGGGCGGCGAAGATGATGTGCGGGGCTTCGACATCTATTCCATCAGCCCGATCGCCTTCATTCCAACGGCGCAATCAGTTGCTGTACTAAACAACGACGGGACGCCTCGCATGCAGAAGGTCATCGGAGCAAACGGGGCCCCCGGACTCATCCCCGTGACCCAAACTTTTCCGGCCTACCAGTTTATTCTTCCAGGTGGCGATACCTACGGTGTTTTCAATTACGAGTACCGGATTCCAATTGTCGGGCCAGTCACCCTGGCTCCGTTCGTAGACGCGGGAGTGGACCGGCTCAGCTTTCCGAGCCAGCTCCAACTGAGTCCCTCGAACGTCGAGACGTTGAATTCAGAATTTCACCAGGCAAACTTTGGCGAGAGCATTTTTGTTCAGAGTGACTCGGAAAAGCCGCGTGTTTCGACAGGTATCGAGTTGCAGGTCCTAATGCCGGTTGTGAACGCACCCTTCCGGTTGTATTGGGCGTATAACCTGAGCTATGTCAATACGACTCTGAATCCGCCGGTCCTGGCGACTCCGTCCATGTTTCCCAACAACGCGACATATCAGAATGCGATTCTCACACTTCGAGGTCTCGGAATGGGGGTTCCGTTTAGCGAGAAGCATTCTACGTTCCGCTTCTCGATCGGGCGGACGTTCTAAAACCAATTAAGCTAGACGGGCGCGGCGCTGTGTGTGACGATAGACTAAAGACTTCCACGCAAGGATTTTTAACTTAGGTAGGTAGATGGTTATGAGAAGTAGTTTGATGTCGGCGGCAGCATTGATGTCCCTCGCCTTCGGTGGCTTCGCCCAGCAGGCGCCGGCGGCAGTGGGCGTAACGTCGCCCATGGGTAAGGTGGGGGTGATCAGCGTACAGGGCGCGATCGTCGGCACCAAGGACGGACAAAAGGCGTCTCAGGAACTCGACGCGAAGTTCAGCCCCAAGAAGAAGGAATTCGATTCGCGCCAGTCTGAGATCACCCAGTTGCAGGATCAGTACAACAAGGGCACCACGGTCATGGCGGAAGACAAGCGCCAGCAGCTTGCCCGCGATATCGATGAGAAGAAGAAGCGCCTGGAACGCGACATGCAGGATGCGCAGGAAGAGCTGCAGGGCGAACAGCAGCGGCTTCTGCAGAGCTTGGGCCAGCGCATGATGGCGGTGATCGAGAAGTACGCCAAAGATAACGGTTATACGATGATCCTCGACGTCAGCAACCCGAACACGCCGGTGCTCTACGCCTCGAGCGCGATTGACATCACGCAGGACATTGTTGGGCTCTACGACAAGACTTCGACCAATGGCGGGCCCACGCCTACACCCACGTCGGCTCCGACAGGCAATGCCGCGCGGCCGACCGGAACTCTTCCCGGAACGGTAGCTCCCAAATCGCCTGGAGTGATTAAGTAGCGTTCGGGTAGTGGGGCAGACGATCGGAGTTTGTCGTCTGCCCTCCCCAGCCGCCTCCGCCCGGCGTCTCGATCCGTATCACTGCTCCTTTCGGCGCCTGAATGTTGCACTTGCCCGGCAGTTCGTGCGCTGCGCCATTCTCAATCGAGGTGTTCCTGCCCGTGGCTCCTTCCGATCCGCCCTGTAAGCCGTAGGGAGCGAACCGCCTTCTTTCCGAGAGAATCGTCACCCGCGCAGGAGCCAGCAGCTCGACCTCTCTGATGAGCCCGTCACCCCCACGATGCAATCCCGCTCCGCCCGAGTCTTTTCGATACGCGTACCGGCGCACGCGCAGCGGATAGGCGTATTCGAGGGCTTCGACCGGGGTATTCAGCGAATTCGTCATGTGGGTGTGCACTCCCGGCACTCCATCGCCCACTGGCCGTCCTCCGGAGCCGCCCGCAATCGTTTCGTAGTACGCATACTGCTCGCCTGTTCGCGGATCGGTGCCGCCAATCGTCAGGTTACTCATGCTCCCGGAACTGGCGGCCGGAATCCGCGCCGGTATCATCTGCGAAAAGGCGCGCAGCAGGACGTCGACGATTCGTTGGGAAGTTTCCACATTCCCGCCTGCAACGGCGGCGGGAGGTTTTGCGTTCACAATGCTCGCTTCGGGCAGCACAATCTCGACAGGCCGCATCAGACCCGCTGTGGGCGCGGCTTCTTCGGGCAGCAGGCAGCGCAGAACATAGAAGAGAGCGGAATATGTGATGGCCGCTACCGCGTTCAAACTTCCGGCCACTTGCTTGGCGGATCCTGTGAAATCGACTATCAAACGCCGGCTGGCCGGCTCCGGCTTGAGAGTCACGCGGATCAGCACCGGTTCGTCGTTGATGCCGTCGCTGTCCAGATAATCGTCGGCGGTAAATTCGCCGTACGGAAGCCGTCCCAATTCCGCCCGGACCAGGGCTTCGGAATGGTCCAGCATTGCCTCGACATTCGCCATCACGCGGGGCATGCCGTATTTCCCCGCGATCTCCAAAACGCGCTGGGCGCCAATGCGGCAGGCGCCGATCTGCGCGGTCAGGTCTCCTTCGCGCTCGCGCGGAGTGCGCACATTGTTCAGCAGGAACTCGAGCAGAGCCCGATTCAGCACACCCTTGCCGACCAGCTTGAGCGGCGGAATGCGCACGCCTTCCTGCCAGATTTCGGTGCACAGACCCATCGATCCGGGGTATGTTCCGCCCACGTCGGCGTGATGCGCCCGGTTAGCGACATAGAAAGCTGCAATTGGGTGGTCTTCAACGAAGACGGGCATCGCCAGCGTGATGTCCGGCAGATGCGTTCCGCCGGCATACGGATCATTTAAGATCGCCAGATCGCCCGGCTCGAATGTGAGCTTGTCGAGGGCGGCGCGCACAGACATGGGCATGGACCCGAGATGCACCGGCATATCGTCGCCCATCGCGACGACGTTGCCCTCCCGATCGAAGATCGCACTCGAGTAGTCACGCCGTTCTTTGATATTGGGAGAGAAAGCCGTACGCCTGAGCGCCGCGCCCATCTCTTCGGCGATCGAGTGAAACACGTTTTTGAACACGGCGAGCTCGATCGGATCCGTCACGCTGCGACCTCAATCACCAGGTTTCCCCATTCGTCCATGCACGCCTCCGCGTCCGGTGGGAGAAACGATGTCGCGCTGTACTCGGCAATCACTGCTGGCCCGGCAAAACGGTCACCGGCGTGTAACCGTGCCCGGTCGTAAATCCCGCCCGCGAGCAACGCCTGCTTCCCGTCCCCCGGCCTTATGTCTTCGCGCTGCGCGACTGGTTTCTCCGTTATGGCGATCATCCGCACGCGTGCGTTCACGACCTGCACGGTCCGGTTCGGGTCGGAGTATCCATAACGGCGCTCATGGAGTTGATGAAAGCGATTGACGAAATCGGCCGACCAGTCGAGATTCAGCTCGTAACCCTGACCGCCGTAACGCAGATCGAGCGAGCGAACGGCTGCGCCCTGCAATCCTTCTTTTTGCATATCCCTCCTGCCCACCTCTTCCAAGGCCCTGAAATGTTCGTGAAGAGCTGCACCTTCCGGCTGCAGCATGACGGTTCGCGAATAGTCGCGCACGAAGTCGGACACGAGAATTCCATATGCCGAAAGCGCCCCTGGAAAGTTGGGCACGAGCACTTTGGGAATGTGCAGCGCCCTCGCGAGATCGCAGGCATGCAGCGGTCCCGCGCCGCCAAAACTGACCAGCACGAAATCTCGCGGATCATAACCTTGCTCCAGGGAAATTCTGCGCAACGCGCTCTCCATGTGGGAATTGGCTACACGCAGGATTCCGGAAGCAAACTCTTGCACGCTCGCAAGGCAGCCCTTGGTCTGGTCGAATCGTTCTTTTACTCGCTCTGGATCGAGTTTCAGGGCGCCGCCGAGAAACGAGTTCGGATCCAGTCGCCCGAGTAACAGGTTGGCATCTGTCACTGTAGGCTGCTCGCCGCGGCCATAGCAAATCGGTCCCGGGTCTGCTCCCGCTGATTGCGGTCCAACACTTAGCGCGCCACCATGATCGAAGCGCGCCAGCGATCCACCTCCGGCGCCTACCGTGTGAATATTTAACGTCGGCACGGCAACGGGCATTCCCAGAATGTGCAATTCCGTAGTGGTTCGCGGTCCGGTTTCCGTGTTAACGAGCGCAACATCGGTCGAGGTTCCTCCCATGTCGAAGGTGATGATGTTCTGATATCCTGCCTGCCGGGCGATTGCAATTGCACCGACTACACCTCCGGCCGGTCCCGAAAGGATCGTGCGTACAGGTTCGCGCGCCGCGTCCGTGGCGGAGGCGATACCACCGGAAGATTGCATGACATGCAGCCGCGAACCGTTCGCGCGCAGCGCGCCATCGAGTTGCCCCAGGTAACTCTGCATCTTCGGCGCAAGATACCCATTGATCAAGACAGTCGATCCCCGCTCGTATTCACGAAATTCCGGAAGAATCTCGTGCGAGACAGATACCGGAACACCAATTTCCCTCATTACAGCGGAAACCGCTCGTTCGCTCTCCTGGTTGGCAAACGAGAACAGCAGGGAAACGGCTATCGCTTCCGGCGCCGCCGCCTGTACCGCCGCTTTGAGACGCGCCAGCTCATGCGGGTGGACCTGTTGCAGAGCTGTTCCGTCGCACGCGGTGCGTTCCGCGACGCCGAAGCGCAGGTCGTCGGGCGCCAGGGGCGACTCCTTCGTGAAAAACAGATCGTACAGCTTGGGCCGGTTTTGGCGGCCGATGGCTATGCTGTCCTCAAAGCCCTCTGTAGTAACGAAAGCGACGCGGGCTCCAGTGCGCTCCAGAAGCGTGTTTGTTCCGACCGTAGTTCCGTGCCGGATTTCGGCGTGCCCGTCAGGAGCGATCTGCGCAATGGCTTCCAGGACTGCGCGGCCTGGATCGCCCGCGGTCGACGGCACCTTCAGGATTTGAAGGCGATTCCCGCGTAAATACACGCAGTCCGTGAAGGTGCCGCCCGTATCGATCGCGATGCGCATGCTTGCCGGCTCATGCTTATCCTAATCTCAATGCCTGAGACGGGACAGGCTGCCGGGCGATTCGCATCGCCTTCCTTTCACTGGCGCAATACAACTGCAGCTCAGCGGCGGACGCTGCTTGCCGCCGGGCTGGGATGGATGCTGGACGCCTTTGATGTCATGCTCTACTCCATCGTGCTCGCCACGTTGATGCGCGAGTTCGGCATGACAAAGTCCACGGCCGGCCTACTGAACTCGCTAACGCTGGTCGCTTCGGCGATCGGCAGCTTTGTTTTCGGCATGTTAGCCGACCGCTTCGGCCGCCGGCGCATGCTGAGTCAGAGCATCTTGACGTATTCAATATTTACATTCGCCTGCGGATTGTCTAGCACCGTTACGATGCTTGCTGTCTTCCGCTTTATGCTGGGGTTGGGGATGGGCGGCGAATGGAACTCGGGCGCAACCTTGGTGGCTGAGACTTGGCCGGGTGCATGGCGTGGGCGCGCGCTGGGCATCGTGCAGAGCAGTTGGGCGATTGGGTATGCGCTCGCGGCTGTGGTTGCGAACCTGGTCCTCTCGCGCGCAAGCTGGCGATGGGTCTTCTTCGTTGGCGTGTTGCCCGCCCTCCTGACGTTCTGGATTCAGCACGGCGTTCCGGAGCCCGAGATCTGGGAACGAGAAATGGCTGCACGGCGAAGGGCTCAACGACTGAGTCTTTGGCGCGCAGTGCTGCCACGCCTTGTTGCTCTTCTCAGCATGAACACGTTCGGGATGTTTGCCTGGTGGGGACTCTTTACCTGGATTCCGGCATACCTGGCATTACCGGTCGCAAAAGGCGGCCGCGGCTTCAGCGCGCTCGGTTTCACCGGCTTTTTGGTTGTGCTGAACCTGTGCGGCATGTTGCCGGGCTATCTTTTGTTCGGAGTCTTGGCCGACAAGTTCGGCCGGAAGCGCACCACCATCGTCTATCTCGTGCTGGCCGCTGCGTCGGTTCCGCTTTTCGCTGCTGCTCGGCAACCGGCGCTCATTTTAATCACAGCGTCCATCGTGGCGTTCTTTGGGACAGGTTTCTTCACCGGCTCTGGCATTCTTGGCAGCGAACTCTTCCCGACCGCCATTCGGGCTACTGCTCTTGGTGTCTCGTATAATGCAGCCCGCGGCCTGAGCGCGCTGGCTCCGTTTGCGATCGGAGCGCTCGGCGAAGCGCACGGGCTCGCCTGGGCGTTCTCGGCTTGTGCGCTTGCTTTCGCGCTGGCAGCCCTCAGCGCAGCCTGGATTCCGGAAACGCGCGGCGCGGAATTGGACTGAATTGCAGCGGTTTGCTAGTACCCTCTTCGTCCGCCCGGCCTGCTAGTTCGGATGCTCTTGCGTAATACACTTGTCGCCATGACTCGTCGAGCTCTGGTTGGTTCGCTTGCTTTCGCGGCGACTTTGAAATCGCAAACTCCTTCGAATTCTCAGCGCCATGCGCATACCGAATGGACGCCGCGCCTGGGCGTGCTCGGGCGCTACACGCCGGCCAACGTCGAATTCGCCAAAACGCAAGGTTTCACGAACATGATCCTCAGCGCGGGTCCGCGTTCAACGCTCGATGCCAATACGATCACGGATGCCCAGTTGGAAGAGCTGAGGAGCGTGCTCCAAAAAAATGACATGCATGTTTCCGCTTTTCAGATCGACGGTAATCACACCGCTCCCGATCCCACGCGCCGAGCAGAGGTGAACGACTATTTCGTAAAAGCGATCGAGCTGGCGGGGAAGCTTAAAGTGCCCTACATCGGAACACAGTCGGGCCGCGACTCCTCCAAGCCGTTTCAGGAACAAGTAGACGAAATCGCCCGAGTCTATGACGAAAAATATTTCCCCGCCTGCGAGCGCAATCGTGTCCGGCTCCTTTGGGAGCCTTATCCGAACGAAGCGAACCTGGCGACCAGTCCAGTCGGTTTCGATGCGCTTTTCAAGGCTTTTGGTGGGTCGCCTTATGTCGGACTCCAGTTCGATCCGTCGCATTTCGTCCGTCAGTTTATGGATCCGATTGAAACGGCCCGCCAGTTTGTCGACAAGATTTATGACGTCCATTTGAAGGATACCGAGATTCTCTGGCCTGTCCTCCGGGCCGGCGGCATTGATCCCGTGAATAAAGCGCGCTGGTGGCGCTACCGGATACCCGGCATGGGATCCATCAACTGGCGAGAGTTCTTCTCGATTCTTCAGGATGTTGGCTATGCCGGAGCTATGAGTATTGAGCAGGAGGACCCGCTCTACGGCGCCGGAACCAACCACGGTCCTGACTTCAGCGACGAGTTCAAAATGGGCTTCATTATGGCCAAACGATACCTCGATCAATACGTGCCGAATGAGCCGCGGGCTAACAATTACCAAGGCTGAAAAGGAATTGTGACCGCATTTTCACGCGAAAGACATCACGTCTCAAATCGATTGGCGTATACTCATTCGTCAGTGGGTTGGTTGTGAGTTTATAGGCGCTGAAACGGGTATAGTTCTGCGCTTGAACTTCGGTTAGTCGATTTCTTACATATTGGGGAAATTCTATGAAGCAAAGTCTGCTTGAAAGGGCAGCGCGCGTCTGTCTGGCGCTGGCTGTCTGTCTCGCGCTATCAACGATCGCCTTTGCCCAGTCGGACAATGGCACTATCAACGGAGCGGTTCACGATCCATCCGGAGCGACCATTCCAAACGCTCAAGTACAGGTCACGAACGCGGCCAGCGGCAGCGTGCGCACAGTGAATACGAATCAAGGCGGACTGTACTCAGTTACGAACATTCCGCCGGGCATGTACAACATCAGTGTCACGGCAAGCGGGTTCAAAAAATTTGACAGCACCGGGAATAAGCTGGATCCTGCTTCGACTCTTGAAGTCAACGCGACGCTGCAACTCGGCGCGGCAACGGAAACCGTCGAAGTTTCCGCCGCTGCCACTCAGCTTCAGACAGAAACGGCTTCGGTGCAGAAACTGGTCACTCGCCAGCAGATCGAGGCTCTCGAATTGAATGGCCGGAATCCAATTAACATGGCGAGTCTCGTCCCCGGCGCGCGCGGCGGCAATATCTCGGGTCTCTCCTTTAATTTCAACCAGGGGCCTTCGAGCTTCAATGGATCGCGTAACCCGGAGAACCTGATCACCTATGACGGCGCTCCGGCGACACGCACTCGCTCAAACGGGACGAGTCTCGGCGCCGCTGACGTCGATTCCACCTCGGAAGTACAGATTCTCACAGCCGGCTACGCCCCCGAATACGGTAGAACTTCAGGCGGTCAGATCCGCATTGTGACGCGAGCCGGTGGAAGCGATTTCCACGGCGCGGGCTATGAATATTTCCGGAACAACGTATTGAATGCGAACACCTGGACGCGCAACCATACCAAGGACCAGCAGGATGTTCCGCCGTTCCGCTATAACCAATACGGCTATAACATTGGCGGCCCGTTCTACATTCCGGGCAAGTTCAATAAAGACAAGAGCAAGTATTTCTGGTATTGGGCGCAAGAATGGGTCAAGTATCGTTTTACGGATACGGCCACGTGGACCGTACCAACCGATCTCATGCGGCAAGGAAATTTCAGCGAGTTGCTCACATTGGGTCCGCAGAATATTCTCGGAAAAGTTGTTCAGATCAAAGATCCGACAACTGGGGCACCGTATGCAGGCAACGTAATCCCGCAATCTCAGCTCAGCCAAAACGGATTGGGAATATTGAAGGCCTACCCGGCTCCGAACCTCGCAATCGGAAACTTCATCGGTAACAGCAATTTTTACACCACGGCTCTGCATCCGCAGGATCAGCGCAAGGATACGCTCGCGGTCGATATCAACGTCACCGACACACAACGCATGCAGTTCCGCCGGAACAACTACAAATTTTTCGAATACCAGCCGCTTGATGGCACTCCGACTGAAACGCCTAAGTTCTTCAACCGGCCTAACCAGACCAACTCGCTCGATTACGTTTGGACCATTAGCCCTACTCTGGTGAACGAGGCGCTTGCGACCGTCAGCTTGGACGACGTCTACATCCCCGTTGACGAGGCGCACTTCCTGGACCGGACTACCGTCGGACTTAATTATCCGTACCTGTTTCCCACGGGTAAGTTGATCCCGACCCGTATTCCGACCGCCAAGATCACCGGTCTCAATGACTTAACCGGCGGACCCTATCCGTCGCATTCTTCGGGCCCGATTTACACGGCGAGCGACAGCTTGACCTGGATCAAGGGAACTCACACCATGAAGTTCGGCTTCTATTTCGAGCGCTCCGGTGAGAACGACAATGACGAGATTAATGTCGCGTCGTGCCCGACTTGCACCAACAATCAGAATGGCCAGTTCCAGTTCACCGATTCTCGATCTGGCGTCCCGGGTACGGGTAACGCCATAGCCAACGCCGCGCTCGGTCTCTTCGATACCTATTCGGAACTGGGACAGCGCGCGTACACAGTGTTCCGTGGAAGCAGTTATGAGCCATATGCGCAGGACTCCTGGAAGGTGAATTCTAAGCTCACTCTCACTTACGGTCTGCGCTACACCGTCATTGTGCCCTACAGCGCGCTATGGCGAAATATGATCGTGTTCGACCCCACTCTGTATGATCCGTCCAAGGCGGTGACAGTCATCCCGTCTGGACCGAACAAGGGTCAGATTATCGTTGGTAACGGCGACCGGTATAACGGCATGGTCATTCCGGGGAGCAGTTTCCCGGATTCTGCCAAGGGGCGCTTCCCGGAGGCGACCGATCCTTCGCTTAGCTATCTCTTCCGCGGCGGAAAATACTCCAGCCATTATTCCGATATTCAATGGGGCCAGATCCAGCCGCGGCTTGGGATTGCATACCAAATTGATCCTAAGACTGTTATTCGCGCCGGCGGCGGAGAATACTTTACCCGGCTCGGCGTGAGCGATTCCATCTTCCTCGGCGGCAATCCGCCGTTTCAGCCGACGGCTAACGTGAGCTTCGGCAGCGCCGATAATCCCGGCGGTACGTCCACCAACGTTCTTCCGTTGACGGTTACCACCCAGAGCGGCACGTTCAAGAATCCGTCGGCCTGGAATTGGAACTTCACGGTAGAACGCGAGATGTTCAACTCCGTGTTCAGTGCCGCTTATGTCGGGCGGCGGGGTCTTCACCTGCAGAGGGAGGCTAACATCAACCAGCCAACGCCCGCGACGGTTGCGGCCAATCCGGGAATTACTCTGGACGCTTTGCGGCCCTACAAGGGTTATAACTCGATTCGTGAAACCGATAACGTCGCCAGCTCGACGTACCACTCACTGCAATTGAGCTGGAACCGCCGTTTTTCGCAAGGTCTTCAGTTCGGCGCAGCGTACACGTATAGCAAGAGCATGGACGATGGATCCAACCAGCGCGACATCATCCCGGATACATATGACGCTCACAATCTTTGGGGACCGTCCGAATTCGATGCGCGCCATATCTTTATCGTCAACTTCCTCTACGAGCTGCCGATCTTTCGCAACCAGAGCACGCTTGCGGGCAAGATTCTTGGCGGATGGCAGATTAGCGGCATCTTCCAGGCTCAATCCGGCGGGCCATGCAGTGTCGGATTAAGCAACGACTACGCCGGCGTCGGACAGGACGGCAGCTTCGGAACCGGCGGCCCTCCCGGTGGTTGTTCGAACGACAAGGTAGGTCAGTTCTGGGCGATGAACGGTCAGATCAACTACGCAAAGAACTTCGATTCGGCCAGCGCCAATCCTGGTAGCCAGGCAAGTTACTGGTTCAATCCATTTAATCCGGATGGCACGCCCATCTTCACAGCGCCCGCCTCGGGAACTTTCGTGACGCAGGATGGTGTTCGCGATAGTATTTACAGCCCCGGCTTCAACAACTGGAATCTTGGCTTGTTCAAGAAATTCGCCATCACGGAACGGTTCGGTTTCCAGTTCCGCGCAGAGGCGTTCAATGCTTTCAACCATCCGAACCTCGCCAACGTCAATCTGGATCCCACCAATCTCGCCACCTTCGGCAAGGTCACGGGTAAGACGGACGACGTACGCAATCTGCAATTGTCGCTACGGTTTTATTTCTAACGTGCATGTGGGTCGGGCATGCCCGACCCCTACTAAACACCCGATTGGATGCAGAGGCGAGGCTTGCCTCGCCCTGCGACGTTTTGTGTTGACATTGAGGTGTAAATTTAGGACATATGGCGCAGGTCAAGGCGACCCCGAAGACGTATGATGTCGTAATCGTCGGTTCCGGCGCGGGCGGCGGTGTGGCCGCGCAGGTGCTTGCCAATGCCGGCGCAAAAACATGTGTGCTCGAAGCAGGTGAATGGTTCGATTGCACGAAGAACTCGAAGATGTTCGGCTGGCCTTATCAGGTCCCACACCGGGGCGCGGGTACGAAGTACAAGCCTTGGGGCGCTTTCGATGCGACCACGGTGGGCGGCTGGCAGGTTCCGGGTGAACCGTATACCAATGCTCCCGGTTCCGACTGGATCTGGTGGCGAGCCCGTATGCTCGGCGGCAGAACGAACCACTATGGCCGCATCTCGCTGCGCATGGGACCCTACGATTTCAAGCCCTACAGCCGTGATGGCAAGGGTTTCGATTGGCCCATTACCTACGAAGAGCTTGCTCCTTACTATGACAAGGCTGAAGAGCTTATCGGCGTCTTCGGATCGGCCGAAAATCTGGAGAACACGCCGGACGGCAAGTTCCAGCCGCCGCCCGCGCCGCGTGGGTATGAGCGGCTCATCAAGATCGCCAGCGACAAGCTCAGGATTCCGTGCATTCCGTCGCGGCTCGCCATCCTGACGCGTCCTCTGAACGGTCGCCCGGCTTGTCACTATTGCGCGCAGTGCGGGCGTTCGTGCGGTGTCAACGCCAACTTCAACTCGCCCGGAGTACACCTGTTTCCGGCCATGAAAACCGGTGATCTCGAGATCCGCACCAGCGCCATGGCGCGTGAGGTCTTGGTCGGCGGCGACGGGCTCGCCACGGGCGTCTCCTACGTCGACAAGAAAACCAGAAACGAAGTACAGGTGCGCGCCAAAGTCGTAGTGCTGGCAGCGAGTTGCTGCGAAACGGCTCGCATCATGCTCAATTCGAAGAGCAGCCAGTTCCCGAATGGGATTGCCAATTCGACGGGCTTGGTAGGCCGCTACATTATGGATACGGTGGGCTCCGCTGTGGGCGGATTCCTTCCCATTCTGCAGGACCTTCCACCGCAGAACGAAGATGGTGTAGGCGGTATGCACCTGTACATGCCGTGGTGGCTGTATAAGGAGCAGGCTGCGAACAAAATCCCCTTCGCTCGTGGCTACCACATTGAGATCGGCGGCGGGCGGGGAATGCCCAATGCGGGAGCACTGGGAGGTTATGCCACACACTTTCTCGACGGCGGCTATGGCGTCGAGATGAAAAACAGTCTCCGTAAACTCTACGGTTGCGATGTCCACTTCTCCGGCCGTGGCGAGATGATCCCGAATAACGACAGTTTCTGCGAAATCGATCCGAATACCGTTGACGAGTGGGGCATCCCGGTGCTCCGCTTCCACTTCAAATGGAGCCAGGACGAGATCCTCCAGGCCAAGCACATGCAGGAAACGTTCCAGGAAATCATCGAGACCATGGGCGGGATCGTTACGCGCAAGCATGACGGCGCCAGCGACTGGGGCATATCTCGCGGGGGAGAGATCATTCATGAAGTGGGCGCGACCAAAATGGGGGACGATCCCAAAACATCAGTACTGAACAAGTACTGCCAGGCCTGGGACGTGAAGAACCTGTTCATTACCGATGCAGCGCCTTTCGTGAGCAACGCCGATAAGAATCCGACTCTTACTATCTCCGCTCTCGGCTGGCGGACGTCGGAGTATATAGTGGATCAGGTGAAAAAGCTGAACGTCAAGGTGTAGGGAGATTCAGAACCCCGACCGTCAGGGAGGGGCAGGGAGTAAAGACGATGCACGAGAACGAAAAAGCGGGCGTCAGCCGCCGGGATCTTTTCCAGATTTTGGGAGCGGCTCCTGCCGCCGCCGCGCTGGCCGGAAGCGCTGCCGCAGAGACCCATGACGCGCACGCGCACATGGCGGAGCAAGCCAGCGCCGCACAAGGACCGTACAAGCGCCAGACGTTCGACGATCATCAATGGCAAGCCGTAAATGTGCTCTGCGATCTCATCATCCCGGTTGACGAGCATAGCGGGAGCGCGACGCAAGCCGGAGTGCCTGAATTTCTCGACGACTGGATCGCTTTTCGCACCGAGCAGGACGGTAACGAAGATCTGAAGGCGCAGATATTCGGCGGCCTGATGTGGCTCGACCGCGAATCGAATGCCAAGTGCCAGAAGGATTTCGCCGCTGCTCCGGCCGATTGTCAGAAGCAACTGCTCGATCGTATCGCCTACCCGAAGAGGGCCGCGCAAGAAGATCACCCGTGGGTCGTGTTCTTCAGCGAGCTTCGCAGTTTGACGGTGGGAGGCTATTTCTCGAGCAAAATGGGCGTCGCCGCTCTCCCGTATCTCGGCAACACTGCCGTAGCGCACTGGGAGGGCTGCGATCCCAAGGTCTGGGCGATCATCGAAGAGCGCATGAAGAACGGATACAAGGGCATTTTGGAATCGAAGCCCTGGAGCACAGCCTAGGTAGGTGTAGCGCAGGCACTTTGCCTGCGGGGCGCCCTCTGGGTCCGCGACTCATCGCGACATTTGCTCAAGTGTCTTTCGGTGCCAGAAGTCCGTTCTCATCCCGGCGTCGCCGTGTTCGCAGCTTGCTTCCGCCGGTTTAAAGCGTTCTGTACCATCAGGTACTCGCCTAAATTCTCGAGCGTCACCAAACCGATCATCGTTCCGTTTTGCATGACCGGCATGGTCCGCACCGGTGCAGTGGATAACTTGTTCAACACGGCCTCGAGCATTTCATTCGGCTCCGCAATTGCGAATTCGCGCTGCATGACTTTCGTGACCAGTTCGTCAGGGCCGAACTCTTGCAGGCCTGCCATCAGATTGTTGCGCGTCAGGATGCCCATGACCGTATCGCCCCACATCACGGGAAAGTCCTGCTGCGCGCCCGCCAGTAGCGCCTTTACCGCGTCACCCAGGGTGTTGCTGGTCGCAAGTCTCGCGAAATTCGTCTGCATCGCGTTGCGAATGGGAATGCCGGAAAAAGCGTCTTTGATTTGCACCGATTGAGCTTCGTGCGCGGCGCCAATCCACACGAAAAACGCTATGAATAGCAGGAATGGATTCACAAATAGCCCCACCAGTCCGAAGAGTAGGGCGAGCGCCTGTCCAACTCCCGCGGCCACCTGCGTGGCCCGCACATGACTCATTCGCGTCGCCAATAGAGCGCGCAGAATCCTCCCGCCATCCATCGGGAAGGCAGGAATGATATTGAAAATGGCCAGCACGAAATTTGCGACCATCATGCGCTCGAGAAACGGGCCTCCGGTCAAGCTCAAGCCGGAGACGGGTTTGAATCCATTCGTAAGAAATAACGCCAGCCAAATCCCTAGCCCGATGACGGCATTGACAAGTGGACCGGCAATCGACACCCAGAACTCCTGCCAGGGCTTGTCGGGCATGCGCTCGAACCGCGAGACGCCGCCGATCGGGAGCAAGGTGATGTCTTTGGTCCGAATGCCATAGCGCCGCGCCGTAAGCGCATGACCGAACTCATGCAGGACAACACAGGCGAACAGTACCAAAACGAACACAACTCCGCTTGCGACCGCCTGAGATGAGCGACCGGCAATCCAGTGCACGACCACCACCCAAAGGATCAGCAGGAAAAATGTCGCGTGTAGGTAGACATCTATCCCGGCGAATCGCCCAATCCTGAAAGACCAGCGCATCTACACTCCGCTTCCCTAACCAATAGCAGAATCTAGATCGAGCGTTGTCTTCTTCTTCTTTTATGAATGCGCCGCGGCTACGCTTTCGCCGTCGAGGAACACCCGGGGTGTCCGCAACCGCACTGAATTTCCGTAGTTTTGCCTGCACCCTCGCAGTACGTGCTGCAGTAATCGCTGTTCTCTCTCGCGGCACAGTTGCAGCCAGGGTGTGCGCACTTCTTATCTTTTGCCATGATTTCCTCCTGAAGTTGGACGCCCCGCTGCTGCCGAGTGAACAGTATTCTTGATCGCCGTCTGTATCGCTCCGGCCAGAATCAGCCCGGCACCCACCAAAACGGTAACCGCGGTTCTCTTCATTGAGTCCTCCGTTTACCCTCTAAACGCGAAAAAAAGGCCGCTTCTGGATCAGCGCATACGTCCGGACGCAACCCGGAAACGACTGCCTACGTCCCACCCGCTGATATACTTAGCTTCTTTTGGGGCCTTTTCGTTTGATACACAGAGCAGTCGCACTCTTACTTTTCTCGACCTTAACTCTTCCGGCACAAACTTTCGTCAACGGACAAGCCGCACGAGCGGTGATCGGACAAGTCACTTTTACCGAGGGGAATCCCACGGCGAGCCAACAGACTCTCGGGGGTGTGAGCGGCCTCGCTTATGCCAATAACATCCTGTTTGTGGCGGATTCGAACGGAGTCGGGGCGACCCCGTCGAACAACCGGGTGATGCAATTCAATACGTCTCAGATCCCCGCGCCAAATGCTGACTTGACTACTGGCTTCAGTCCTACAGATTCGCTCTGCTATCTGTGCGGTTACCTGGCCACGAATGTGCTCGGCCAGCCCAATTACAAGGGAACTGACCCGGGCCTCAGCAATCAGGGAATGCAGGTGCCGATGGGCGTTGCAACCGATGGGCAGATATTAGCTGTCGCCGATACGAACAACAACCGGGTTCTGATCTGGAAATCGATTCCCTCCACCATAAACTCGCCCGCTGATTTGGTTGTCGGGCAGGCGGATTTCACTCACGGGAGCGGTTCCACGACGCAGAGTACGCTGCTCGGTCCTCAGGGCATTTGGATTCAAGGCGGCAAGCTCTTTGTCGCGGATGCGAACAACAACCGCGTGCTGATCTGGAACAGCATTCCCGCGGCAAACGGCCAGCCGGCCGATATTGTTCTGGGCCAATCGAGCTTCACTTCGGGAGCCGTTCCGTCCGGTTGCAACGCGACAAACATAACCAAAACCGCCGCGCCTAACCAACTCTGCGACCCCGTTTCAGTCACCTCCGATGGCGTTCATCTCTTCGTGTCCGATCTAGGCTTTAACCGTGTGCTGATTTGGAATCACATCCCCACGAGCAATGATCAGCCGGCGGATGTGGTTGTCGGTCAGCCCGATCTCAACGGCGCCACAGCCAATAGCGACGCCGTCTGCGGCTCGCTCGCTCCGGCTTTTCCAAATGGGCCCTGTGTCGGTAATCTGAACTTGCCGCGCTCTGCGTTATCCGACGGAACGCGTCTGTTTATAGCAGACGGAGGGAATGACCGTGTGCTGGTTTTTAACTCGATTCCCACGGCGAACGGCGCGCCGGCCGATGCGGTCCTGGGCCAGCCCGATTTTCGCAAAGATATTGTTACCAGTCTGACCAGCTCCATTGCAAGCACGGCCATCGACAACACTGGATCCGTTGATACGATTCCTGCTCCACAGTCTCTGGCCTTCGACGGGGTGAATCTCTACGTCAGTGATCCCTATAACCGTCGAGTGCTTGTTTTCACGCCAGGTAATACAACGCTGGCGGCCAGCGGCAACCCAGTGGTGAACTGGGCGAACGAAGAGGTCCGACAGGAAGGCGTGGTCGTTCTCACTCTGACAGGCACGATTACCGCGAACGATACCGTGACCATAACGATTCAGGGGAAGGGCTACACCTATACGGTGCAAAGTAGCGATACGCTCGATACGATTGCGCAGGGCCTGGTCAGCTTGATCAATCAGAACGGCGGCGACCCGAACGCCACCGCGCTTTTCGCGGGCACCGGCACCGGCTCTGTCTATCTCAGTTCCAAAAAAACAAACCTGCCATTCGATAGCATCAGCCTGGCCGCCAGTACCTCCAACGCCAATAACATCGCAGCGACTGCGTCAGGCAGCTATCTCTCGGCCGGAACTGCATCGACCGCCGCTCCCGGCATGCTAGTCGAAATCAACGGAACGAATCTGTCGGACCAGACTTCGGGACCAGCGCCCGACTCGGGGACTCAGCCTTTGCCCACGACACTGTTCGGCGTACAGGTATACATGGACGGTGTTCCGTCTCCAATGCTCCAGGTCTCACCAACCCAGGTCGTTAGCCAGGTGCCCTACGGCTTTGGAGACAGGAACAGCACCAGTGTGTACGTCCGTACCGTGCACGGCGACGGCAGCGTAACCGTGACAAATGCTGTCCCGGTCTATATTGCGCCCGCCAACCCTGGCCTTTTCAGTGCTCCTGCCTCTCCAGGTCAAGTTCGTCCCTGGCCAGTCACGAAGGCTTATCATCAACCGGGAAATCCGACTGTCGTGGTTTCGGTGGACGGGACCGCTAATGCGGGAGACACTTCCACTATCAAAGTGAATGGCCGCTCCTACACCTACACGGTGAAGAGCGGCGACTCGCTCGGTAGTATAGTCAACGGCCTAATCGCCGCCATTAACAGCGCTCCTGATCCTCAAGTGACGGCTGCTGCTGGTGCCGCTTTCGATCGCGTGGTGTTGACCGCCCGTGTAGGCGGAACCGCCGGAACCGGCATTCCTGTGTCGGCTAGTGCAGGATCGGGTGCCAAAGTCACACTTACGGCCTATACCGACAAGACGTGTTGCGCCGTTCAGTCGGGTTCGCCGATAAGCCCCAGCAATCCTGCCGGGCCCGGCGAGCTGATCACGTTGAGCAGCTCGGGGCTGGGACTCCTTTCCGGCGCTGCCCAAGGTCGTCAGATTACCGGGCAGCCGTATGACGGCCCGACACCGAACAATGCTTTGAACTCCGTCAGCGCCACGCTGGGCGGCAGCACCGCGCAAGTCATAGCTGCCGGTTTGCCGACCGGCTCATATGGCATTTACCAGGTGCAAATGATCGTGCCATCCAATGCCGCGACCAACAACGCTTCCCAGGTTTACATCGCCCAAAATGCGTTCGTTAGCAATATCGTCACCGTCGCAGTCGGACCAACCGTTCTGGTGCCGCCGCCTCCGCCGCCGGTGCCATCAAATGGTCCGTTTAATGTCAGCATCGACAACCCCAACAACAAGAGTTCCGCTTTCAGCGGGGTTGTGGGCATCGGTGGCTGGGCCTATTCTGCGAATGCCCTAGTCACCAACGTGCAAGTGTCGGTGGACGGTGTCTTGAACGGCACAGCTTCTTACGGCGGAAATCGTCCCGATGTGTGCAAAGTCTATAAAATGGTTCCAGGCTGCCCGAATCTTGGGTGGAATTCCTCCCTGGATACGACCGCGTTCGCGGACGGAACACATAACCTCCAGATCACCGTCACCGATGCCAAGGGTGCGAAGTACACTGCGGCGCAACCGTTCACCACGTCAAACTACAGAGGCAATAATCCGACGCGAATCTCTATTGACAGCCCGGCCTCTCAAGGGGCGACTCTCGTTGGTTGGATTTCTCTTTCCGGTTGGGCATTTAACGATAACGCCGTTATCAGCGCCGTAACTGTCTCAATCGACGGGCAAGCCGGCTTTCCGGCCACCTATGGAGCAGGCCGCCCGGATGTTGCTGCGGCGTTCCCCGGGCGTCCCGGAAGCCCGAACTTCGGATGGTCTTACTTTCTCGACACGACCACTCTATCGAACGGACAGCATACGATTGCGGTGAGCGCGACTGCTGCCAACGGCGAACGCGCGATTGGTTCGGCACGTTTCTCAGTTGCCAACTGGACGACTGCTAACAACCCGGTTCACATCTCGATCGATACGCCGGGGACGCAGAGCGGACCATTCAGCGGAGTTCCCGCCTTTGGTGGATGGGCTGTCGATGATTACACCGGCATTAGCTCGGTAGGCGTCGCAGTGGACGGCATACCTTATGGGAATGCGGCGTACGGTGGTAACCGCGCCGACGTGTGCAAGGTCTTCCCGGGGCGTCCCGGCTGTCCGAATGTCGGTTGGAACTTTTTGATCGATACGACGAGGATCGGCGATGGCACCCATACACTCGCGATTACGGCGAGACCGGTAAACGGGCAGAGCTACACCGCAACCATGTCGTTCCGCGTGGCAAACCAAGGCAGCTCCGGGAATTCGACTCTAGTTGATATCGACCACCCAAGTTCTTCCGACGGTGCCTTCAGTGGTACGGCTTCGTTCTTCGGATGGGCCTTCAATGACAACGACCCTATTGCTACCGTCCAGCTCTTTGTGGATGGTATTTCGAAAGGGAATGCCGCTCTCGGCGGCGAGCGAATAGATGTGTGTACGAAGTTTCCTGGGCGTCCGGGTTGTCCAAACGTTGGCTGGAACGCGATGGTCGATACCACTTCCCTCGCGGATGGAATGCACACCCTCGAGGTTACGGCCACGACCACGGCCGGCCAGCGCGCTACCGCTAGCGCGGCATTTTCGGTGGCGAATGGGCCATCGCCGGGACCTACCAGCGTGTCTATTGTTCAACCGAACGGCAGCAGCAATCCCTTCCAAGGATTGGCTCCATTTTCCGGAACAGCTGCAAACAGCGCGGGCCTCGATGTGACCGTTTCCATTTCCTTAGACGGAGTCCCATATGGCTCCACGAGTGCTTGTACGCCGAACTTTCTCACTTCTTGTCCAAGCGGCGGCTGGACATTTCTCTTGGATACGACGCAGCTGGCCGACGGAATGCACACGCTGGGGGCAACCGCTGTCGCGGCTGACGGCACTTTCGCGATCGCATCTGTGCCCTTCCAGGTAGCGAACTGGTCCGTTCCCGCTTCCAATCCAATGCTCATCACCATTGATACGCCGGCAACACGAAGCGCACCGTTCTCCGGAATCGCGCACTTCGGAGGTTGGGCACTGGACAATAACGCGCCTATTAGTGGAGTTGAAGTTGCAGTTGACGGCGTTTCACTGGGCGCGGCGTCATACGGCGCGACACGCTCTGATGTCTGCACGGCTTTGCCGGGCCGGCCGGGCTGCCCGAACGTTGGCTGGAACGCCTTTGTCGATACCGGCGCGCTTTCGAACGGAACTCATACGCTCGCCGTTACCGCGACAACCGCGAACGGGCAGAGTTCGACGAGTACATCTGGTTTTTCTGTTGCGAACTAAGTTCCCCGCTGACCGCCGGAACAGAACGCGGCCTCTGTTATTCTGAGGGTTCATCCAGAACTACCGGAACTACCGGTCTTCTCCAGTAGCTCGCATGTACATCAAAAAACAGCGCCTCCTGACACCTGGTCCTACTCCGTTGTTGCCTGCCGCCCTTCATGCCATGATGGGCTCCGATATCCACCACCGGACGGAGGATTTTCGAACCCTCTACAAGCAGGTGCTTTCCGACCTGAAATATGTCCTCGGCACATCGAACGATGTTCTTGTGTTGGTTGCCTCCGGATCCGGCGGTCTGGAAGCGGCCACTCAGAACTTTTTCTCGCCCGGCGATGAGGTGATCGTCTGCTCGGCAGGAAAATTCGGCGAACGCTGGGTTGAAATCATGAAAGCTTGGGGCATGAAAGCCATCGTGCTGACGGCCCCGTATGGCGATGCCGTGCAGCCCGAAGCCGTCCAACAGGTACTTGCGAGCAACCCCCATATCAAAGGCGTATTCGTCCAGGCATCTGAGACTTCGACTGGCATGCAGCACGACGTCAAGTCGATGGGCCTGGCGGTCAAGAAAACGGATGCCATTTTCGTTGTTGACGCCATTACCGGCATCGGCACGATGCCGCTCGAGATCGATGCCTGGGGTTTGGATGTGGTCGTCGGCGGATCGCAAAAAGCGTTTATGATCCCGCCCGGTCTTACGTTCTTGTCAATCAGTCCGAAAGCTTGGGCTCTGGCCGATTCCGCCAAAGCGCCGCATTATTATTTCGACCTGAAGAGGGAGAAGAAAAACGCCGCGGCCGGCGAATCCGCTTGGACCCCTAACATTGCTTTGCTGCTGGCCCTGGCTGAAGCGTTGAAATATATCAAGTCCATTGGAATGGACAAGCTTGTCGGCAACGCGCAATTGTTAGCGCGTGCGACGCGCGATGCCGTACAGGCGCTCGGCCTGGAGTTGTTCTCCTCGTCGCCGGGTTCGTCCGTCACCGCCGTTCGCGCCCCGGCCGGAATGGATTCCGGTGTCATTGTCAAAGAATTCCGCACCCGGTTCAATGCCATCATCACGAATGGCCAGGGATCGATGAAAGGTCAAATTTTCCGGCTCGCCCATCTCGGATACTTCGATTTTCATGACCTGTTTGCGATCGTTGCCGAACTGGAGCTGATCCTGGCGGCAAACGGTCTCCCGGTTCGCTTTGGTGCCGGCGTGACAGCCGTGCAGAATGTGTACGCCGAGGCCGCGTTACCCAAGCCGGCGGCGAGCGAGCGCGAAGCTGTTGTCGCCCGATAATATTCGATGAAGATACTTGTTGCTGAGCCGCTCGCGCCGGCGGCTGTCGCATTGTTGCGCGCCCGTCCCGATTGGAATATTGCGATTGCCGATCCCAAGACCTACCAGACGCATCTTGCCGATTGTGACGCGCTGATCGTCAGAAGCGCGGTGAAAGTCGGGAAGGATGTCCTGGCGCAGGCCCCCAAGCTCCGCGTCATCGGCCGCGCGGGCGTCGGCACAGATAATGTGGATCTTCCGGCTGCCACGGATGCCGGTGTTCTTGTGATGAACACGCCAGGAGGAAACGCGGTATCGGTTGCGGAACACACCCTGGCGCTCATGCTGTCCATGGCGCGGTCCGTTCCGCAGGCAAGCACTTCCACGAAATCCGGCAAATGGGAAAAGAAAAAATTTCTTGGCAGCGAGCTTCGCGGCAAAACTCTTGGAATCGTCGGCCTCGGCAGCATTGGCCGTGAGGTCGTCAAGCGCGCGAAGCCGTTCGAAATGCGCATCCTCGGACACGATCCCTACGTCAGCCCGCAGACCGCGCAGGATATCGGCGTCGAGCTCGTCAGTTTGGCCGATCTCTATAAGCAAAGCGACTATCTTACGCTGCATGTCGCTCTTACACCCGAAACCGATCACATGCTCAACGCCGAAGCGTTTGCGCAAATGAAACCGGGCGTTCGTATTGTGAACTGCGCCCGGGGCGAGCTGATCGATGGCGGCGCCTTGCAAGCCGCTCTTCAAAGCGGGAAGGTCGCCGGGGCAGCGCTCGATGTTTTTGAGAAAGAGCCACCTCCGGAGAGCGTGCTTCTTCAGCTTGAGCCTGTGGTGGCCACGCCTCACATCGCGGGCTCTACGGAAGAAGCACAGGAGATCGTCGGAACTCGTATTGTCGAGCAACTAATTGAGTACCTTACGAGTGGTATTGCCCTGAATGCGGTGAACATGCCCACGATGACCGCGGAACAGTATCGCACGCTAGGCCCCTACGTAAACCTCGCCGAGCGTCTCGGGATGTTTCTGAGCCACATTGCCGAAGGCAACCCGCACACCATTCGTTTTGCCTACTTCGGCCGACTCGCAGATCACAACACCCAGATTCTCCGGAACGCGGGTTTGGCCGGCGTGCTCAGCCGTTCTCTGGAGCATCGCGCAAATGTCGTGAACGCGATGCAAATTGCCACGCAGCGCGGTTTTCGAGTCGCTGAGCAGCGGGAGCCGGCTCAGGCCCCGATGGATTCCATTCGCATCGAGCTCGAATCCGATGCGGGCTCTATCTCCGCGGTCGGCGCGGTTGTTCTCGACAAGCCGCGGCTGATGCAGGTGGAGAGCATCCCTTGCGAAGCCACTCTCGACGGCAACCTGATGTATTCGAAAAACCAGGACGTACCCGGTGTGATCGGCTTTCTCGGAACCGTCCTGGGGAGGAACGGGATCAACATAGCCAATTTTGCGCTTGGCCGTCAGGATGCAGCTGATCCAAGTCACAAAGCCGGCACGCCTCTTACTGCTATTTCCATCGTGGAAACCGATCAGCCTGTTCCCGACTCCGTCATCTCCCAACTGTTCGAGAATCGCGCCGTGAAGTTCGTGCGCCGCGTAAATCTTAACCGGGTTTAGCTGTAGGGCAGACGATCGCCTTTTGTCGCCTGTCGTCCCGTCCCGTGGCTTGCACGCTAGCATAGACTTGTGTTCAGGCTGAAAGTCGCGGCTCTCTGGCTCATTTCGCTTGACTTCGCCCGCGCCGAAGTTCATTCTCTTACTCTTCAACAGGCGCTTGAAATTGCCACGCGTCAGAATCCCGACGTGGCTCTCGCGCGGCTTGACGAACAACGCGCCGAAGAGGGCATCAAAATAGCACAAGATCCATTCCGTCCGCACGTGTACGCCGGTAGCGGTCTCGCCTACACCTATGGCTATCCGAACAGCATTGAGGGCAACGCCCCCAGTCTCTTCCAGGTGAGGACCGACGAATCTCTCTATAACCGGCCGAAGAGATACGAACTCGCTGCAGCCCGCGAAAGCGCGCGCGGCTTTCAGTTCGCAACTCAGGCCAAGGCGGATGATATCGCCTACCAAACCGCCGATTTATTCCTTACTGCGAGCCAGCTGGAACACGAAAGCGAAACGATTTCCGGCCAGATTCCCAGCTTGCAGAAGGTTGTCGAGTTCACCTCGGCTTCGGTCAACGAAGGCAGCGAGCTGCCGCTCGAATTGAAGCGTGCTCGCGTCAATCTCGCGGTTTCACAGGAACGGCTCGGTTCCGACAATCTCGACAAAGATTACTACGAAATGATGCTCGCCGTTCTCGTAGGCTATCCTGCTACCGATCGCGTGAAACCTCTGGACTCTAGCGAATTATCCACAACACTACCCATTCCCGAAGAAGAGGCCGCCGATATGGCGTTGCGCAACAGCCGTGAACTGCGTCAAATGCAATCGAATGTTCTCGCAAAAGAGCTCGATCTGCACTCGTATAAGGCCGCCCGCTTGCCACAAATAGACCTGGTGGCGCAGTATGCCCTGTTTGCCCGCTACAACTACGTAAATTATTTCCAGAAGTTTCAGCGCAATAACTTTCAGCTCGGCGCGTCGGTTACCATCCCGATTCTGATCGGCCCCGCCTACAAAGGGCTTGCGCAACAGGCATACACAGACATTCAAAAGCTCCGTATTCAAATCGATCAGGTTCGTAATCGCATCCTAACCGACACGCGCCGCAGCTACGAGCAGTGGCGGAAAGCGGAAAGCATTCGCAATCTTTCTCGCATGCAGCTTGATCTGGCGCGTGAAGAATTAACGGTCCTCCTCGCTCAAAATGGAGAAGGGCGTGTTCCTATGAGCCAGGTCGAGCAAGCGCGTATTGAAGAGAGCAATCGCTGGATTGGGTTCTTCGATTCCCAAACGCAAGTTACCCGCGCGAAGCTCGCCATTCTCCGCCAGACGGGTACGCTTATGGCGTCTGTGCTCAGCGGAGTAGCGAATCCCGCACCGGCCGCGGAAGGGAGCAGACCCTGATGTCGGCCGCGTCCGAACTGGTTGCCGGCGCCATTTCCACCGCGAGCGCTCCCGCCATCGAGATTCGCGATCTGCATAAAATCTACAACGGCTTCCACGCCGTTGACGGCCTGTCCGTCACCGTGCCGCAAGGCTGCTTCTTCGGATTTCTGGGTCCCAATGGGGCAGGGAAGACAACCACTATCAAAATGCTGATGGGGCTTGCGCGTCCCGATGCCGGAAGCATGCACGTTCTGGGTATGCCGATGCCCCAGCATTCTCTCGAGATCCGAAGAGAGATCGGCCCTGTTCCCGACGATTCACTGCTGTTCGATTATCTGACTGGCGCAGAGTACCTGGACTTCGTCGCTCGCCTCTATGGACTTCCGCGCGCTTCCGCGAAAGAGAGAAGCCGCGAATTGCTGGAACTGCTCCAGCTCGATGAGAACCCACGCAAGCTTATCGGCGAATATTCAAAAGGAATGCGAAAACGCGTGGCGATGGCTGCAGCTCTGATTCACAGCCCCAGGCTCTTTCTCATGGACGAGCCTTTCGAAGGTGTAGACGCCGTCGGCGCGCGCCTGATGAAAGACATTCTTCGCGAGCAAGTCCATCGCGGAGCGACCGTATTTCTTACCTCACATGTCCTCGAAGTAGTCGAGCGGCTATGCGACCGGATCGCCATCATCAGCCGCGGCAAGGTCATCGCCCAGGGAACTGTCTCTGAACTGCGCGAGCAAGTGGCCTCCGGTGTAACTACCTTGGAGGATATCTTTGTTCAACTCGTTGGCGGAGAACGTTACAGCGGCAAATTCGACTGGCTCTGAGAACATGTGGAGGCAGATCCTCGCGATCGGTTGGGCCCAGTTTCGTATAGCCCGCAATCACCTCCCGCGTACCAGCTTGGGCAGCGTCCTGATGTGGATGATTTCGCTGCTCTGGTATGGCATCTATGCGGCGGTGGCTCTCATCCTTGCTGCCCGGCTTCCCGATATTTCGGTATCAGAGCTACAGCGTTGGACGCCCGTCGCCTTGCTGAGCATCTTTCTGTTCTGGCAGGTTGTTCCGCTCTTTACTCTGAGCACCGGATGGTCGCTTCAGCTTAATAAGTTGCGTGTGTTTCCGGTCAGCGACAGGGCGTTATTTGGCATCGAGGTGCTGCTTCGGCTTACGAGCGCGCCGGAAATGCTGATCGTCCTCGCCGGCGCGCTGATCGGACTCTTCCGCCATCCGGCCATTCCACTCCTCTCGCCGCTGTTCCTGCTTCTTTACATTCCGTTAAATCTGTTTCTTCAGCTCGCGATCCGCGACGCGATCCTTTATTCGTTCGAACGCCATCGCTTCCGTGAGCTATTTGCGGCCTTAGTGATTGCCATAAGTGTCCTCCCGCAGCTCTTGGCTCGCACGCGCCTCGGTCACATTCTCAGGCCATACTTCTTTGCAGTCGCTTATGGCTACGCGTACCCCTGGCGTGTGACCGGTTCGTTGAGCCTGGGATCCTATTCTTCCGTCGATATCATCCTGCTGCTGATCTGGACTTCCGCTGCTTACGCGCTCGGCCGCTGGCAGTTCGAGAAGAGCCTCCGGCACGAAGATGTCTTCAGGCCCTTAGGCGCAGGTTCCATTTGCTCTGCCCCACTGAAGGAAGGCGGGTTGCTCGATTGGCCCGCCCGCTTATTCAGAGACCCGCTTGCTGTGTTGCTCCAAAAGGAGTTTAGAGGGCTGCTGCGGATGCCCCGCTTCCGTGTCCTTTTCGGGATGGCCTGTATCTTCAGTGTCGTCGTCTTCGTCCCGGTCACGTTCAACCAGGACATACGCCATGGCAGCGGCTTCGTTAGCAGCAATTTTCTTCCAATCGTGAACCTGTATGGATTGCTCTTGCTGAGCGATGTCCTTTTATTGAATGTCTTTGGCCTTGACCGTAATGCCACTCAACTCTATTTTGTTGTGCCGGTTTCTCTTTCAACCGTCATGAGAGCGAAGAACCTGGCTGCTGTTGCGTTTGTTCTTCTTCAAACCGCGGCGGTGCTGATCATTGCGTTGCTCATTCGTGCTTCAGTAACGCCGTTAAGCGCGTGCACCGGAGCTGCCGCTACGGCCGTCGTGACAATCTATCTGCTGGCCGTCGGAAATTTCGCTTCCGTCTCGATGGCCCGGCCAATCGACCCGGCCCAGACCTTTAAAAGGCAAGCCGGAGCAAAGGTGCAACTTTGGTTTCTGCTGTGTGGCATCGGCATGTACGTGCTGGTCGGATTTGCGTTCCTGGCACGCTGGGCCTTTCAGAGTGACGGTGTGCTGTTTGGTATTCTGCTGCTCGAATTCTTTATCGGCATCATTGTGTATCGCATCGCAACAGAATCGGCGGTTCAACGCGGGTTGCGGGACGGCGAGCGATTGCTGGAAGCACTCTCAAGGGGTGCCTCGCCTGTAAGCGCCGGGTAATCCCTGTCCTGTTTACGCCAACAGCTTCTGTACTTCTCGCTCAATCGCGTCCCTGACCGCCTCGCGCGCCGCCTCGTCCTTATAATGCTGCCGCGGCCAGAAAAAGCCACGGAGACCGTCGCGTTGCCTGCGGGGAACAATGTGGATATGGAGGTGCGGAACCGTTTGGCTGACGCGATTGTTGATCGCGATAAACGTGCCTTCGGCATCCACCGCCGACTCGACCGCTTCGGCAAGCAATCTCGTTGTTTCCATAAGCGGCTCGCTCAAGCCCTTCGGAATGTCCAGCAATGTTGTACAATGCTCGCGCGGGCACAGCAAAACGTGGCCTGGAAAGAGCGGATAACTATCCAGGAATGCCAGCAATTCAGCCGTCTCATAGACAATACTTGCTGCGACGCCTCCCGCGGCGATTTTGCAGAATACGCAAGACGAGCGCTCCGGCTCAAGGTCGTATTTGTTACCTCGAGGCACTGCCCGTCTCCGTCTCTGTATCGACGGGCATCCACTCGCCGTTGTGCAGCCGCGCCAGGCAAACCGTATTTGTGCCGCGTGGCGTCTGAATGGTCACCCGCCCCAGGCGCTCCGTGCTGTTTGGCGGCAAAGCTTTCTTAATCACGTTGCAATCTTCCGCGCTTTCACATTGCAAACGCGCGATTGCTACCTCCACCGGATCAATATTTCTTGGTCCCATATCGTCCAGCGCGCCGATGATATCTTCAGGCTTGACATCTTCCAGGCTGGAGATTCTCCAGCCGTCCGCTGTCTTCGTCACGCTGACAAATCCCTGGAACCAGGCCACGGCCGGAATTCCCTCGATTGCCATCGTACGCTCTTCTTCCACGAACACTTGTACCAGGTTGTCACGTGCGGTTTCTCTGATCCCGTGGGCTTGCAGCAGCCGCATCCGTGCCAGTCCCCGGAAATGCACCAAGAATTGTTCCCGGTCCATGTGCTTCTGCAATTCCGCCGCAAGCTGGGCGTGAGCTTGTGCCAGTGGCCCTATGCCCCGGCCGACGATTCCGAACTCCTTCAGGTGTTCCTGGTCCGATCCGTCGCCTAGCGTGTCATACCATCTGTGCACAGCCTCCAAGGCGAACTGCACGCTCGTCTCGTTCGCCCCCCGTGCGCTGACGCAACTGAAGCAACACAGTAGAACTCCAATCCATCCTCTAATCTTCACCTGTTCACCCTGGAAGCGCGGCGCTCTCGATCGCGCCAACCTTATCTACTTCCAATTGCAAATTCCCGTACTCGTCGATTTCGAACGCCGACGCAAATTTGGCACCCCAAACAATTTCGTCAAAGCGATACGAATAACGCGCCTGCACCGTCTGCGAAAACGTGTCGTCGAAAGCTTTCATCATAACCATCACTTCCGCCTGCATTCGATCGAGGTTTTCGGGCGTCTTTCCATACAGCGGACTGCTCTCGTTAATCGGATGCACAATCGTCCACGTCAATGGAAGGAACAGCACCTGACTCCGCTCGAGATCAAGCACCTCGAACCGCCTCCGCGGGCTGGTTTCCGAGAAGTCAACCGTCATTAGCAAGACTCGAGCCTCCACTTCGATCAGGTTATTTGAGCGCCGGTTAACAACCCGGAATTGCAGACTCTTGCCATCTCCATATGGCGCAATCAACATGTTTTCGCTGAACCCGAAGCGCGCTGAGGGCCTCGAAAATCTTCCGAACATCAGGCCGGTGGCAATGGCGAACCCCATGAGGCCGACCAGCGCCTCTAAGGCCGAAGTAAGCTCCGCTTCGAGTCCTTCCGGATATACATTCCCGTATCCAACTGTCGTCAAAGTGTGCGCGCTAAAGAAAAACGCATTCACAAACCGCATTTCGGCCGTGGGGGCATACGCATTCTTCAAGTGCTCTATGCCGATGGCCATGTAGCTGGCTGCAAACGCTGTATTGATTACGGCAAACGCAAGAATCACCACTAGGAAAAACATCGGCCACGACAGGCTGATCAAGAACTGGTACGGATGCACATCGCGCCAGGTGCGCCCGCCGCGATGGACGTTGAACTGCCCGTCTTTATTAATCGCCCGCTTCAGAACGCCCGTATAGCGTTGGGTCAGTCCGGGATCGTATGTAAGCCTGCTTGTTTCAGAAGGTCGCGCTGGCAATTCTCTATCCTCTCATTTCAGCCGTTTACCGCTTCCGGTTCTTGGAATGAAATTCCATCCAGCCCAATACGCCGAATCCGATCGCAATGATTAGCCGAACGCCGATGAGCCAAGGTTTGTCTCGCGACAGAATGTGGTCCACGGCCAGCAGCGCAAAACCAGCCGCGATGGCGAAGTACCACCATGCCATCCATTGGAAACGTCTCTGCCGCATAGTCCGGAACAGCCGCCGGTTCTCAAACTCCTGCTTGTTACGCTGTCGGATAAGAAGTATGGCACGTACCGAATCCACAATGCCACCGCTCGGCACTCCTGCGCCGAAGTTCGAGTTGCCGGACGTCGTCAGCGGTCAGACTGTTAGCTTGAATGAGTTCACTAACAAGAAAGCGCTTCTGATCATGTTCATCTGCCGTCATTGTCCTTACGTCAAACATGTTCAAACCGAACTCGCCCGTATCGGAAGAGATTACGGCGACGATCCGCTCGGAATCGTTGCAGTATCTTCAAACGATGCGACTGCCTATCCCGATGATGCGCCGGCGAGCCTTCGTGAGATGGCTTTAGAGCTGAAGTTCAATTTTCCGTTCTGCTATGACGAAAGTCAGGAAGTTGCTCGCGCCTATACCGCAGCATGCACGCCCGATTTCTTTCTCTTTGATCAGGATCGGCGCCTTGCCTACAGGGGCCAGCTCGATAGCAGCCGCCCTGGAAACTCTACACCTGTAAACGGACAGGATCTGCGCGCTGCAATAGACGCCTTGCTGGCCGGCCAGCAAGTAAACGCTGTTCAACGCCCCAGCATGGGCTGCAACATCAAGTGGCGTAATTCGTAAGTTATATATTTAAATTAAAGAAAGTACATCTCACAACCCCGGCCCAAACCGTCGGGGCTTGTTCAAGGAGGTTGCATGCGCTGCATGCATCTGACGCTCGCAGCAGTCGTGGCGTCTGTGTTTCCGTTACTTTTATCGGCCGGCGAGGCGGTTCCGCCGAATTTCAGTGGAACCTGGCAACTGGATGCTGCCAGAAGCCAGATCAGGAATGCCGGTTCCATTACCTACACGATCGAAGATACTTCGGGAAAGATAAACTTCAGCCGGATCGTACAGGACACAGATGGAAAGAGCATCACGTCGAAGTTCAGTTGCGATACCGTCGGAACCCAATGCGAGTTCGAGGAAGGTAATCGCAAGGCGAAAGTCTCGCTGTGGTACGACGGTACGGCGCTCGTAATTCTCAAAACGGATGGTCCCAAAGAGGACTCTGTAACGCAATGGCGCCTGGAGCTTGCCCCCGACGGTAACACTCTGAATGTGAAGCTCACGCATATCGAACCAGTCGAACAGCCGGAGACCATGGTCTTCGAAAAGAAGTCTTCCTGAACTGGTGCTCCGGCAAATCTGTCCGTCTATGGCCGTCCTTTCGCCGCCGGAACGGCGACGGAAGTGCCGTCCAGAACACGGATGCTAGCGACGCTCAGTCCCTCTAGCCCGCTCACTTCCAACCGGAAACTTACATCGCTGGAAAGCGGTTTGTATGACACCGATCCATCTGCTAGTTGGCTTGCGTCCAAGCGCACTTCCTGGCGCTGGGAGCCATCCTGGATGACCAGCGTTCCGCTGGCCGCAGCCTGTAGAAATGGACTTTGCCTGTTCCAGGTCAGTACGAGTCGGTCGCCTTCCGATCCTACTCGCAGCCCGAGGTCCCGACCAGTGGACACCGCGCGCTGCGGCGGTTCGGTGACCAGGCTTGAATTCCATGGCCCTTCACGCAGCAGAATCACCGCAAACGTTCCTCCAGCGGCCATAATGAATACCAAAGCGGCCGGAAACCACTTAACGGCACGCTTGCGGGAGCTCCTTAACCAATCGCGCGCAGCCCGTTCCTTTAGGGGCATGTTCCGGCTTGGATCGGTAGAGCTCATTTTCAGCAATTACTAGCCGCGAGTGTCGCTTTTGATGCTCGCTGATCGTTGCCGGATGCGAGAATTGCGTAAATTTCCTAGTATTTGCCCCGCTTTTCCCCCTATTTCCGGGGAACGCATCTAGCAGCACGCCCGAAACGGAGCCGCGACTCAGAGGATTAGGGGGTGGTTGAGAAGTGAATGGCTCTCAATATGCGGCGTTCGGCATCAAAAACGCTCTCACGGTGCGCAGAAGAATGTAGAAGTCCAGCCAGAGCGACCAGTTTTGAATGTAATACGTGTCCTCGGCTTCCTGTACCTTCAGATCCCCATCACTGCGCGTTGATACCTGCCACAATCCGGTGACGCCCGGCATCACGCTGGCCCGTAGCGCGCGAAACGCGGGAGAGAAGCCCTTCAGGTGATACTCAGGAAACGGTCTCGGTCCGACCAGGCTCATCTCTCCTCGCAACACGTTCCACAATTGCGGAAGTTCGTCGAGGCTGTAGCGGCGCAGGAACCAGCCGATGCCCGCAATCACCCGGGGGTCCTTTTTCAGCTTGTAATATCGAAGCCAACTGGCCCGTTCTGCCGGGTTTTCGGCCAGATATCGCTCCAGGACCTGCTCCGAATTCTGGTGCATCGTTCGCAGCTTGTGTATTCGTATCGGCCTGCCGCCTTTCCCTTCGCGCTCCTGTATAAAGAACGCCGGTCCTGGGCTGACGGCCTTGATCCAGAGCGCGGATAGAGCGATAAAAGGCGCAGAAAGCACAAACACGGGAATTCCGATCGCAAGATCGAGCAAGCGCTTCAGTGGCTGCCCCTGTGGAACAATTACGCCCTGCTGAACAACAGCGGCGCTCATGCCCTGCAACTCGCATTTTGGTAGATACTCATGAGTAGTTCGTAATTCCGCTCCGCTGTGTAGCTCCGTTCGTAACAGGCGCGGGCCCTGCTTCGCATCTCATTGCTACCTTGCATCATCGCCTCGGCACAACGCGCGAGGTCATCTGCATCACGGGGCGTGAACAGGCGCCCGTTCGCGCCGTCCTGTATCAATTCGTTCATTGAACCCAAAGCTGAAGCAATTACCGGCGTCCCGCATGCAAGTGCTTCGATGATAGTCGTCGGGAGCCCTTCATACCATTCGGAGGGGAATACTAAAAAACGCGCCTGTTTCAGCAACTCCATTACAGCCGCATGCTCGCATGCCCGTAAATACTCTACGTGCCGTCGCGCGCCTGCCTGCTCCTCAACAAAAGGCCGAAGGGGTCCGTCGCCAGCGATCTTGAGCGGGATTCCGGGAAGCCGTTCCCAAGCCCGAAGCAATGTTCGCACGCCTTTTTCTTCGGAAAGCCGGCCGGCAAATAAGGCGTATCCTCCATGACCTTTGCCGATGCCTGGATCGCTTGGTACAAAGTTCGGCTTGATTGTTATGCGATCGGCTGGTAAGCCGCCCTCCACAAACTTTTCCTTCGAGAAGTTCGTCAGCGCAATATAGGTGTGCACCCTATTGCTCCAGGTTCGCGCCATCCGATGGATCAGTATCATCGAGCCTGCCGCGGCAGTAGCTCGCCGGCTATTCCTGTAGCATGCATGCTTTACCGCGGGCCAGAGCGTGAATGACTCCAGGCAATCGTGGCAAACGCGGCCGTCGCGATATAAGGTTGCGCCCGTGCATATAAGACGATAATTGTGCAAGGTTTGAACTAAGGGAATGCGCTGCGCGGCTACGGCGTAATGTAGCGCAGGTGAGATGAGCGGAAAGGTATTATGAGCGTGCACGACGTCGGGCTTTTCTTTACTAAGCAAGTTGCTCACCGCTCTGTAAGTTTCCCGGTTCCAGACCGTTCGAATGCCTGTGCTGATATACGACATGCCCGTGATCGCATCATTCCGTGCCGTGTAGCGCAACACATCATGGCCGTGACTTCTGAGTAAATTACACTCTGCCTCATAGACCTGGTCCTCGCCACCGGCCTGCTGGTAAAAGTTGTGCACCTGGAGAACTTTCATGCCGCCACATGAGTCATATGCTGTTCCGGTGTCACATTCCTGAACTGGGATGTAACTCGATGTGAGATCGAGGCTAGTGCAATCACCAGCAGAAAACCGGCGCTTACGTCATTGCCCGCACCGGCGATGATGTTCTCGCCGGCTAAGCCAAGCGCAAATGCGGGGAGATAGATCAGCAGGGGCTTCGAATACCCCCCTTCGTCCTTTCTGAGCCCTTGCAATGCATACAGCGCGATCGAGCCAAAAAACATCAGCCAGAGAATCATTCCGGTGATGCCCCACTCGTACGCAACTCTCAACCACTCGTTATGCATGATCCGGTTAGGGTCAGGTTTTCGCGCGAGTCCGCCCGCCAGCTCCGCGCTGTTACTGGTTCCGCGTCCGCATGTCAGTTCCCGTATCCCTGAACTACCAATCGCAGTGACCGCTCGAACGTCCAGCTCTCGGCGGAGCCTGTAAGTCCCCAGGCCGTAGGACTTAGAATCACCCCGATAACCGGCTATGATCGCAGCGGCGATCCGATTCGACGGCGCCTGCCGGGCAAGGAAGGTTAGGACAACATCGCTTTCGGCGATAGTCACCGTGGCAACAACTGCCGATATTCCGACAGTGCATACCTTTATCCATGGCGCTGCGCTTGAGAGAAGCAACGCGACGAGCGTGCTGAGCACAAGTCCCAGCATCCAGAGTCTGCTCCCGTCGAATACGAGCGCCGCAATGAGAATGCCGCAAAGGGGAAGGCGGACGCCAAGACGGGGAGACTTCGAACAAAGGGCAATTGCGTAAAGAGCAACCAGGAATGCAGCGAAGGACTGCGCGCTCGAAAAGGATTTGAACCTTTCTGCTTCGCCGCCGAAGGCAGGCGCAAAAATCGACCGCAATGCCGCGAGGATCAATGCCCCTGCCGCGACCGGCAAAACAACAGCGGGAGTCAGATGGCCGCTTTTCGTGGCCCGCATAAACACGATGCAAATGAGAAACAAGGCGATCATGTGCCCCACCAGCTTGATGGCGAACATCGGATAGAAAGACCATGCCGCTGCGACCGCGGCATAGACCGTCAGTAAGCTCCATGCGATGGGCGCGAGAATTATTCTTCCGTGTCCGGCGTAATCTCGAAGTCGCCATAGCAGGTACACAGGCAAGAGGACAGCCTTTGCGGTATTCAGCACGCCGATGCCGGCGTCCATACTTCCCAGATCGATGGTGGACAGCACGAGGTAGGCAATCAGGCTCCATCGCAAGGGCGCGAAGAGGACGATCGCAAACAGCACTGCGTAGAGGATGAGAGCGAGAGTCATTGTTAAAAGCGAGACACGCAGACTTCCTGCTCAACGCTGCTCTGCCCGTTCGAACTATTGAGACAGGATTCAATTGCCGCTTGAATCATGCTCGCGACACGAACGGGCGTCAATTCCATCGCGGTTCGCTGCGCCTCTGCGCGCATCGCTTGCAAGCGATCCGCCGGAGTGCTCAGACAACGGTCGATAGCAGCATACATTTCCTCGGGTTGGTCGGCGCGAAATGTCCAGCCGTCTTTCCCATCGACGACGAGTTGCTTCACCGCCTGGCTGTACGTGCTTCCGAGTACGGGCAGCCCGGCTGCTAAAGCCTCGTTCACGACTACGCCCCACGTGTCCGCCAGAGTCGGAAACACCAGCACTCCGGCCTTGGCGTACACTTCCGGGAGGTCCTCATAAGACACGTTCCCCAGGAACTCGAAGCGAAGATTGGCCGGGGGCGCTGCGGCTTCCAGCATTTCTCGCAGAGGTCCATCCCCCGCAAACGTCAGCTCGATTCTCCGGTCCGGGTTCTTCGCGGCCCATCGTTTCAAGGCCGTCGTAAACGGCAACAAGCCCTTGCGCTCGATGAGCTGGCCTGCATAGAGCAGGCGTTTCTCCATGTCCGGGGGCTGATTGCTGAGAGCCGACCTCCGAAGACTGCTTATCGAAAAACGGCGTACGTCCGTTGTGTATAGCAGCTCGAATACTTTGTGGGCCGGTGCGCCGAGGGACCTTATATAACGCATGCCCCCCTCGCCTAGCGCCAGAAATCCGTGCGCATGCCTCGCCAGCACCTTGCGAATGGTCTTGCGAGCCAAGCCACGTCCCTGCTCGGTCGATCGATTGACTTCCGTCCATAAAATCGCTCTGCTCCGCCGGTGGAGTTTCGTGTACGCGACGGCTGAGAGGCTGCGGAAGCCCAACTCCGTCGAAATCACGACATCGGGTGAGAATCTTTTAAGTTGAGAGATCGTATCGAGCGGAAAATGTACCTGAATCGATTCGCTAAAACCCCGTGGATGTCTCCAGCGCCCTCGCACGGTGACCGTTTTCTGCACCACAACGTCAAGGTCTTCCCACTCTAGCCGCCATGATCGATTCGACTCCATCGGCGTCGAGAGCAGGATACGAAAATTTTCGCGGCCATAGTGGCTCGCAAGCGCGTCGAAGACCGGCTTGTGATATGGCGGGATGCAGTTTGTCAGGAGTGCGATTCGTGGCAAGGGCGCCCTCCTCGTTGCATTCGTAAACGAAGACTTTCTGTTCGATTGGCGATGCCTTGCACGGCGCTGTGCGCGGATTTCTTCAGCGATAGCCGTCGAGGGATTACAGGCCGCGCCTCAAAATTGCACCCGATATCTGCGCTGCCAAAGCGCCGTGCCGCGCCTCTGAACCAGCGTCCCTGCTCGACAACATGCACGTACGGGAGAATCGGCTCGTACGTGCAATAGAATCCGTCTGCGCGGCTTTGGCTGCGGATGGTTCCGTTTCGTTCAAACTCCCACGCCGACTCTCCTTCGCGCAAAAGGTCCAAAAGATCAGAGCGCCTCCATATGGCCGCCTGCGCGGATACTCGAAATGGCGCGAAGCGGTGGATCGATCCAATTCCTGCATGACCTTGCAGTCGCATGTGAGGCGGTGGATTCGGAAACAGGCGAACTACAGTTCCACGCAATGAATCGAGCGCCTTTAGTTGTTCGGATACCGCCAGAGTTGGAACGGGCTTCACCAGAAAGAAATCTTCCAGCAGAAGGAGAACGTACTCAGACCCAACCTGGTCGAGGAAAAATCGCAAATTCGTGCTCCAGGATTCATCAGGTCCCGCATGGAGCGTTCGAACGAGCGGATGATCGTATCGCGCCTGGTTTGCTCCCAGATAGACGAAGTATGGACAATCCGGCCAGTTACGCCAAAACAGTGTAAAGAACGGCGTCCATAAGTCGGAGTATGCATCGCACGACGATACCAGAACAGAACACGATGGTGGAGTCAAGCCTCGCGCCGCGCCTCCGCATAATATTTCTTGTAGTCGTTGTAATAGTAGTAACCGTTCGTCGAGCGCTTATCCATCTCATTCAGCACAAGACCGATCACCGGCGCCCGGAGGCGATTCAGCGTGGCTAAAACTGCGGCGACCGCGGAGCGCCTGGTTGTGCCGGCGCGTGCCATCACGATAACGCCATCGACGGCCGATGCCACTTGCATGGCCTCCGCGAATCCGAGCAGCGGAGGAGCATCCACGAAAACCATGTCGTACTCCTTTGCCGCTTCATCCAGAATGTCGATCATCATCGGACCGACCAGGTCGGAAGCGCGTCTGGATGCCGTACCGGCAGGCAAGGCGTCCAGCTGAGGCCAGTGCTCGATTCGGACTATCCCCTCCTTCCATCCCAATTCCCCAAGCAAAACATTGGAAAGGCCGAGCGTTCCGTTGAGGCCGAGCTTTTTGTAGATCATCGGCCGCCGCAGGTCAGCGTCGATAATCAGTGTCTTCAGCCCTTGCTCGGCATGCGCGATGGCGAGGTGAATAAGCGCGGTTGATTTTCCGGCGCCCGGTTCCGCGCTGGTGATCAGTATCGATTTCACGTCACGATCGAAATCGGGCAAAAGAATGGAGTGGCGCAATGCCCGGATCGCCTCCTCGTACGAGGACACGCCTTGAAACTCCGCCGGTTGGGACTTGCGTCCACTCTTCGCCCGTTTTTGCGGTTGATCCGAGCGGGGATATTCATACTTCACCAGTCCGAGGCCGTTCATCAGACTGGCGCAACTCTCGACTGTGGTCGCGGCCAGCGCCGGCGGCGGTACCACGCTCACCGCCCGTCTCATCTCTTTCACTGCCGGCAAAATGCCCACGACGCTCGTATTCAACGCCCGCGCACCTTGCTCGGGATCACGAATGCTGTCGTCCAATACATCCGCCAGAATGGCCCCGCAGATGGCCACCACGGAAGACAGAATGAACGCCAATATGAGGCTCAGACCCTTGCGCGGGAATACCGGCAGATCAGGCGGCCGCGCGAGATCGGCTATGCGAATGGAACTGTTCTGAAAACCCGCATTGATGCCGGCTTCGCGAATGCGCCGTTCGAGATCGCTATAGAGAGCCTTGTCGGCGTCCGCTTCGCGTTTGAGCTGCTGGTACTCGAAGGAGTGTGCATTCAACTGGTCGTATTCGGCCTTAGTCTGCGCCAGCGTCTTCTGCAACATCTGCTCGCGATTGACAGCCTCGCGATAGTCCGTTTCGACGCGTTGAGCGACATTCTGCCGCATCTCGTCGAACTGGCGCTGCACTTCGCTTAAATCATTGCTTGCTTTCCGGTATTCCTGGTGAGCGGGCCCGTAAATCGACGCGACGTTCGCCAGCCGTTGCTTGGCCTGGTTTACGCGCTCATGCAACTTATTGAGTTCTTCTCCCTGCGTCGATAGTTCCGCCGCGGCCACGGTCCCGCTCTGCATGGCATTATGCGCGGCCTCCTTGCGTACCCGATCGGCCTGCGCGTTCGTATACTCGGTGTTTAATTGCAATAGGCGCGAAGAGAGAATGTCGGTCTTCTGCTCCGGGTTGATAACGTTCAGCTCCTGCTCGAATTTGGCGAGTGCCAGGTTCGATCGCTCCATCTTGGCCCTCAATTCATCGAGCTGCCGTTCCATAAAGGTAGCGAGCGCGCTCGATGAGCGAACCCGAATGTCGAAGGTGTGCTCCAGATACGACTGCGCGATCGCGTTTGCGACATTCGCGGCGAGCTGCGGATCCCGCGAGCGATAGCTGATATCCAAAATGTACGTGTTAATCGGCCGCTTCACCTTGAGCTGTTTCAAATACACCGGGGCATCGCTCTTTTTGCGGGCGCCGTCAGGCCCCAGTTCCGCGAGCTGCCTCTCGAGTTCGCGCAGGTGAAGGTGTTCGGCCACCGGCCGCAACACTGCATCGGACTGAATCAATTCCGCCTGCGTTGCCATAAACGCATCGGCATCGTCGCCCGTGACGGCCCCTTGAGTCGCTTCCTGCCCAACCACACCTACCGGCACGCGCCGGTCCACGTCAACCTTTGCAGTAGCCTCATAAATCGGCGTCAGGCGCGAGCAAACCAGATACGTGGCTAGTATGCAGGCCGCGACCACGCTGATGATTTTCCACTTCTGCCGTGAAACAACCAGCAGATAATGCATCGGCGAGGCGGAAGGATAAGTAATCTCGAATTCCGGATGCGGTTGCGGCGGAGCATACCGCGGGAGCCGGCGGGAACCGGCAAGTTCGGAAGAACCGCCCTCGATTTGTTTCATTCGGACGTTGCTCCCGTCTATCTCCAGATCAGCAGCCCCGAGGCGGTGCTTGTTCCAAACCCTGCCAGGCGGTCCAGGGTTTCGGCAGTCATTTTGCGGCCCTTGCTGTCGGGTATATAAAGGATGTCGTTTGGTTGCAAAGCGACGTCCGATGCCTTGCGATCCATAATCTGTCTCAGCTCAATCGGGATTTCGTTCCGTGCGCTCTTTCCCGCCTCCGTACGGTAAATAAAGGCTTGCTTATTGCTGTAGGGCAGCAACCCTTCAGACAGCGCGATCGCCTTCAGGACCGTTGTGCTGCTGCCATCGAGAATGGGAAACGCTCCGGATTTCTTGACATTTCCCACCACGTACACTCTCCCTACGGACGGGACCCGGATCTCCTCGCCGCCGTACAGACGAATGTTCAGCGCGGGATCGGCATTGTCGATGAGTCCTTTTATCGGAATGCGCTGCAGTAAGCCCGGCGCTCCCTCCTTTGGGCGAGACCGGCTGATCAGGATCTCCGGACCGGCATCGGCGGTCAGCCCCTCTGCCTTGGCCAGCGCGTCCAGCAATGTAACTTCGCCGATAGCCTGAAACGTTACCGGGCGCCTTACGCATCCCATTACGCTGACTGGAACACTGCGGTACTCCGCAACGGACACCGAGACGACCGGCTTTACAAGAAGCTGGCCGTCGATCAGGGCCTGTGAGAGCTCGCCTTCGATCTCTTCCGGCAGTTTGCCCGCAGCTTGAATTCTCTTGTTCAAAAGAGGCAGCGCGAGTGTGCCATTCGCCGATACGCGGAAATTGTGCGTAAGTTCCGGGCAATCCTGTACCGATATGGAAAGCAAATCATTCGGGCCTATTTTCTGCGCCGGTAGGCTGGTTTCGGAATCGGCCGGCGGCGGAAGGCTCCTTTGGACCGCTTGGCCTTGCGAGAGCATGGCAAACGCCATGGCAAGCAGAGCTGCCTGTTTCATCTGAAGGGTGTTGACCTATTCTACGCTTCTAAATCGAAAGCTGCACCAAGTGACGATGCCACAATGGAATCTTCGTGACCAGTACTTTTGTGCAGATTGATAGTACGGCGCGGCCACGGTTGCCCGAGTGGCTCCGCAAACGCGACACGCACTTTTCATCCGTTCACGAGCTCAAGACGCAGTTCAGGGAATTGCGGCTGCATACTGTATGCGAATCGGCTCGCTGCCCGAATGTCCACGAATGTTTTCACCGCGGTGCGGCGACCTTCATGATACTCGGCAATCTATGCACGCGCGGGTGCGGCTTTTGCTCGGTTCCGAAGGGCTCGGCGATGAAGCGGGAGTTCTCGCTCGATCCCGATGAGCCCCGCCACATTGCCGAGATGGCCTCGCGCATGAACCTGCAGTATGTTGTGATCACCTCTGTCAATCGCGACGATCTTCCGGACGGCGGCTCGCATCATTTCGCTGAAGCCGTGCGGCAGGTGCGGCGAGCGCTCCCCCACGCCCGGATCGAAGTTCTCACGCCGGATTTTTGTGGCGACTACGCAGCAGTCGCGCGCGTTCTCGATAGCGGCCCGCACGTATTCAATCACAATATGGAAACCGTGCGGCGGCTGTACCGCCGCGTCCGGCCGCAGGCCGATTATCTCCAATCTCTCGAGGTGCTTCACTTCTCCAAGAGGCATAGTCCCGGGATCTTGACGAAATCCGGGCTGATGGTTGGGCTCGGCGAATCGAGCGATGAAGTGCGGCAACTTCTCCATGATGTGCAGGATGCTCAGGTAGACGTTGCGACCATCGGCCAATACCTCCAGCCCACGCGGCGCAACTTGCCTGTCGCCGAATACATCACGCCGGCGCAGTTCGAAGACTATCGCGATTACGGTTTATCCATCGGTTTCAAAATGGTGTTCAGCGGGCCGTTTGTACGCAGTTCCTATATGGCCGACCGTGTTAGTGAGAATGCTGTTTCCTAACCGGGCTTTTCATCCCTACTATCGCCAGGTATTCCTTCACACGCTGCTCTGTCTGCTTTCTGCAATATTGCTCCTCCTCGTTTTTCCCCGATTTGATATTCACTGGCTTGCGCCAGTTGCTTTAACGCCCCTGCTGATTGCTCTCGCGCGCACACGCGATGGCTGGCAGCGATTCGTGTACGGCTGGGCCGCGGGAATTTTCTTCTGGTTCTTTCTCTGTACCTGGATTCAGTTCGTCCTCGAAGTTCACGGAGGAATGGGCCGCTGGGGCGGCTGGGGGTCCTTCTTCTTGTTCGCGATTTTCAAAGGACTCCATCTGGCTGCCTTTAGCTGGCTCGCAGGACCGCTCATGCGCCGCTGGTACGCCATTCCGGTCGTGGCGGCTCTCTGGACCGGACTCGAACGCACGCACTCGACGTTCGGTTTCATCTGGCTGCAACTCGGGAATGCAGGCATCGATATGTCGGTGCCGCTGCGCCTAGCGCCGTTCGTCGGGGTTTACGGACTCTCCTTCGTCTTCTCCATGCTCGCGGCGGCACTCGCGTGCGTGATCCTGCGCTACTCGCGAGTACGCCTCGCTCCGCTGCTTGCGTTGCCACTCCTCTTTCTCCTTCCCGTGATTCCCGAGGGCACTCCCGCCACCAACAGGGCCCTGTTAGTTCAACCGAACATCGATCCATCGATTCAATGGACAGGAATTCTCCAGGAGAAGACAGAACAGCAGCTAAGCCTTTTGTCGAATGTGCTACCTGCGCGTCTCGTTATCTGGCCGGAACTTCCCGCGCCGCTGTACTACTACAATGATCCCGAGTTTCACAATCTCGCGACGCAAGTCGCGCGGCGGCACGGCTGGTTCCTGTTTGGCACGGTCGCGTACACGCCCTCCAATCAGCCGCTTAACTCCGCGGTTCTCGTCGGTCCAGATGGCATGGAACTGGGCCGCTACGACAAGATTGACCTGGTGCCGTTCGGCGAGTTTGTTCCGCCCCTGTTCTCGTTCGTCAATCGCGTGACGCAGGAAGCGGGCGACTTCGTTCCAGGCAAAGATATAAAGATCCTTGCCGCCGACGGGCACCGGCTCGGTGTTTTCATCTGCTACGAATCGGCTTTCCCCGATCTCGTTCGCCATTTCGCAAAAGAGGGCGCCGACGTCCTGGTAAACCTATCTAACGATGCTTATTTCGGTCATAGCGAAGCGCGCCGGCAGCATCTCCTGCTTGCTCGCATGCGGGCGGTGGAAAACCGCCGCTTCCTCATTCGTTCCACGAACGACGGCATCACAGCGGTGATTGATCCCGCCGGACGCATCACCAAGCGTCTGCCACCGTTCGAGCAGGTGGCAGCTCCGGTCCGATATGGCGCGGTCGAAGCGACCACCTTCTACTCGCGCCACGGCGACTGGTTCGCCTGGAGTTGTCTTGTCATCGGAGTGGGGCTGGGCGTGCTGAATCTGCTTCGCCCCCCGCCGCTTTAGAATAGTGGGTTTGCTGTTCGGACTTTACCCGCTGCGGTTCTCGTTTGTTGCGCGCGATTCTTTGTACTTTCCGCCCGGCAAATCCTCCAACATTCTGCGCGGCGCGTTCGGCACGATCTTCCGGGGCATCGCGTGCGTTCCACAATGCTCCGGCGCGCGCGATTGTGAATGGCGCGCTGACTGTCCGTATGCGCGGCTGTTTGAGCCCTCGGCTTTGGGAGCGGGCCCCAGCGGCCTGGCCGATTGGCCCCGGCCGTTCGTCTTTCGCGCGACGCACCTCGACGACGTCACAATTGCGCCCGCTTCGCCGTTCCACTTCGACCTGAATCTTTTCGATTTGAACGGCAACGCCGTTGCGTATCTCGTGCTGGCGTTCGCGCAGCTTGCGCGGGAGGGCTTGGGACCTCGGCGGGGCCGCGTGGAGCTGACGGCCGTGTCTCAACTTGACGCAAACGGCGCACCGTCGGTGGCGCTCTACGATGGCGGGTCGCTTCTGCTGCGGCAGAACGCCGCGCCGTTGGAATTGAGCCTGGAAGCGCGGCCGGATCCGGTTACGCACTTGCGCCTGCGTTTCCTCACGCCGACCGAGCTCAAGAGCAGACAACAAATCTGCGCGCGACCCGAGTTCGGGATCGTAGCAGCTCGGGTGCGAGACCGGATCAGCACGCTCCGCGAACTCTACGGCCCCGGCCCGCTGGACATCGACTTCCGCGCATTCGGCGAGCGCGCCGCTCAGGTGCGCATGACCCGGTGCGACATCCGGCACATCGATGTGGCGCGCCGCAGCACCCGCACGGGGCAGACTCATTCGATCGGCGGATTCGCCGGGGAAGCCGAGTACGAAGGTGATTTGACGGAATTTGTTCCTTATCTCCGCGCCGCGCAATGGACCGGAATCGGCCGCCAGACGGTGTGGGGCAAGGGACAGTTGATGGTGGAGCAATTGTGAGGGGCGATTTTGCGAAACGAAGCCAATTTTGGCTGGGGAAACGAAATTACCAAACGAAATCGGGCGGCCTGTGTAGGCGGTGGGCGAACAGAAGGGGAATTTTGCGAAACGAAGCCAATTTGGGGGAGCGACCAAGAGAGTCTGCGAAACGAAGTCATGCTGGTGGATTGCTGATATTTGAAAAAACGAAGCCATTTAAGGAAAGCGCGATGCCAAAACAGCACTATTGTGCGCATTGCGTCTGAGATAGTCCGGCTGAGATTACTTGTAAGCTCCTGGATCCAAAGTGCATAGATTTTCCGGAGGCTCATGTAGGAGAACTGCTTCGCTACCGATTCCGAACGGATGTCGGTTTTCCCAATGCGCCAGGGCAGGACACGGCAGTTTCAAAGTTGCTGCATCGAGCGATTTTATCGCTTTACTTTAAAGGAAATCGCTGGAAATACTATGGTGGTTTCGCGTAATATGTACTGTTGCCTACAGAGCTAAGGTGCGCATGAGATGGATCTGACCGGTAATCCATTCGTCGATACGGGTTTGATGGTCCTGGCGACTCTCGCCGGAAGGCACAGTGTTGCTTCATTGTCATTTGCAGATATTCGCCGGGTCTTTGGTGAGGGGCGTCAACTTGTACGCGATAATCAGCGGCTCAAATGCTTCACAATGGTTTTCGGCACGAATGGGCCACTAACGCAACCTGCCTACAAAAAATCGAAAAAGAACGAAGATATTTACCTTTCTATCATCAAGCAGGTGCTCCAAGCAGCCGAAAGCGAAGGCCACTCCGGTTCCCGATGTGACCTAACCGGGATTCAAACGGAATTCAGCCTGCACGCAGTTTGCTCCCGAGCGTTGCGCGAAGCAGGCATGCCGGTTCCCGAAAAGAAATGGGTGGGCCGGGACTGGGTTCCACTTGGAGGAAGTCTTGGCAATGATGCGCAGGCACTTCCTTCTGCTTCGCGACCGCTCCACGTGAGCGCTCTAGCGCTGTTCTCGCTCCAATACCTGCCGCTTGGGCTTTTTCTCTTCAAAGGAAGGTTGACGTGCTATCAATCCACGTCGAACGAATTAGTACAGGCGCTGGTAAGGGAGGTGGTAGCCGAGAATCAGAAGCGGCTCAATCTTGGCGAGGTCGAAATCCTTGGAAAAGGAAGTGGTACCCGCATTCTCCTTGATTTTCTTCTTACCCATTTCGAATCGCTCCAAAATGCTATCGGTGAGGAGAGATTGCCAGGAACTACGGAGTTGCTCTTATGGCTCTTCTCAAATTCAGGGACCGGAGCGGATTGCCGGGTAGAGCAGATACCAGAGACGGCACTCAAATTCGTGTATAGCGCGATATCGAAGGGATTTGGGTCGGAGATCCGGAGGCTGCTAGGCAACGATCCTAAGGATCCGCGGTTCCAGTTCTTCGAATGCATACGTACAGGCCGAGACTATTTCGGTCTCTATGCATATAAGAAGTGGCCTGGAGCGTCGGCAGGTTTTTACGAGCTTTATCAATCTGGTGTACGCAGGGCAAGTCCAATGGCGCTAGGTGTTGCTCGTAAGTTGGCAAGGATCATAACAGAAAATGTTGATAAGAAGCACATCAAAGAAGTTCTTAAACCAGAATTTCTGGACACAGCACCCGGTCGAAATCTCGTTCGAAAGTTTATCACTCACTTCTTAAAACTTCGAGAATATGATGCCTTGTTTCCAAGCCAGCACCATCCCATCCGGATCGAGACGTCCGGCTGGCAATTTCTCCGATATTACTTGACCCGGAAGGAACAGAATGAAGGGAATCAAGAACCGATTACCACATTGCCTATGAAGACCACGCATCCAAAAATTATTCAACTTGCGGAGGTATACGTCCAGGGCAGAGATCCTAAGAAGATCAAGAACCTTCTAGACCGAATGGCTCAGAAGAAGGTTGGGATTCGGTGGCTCGAAGATGTGTTCTGTAGATTGGCGGAGCAACATTTGGATTGGAATTTCGGCACATGGGATGAGTTCGTATGCGACGAAGACGGAAACATCGTAGTCCATGAGCTGTTTTTTCAATTGCGTCTGTACATGTCTAACCTTTATCGCGAGGCAATTTCCAAAAACCAAGGAGAAGCAGCTTGAAACCACTTACTCATGTCGCTGGAACTTTCGTGATACATGCTGACGCAAGTTTCCTGAACGGCGCCGGCCTTGGCGAAGGGGAGAATCGGAACGTCACAATTCCAAAGACGCTTCAGGACGGCAAGGACTACGTTCCTTATGTTTCGTCACAGGCATGGAAGCGCTGGCTGCGGAACACACTGATTGAAGAAACAGGTTGGCCAGCTAGCGAGCTAGAAGCAATCGATTACAGCGCCAAAGGTACAGTGAACAAGATTGCGGGAAAGTTAGACCCGGTCAACTTCCCGGAAGATGACCTTTTTGGATATATGAGGGCGCAAGAGGGGCAAGGAAAGGCCACAAAAAAACAGGCGGAGGAGGAATTTGAAGAAGATGTTTCGGAGGGCGATACCGGTTCTACAAAAAGCCTTAAGACCAAGGCCGTGGTTCGGGCTTCACCGTTTAGCGCCTCGCTGCTGGTTTCACTTCGCAAAAGAGGTTGGCGCGGGCGTGATGAAGGATTTGTTCATCTCAAAGAAGGTACTCCATTACCCTACACCACAGAATTTTACACAACTCATTTACAAGCTATCTTCTGCCTCGCGCACTATCGTGTGGGCCGATTCGAGAATGCCGGTGACAGGATTGAGCTTGAAGATACAAAGGCGAAGAAATACGCTGCAGAAGGAAGACTTAAAGTGGACGGGAGTACCTACGTATTGGCCGACGGAGGAAAGGTGCGCAAGGAGCGTTGCGGAGCCTTATTGAAGGCGCTGTCGGTTCTGCGGGGCGGAGCAAAGCAAGCGGCGTTCGGCACTGACGTTGCGCCGAAAGTCCTTGTCCTGGCTGGAATGTCTTGTGGCAATCCAATTTTCAATCATCTTTTCGAAGACGAACAGTCCGGCTTGATTTTTAGAGGCAAGGTTCTTAGTGAAGTAATACAAGATTATGCGGATCGCCTCGCAACGCCAGTTTACATTGGTATTCGCGGAGGATCCGTGAAGAATGAAGATGACGTCCGTGCCCTAGCTGGATCGCATCAGTTTGATCGAGGCGCGGTCCAGATTGTGGTCTCGACGCCCCGGGAAGCTGCAGAATTGGTCGCCAACCTTTTGTAAAATGGAGGCTCTTCATATCCGCTTAGAGGCGCTTAGTGCGTCGTATTCTTACCCGTTTTTGAAGAGCGGTACTCAACTCACGCTGCCGGTGCCTTCTTTTTCGAGCGTTCTGGGTAGCATAAGCGGTTGCGCCGGCCGACGTGTAGCTCCGGAGGAAACACTCGTGGGATTGGAATTCGAATCGAACGGGCGCGCCATTGATCTTGAACGAACTCGGCGTCTTCAGACGGACAAAAAGTATGGACGTTTAAGCAAAAATCCTGAGCAGGGAATCGCAAAGCGGGAATTTCATGTCCGCCCGCGGCTTGATCTCTATTTGACGGAAGTTAATTTCGAACAGGCCTTTCTCGAGCCAGTAGCAACGCCCTGCTTGGGGAGGTCTCAGGATATGGCATGGATCAAGTTTGTGCGTCGTATCGAGCTCGCTCCATCGGAGGCTGGAGAGCTTGGTTCCACGATCGTTCGATTTCCAAATCCACAGGTGGGCGGAATGATTTTGCCACCGTTGGCGGATTTCTATCTAAATGAACGGGTCGGGTTCGTTCGGGAGGTTGGCCGCTACTCACGGTATCAGTACGTGCAAAGAGGAGCGAGTGTCAGAAGAGCTGGAGGCTTTCTGTTGTTCCATCCAAGCGATAGCGAAAAGCCGGAGCATGTTGTTGTCCTCCATAGACTCTGCGATTGATGCTATTGGCAAAGAGCGCTGAAGTTGAAGGTCAAGGTGAGAGTCTCCTAGAACACTCCCGAAGAGTCGTTCTAATGGCGCGACAACTTTATGCGCGATTGACGCCTGTGGTGAAGTTGCAATCAAACCTAGGAACCGACCTTGAATCGGCGGCTGCGGTTCACGACATCGGCAAAGCTGCGGTTGGATTTCAGGAAATGCTTGGAGGAGTGAAGCCACACTGGAACGGCTGGCGCCACGAAGTGTTATCTGCCGCGTTCGCCTCTCAGTTGAGAGTCCCTGAGGAAGTGATTTTCGCCGTCCTAACCCATCACCGCCAAATTCCTGGCCGGCCTCCTTTTGAGGGTGGGGGGCGTTTGCGATGGCATGGTGGCTCACCTGAGGATTGGTCGGGCCTAGTTGCCGATTGGCTGCCGAACGAGGCGTCCGCCGTGGAGTTTTGGAAAGAATTATGCCGAGATTTGGGGCGCGAGGACCTGCTTGATGGCGCCGATAAAGGCATCTGTCAGATTACGCTCGACGCAGCCTGGTTGGACTATAAGATCACGCAACGCCAGCGTGAGTCGGTCCCGTCCGAACGCCGACTACGAGCATCTCTCCTGCGTGGTCTTTTGATGGGTGCTGACCACCTCGCGTCGGCTGGAATGCAGTCCCTTCCGGCCGTCGTGGATCTCGCGGCCTTTTCTCCCTCATTCAGGTTGAGAAATTTCCAAACCTGTTGCGCTGTATCCGGCCATGTCATCCTTCGCGCCCCGACGGGCAGCGGCAAAACGGAAGCGGCACTGGTTTGGGCAGGAACTAATCAGCCCGAGAATGGCAGATTCTTTTATACCCTTCCGTATACCGCGGCATTGAATGCAATGCACAGGAGGTTACAAGGCGAGTTCCCGGACCGTCTTGGGGCGATCGGTTTGCTGCACGGGCGGGCGGCTCACCATCTATATGAAGCGGCTCAACAGGATTACCCCGCCGAGGCCCGGCAAGCGACTGCCGAGGCATTGGCTCGGGCGCGGCTTGCGCACGAAATGTTTTACCCTGTACGTGTCTGTACGCCGCACCAACTGCTCCGACTGACCCTTCTCGGCAAAGGTTGGGAACAGATGCTGTCAGAGATTCCTGGCGCCTGCATTGTATTCGATGAAGTCCATAGCTACGATCCAGCCCTGGCCGGGCTGACGCTGGGCACTGCTCGCCTTTTCGCCTCGATGGGTGCTCGGCTGATGTTCATCTCCGCGACGCTTCCGCAGTTCCTACAGAGCATAATTGAGAAAATCATTCCTTCGACTTCAATTTCTCCAGATCCAAACGCGGAAAGCGATCGCGACGTTCTAGACAAAAAAAGACATATTGTCAGATTAATCGACCAGAGCCTTCTGGATCTGTTACCACGAATCGAAGAAGCGGCGATGAGTGGCTTCAGAGTGTTGGTAGTTTGTAATCACGTTCGCTCAGCTCAGAGCCTTGCAAGAGTTCTGCGAAAACGTGTAGGTGAGCGTGAAGACCAAGTCTGCCTGTTCCATGGACGCTTTAATATGAAGGACAGAAAGAGAAAAGAGCACGCGCTCGCCGGCCCGTCTTTGCCAAAGGTTCTTATAGCAACTCAAGTCGTGGAAGTAAGCTTAGACATAAGTTACGACGTGGGATTTTTCGAGGGGGCACCTATCGATGCGCTTGCCCAGCGCATGGGACGAGTTAACCGACGAGGTAATGCAGAAAATCAACCCGCGCCCATCTTTATTGCCCGAAGAGCAATCAGCAAGCATCCGCTTTATGACTCCGAACGGACCACAAAAACTCTGGATTTACTTGCCTCTCGTATTGAGCCGCTCTCGGAGCACGACGTTGTCGAGATCTGCGACGGTGTTTATGCAAACGGCTACGTCGGAGAGGAAAAGACTACATTTGAAGAGCGCCTTAATCATGAAGTGTTGTTGAGATTTAGAGAGGAAGTTGTGGCTGGCCGGCATCGAGATTGGATCGACTCAGTGATTGAGCAGAACGATGGCCGAGCCGATGTTCTGCCGATAAGTCTGCGGAAGGAATATCAACAATTTATGGAAGAAAGGCGTTGGTTGGACGCAGATTCGCTGCTTGTAAACGTTTATACTTCTGGCATATCAGCGTTCTTAGATAAAAAGGCCGATCCTTGGATCGTGAACTTGCCATATGGGATAGATGGGTTGGACTCCGGCGGAGCGGGCCACTAATGTCAAGGCATTATTTTGCTTGCGCTCTCGGTAGTGCTCAAGGCTCGCCATGTCCTCCTTAGTTTCGCCTCTCCCCTCCCTCCGGAAGCCTCCTGCCGCCGCGCAGCACAACTGGATAACAGGGAAGCTCGACATTATTCCGGAGCAGCTCGAACTGCCGATCGAGCCGCCCGATGACGTCCTCCTGCCGAAGGACGACACGGTTACGCTGCTCGCGACCGAAAATGGGTCACAGCTCCTCGTCTCTGGCTTCGGCCTCTTCGTCGGGAAGAAAAGCGAGCGGGTGGTCATCAAACGCGGCAAGTCGGTGTGCGCCCAGGTGCCGTTCTTACGCTTACAGGAGATCATCATCGGTTCGCGGGGCGTCAGCTTTTCGGGCGACCTGATCGAAGATCTCTGCGAGCGAGGTATCCGCATCGCATTTCTTAACTCGAGCGGCAAACCGTTCGCCTTGGTGACGTCGCCCATGCTGACTGCGACCGTGGAAACGCGGCGGGCCCAGCTCGCGGCGTGTTCGAACGAGCGCGGCGCAGACTTGTGCCGTTGGATTGTGGCGGGCAAGCTGCACAACCAGGAGAAACTCATGCGCTATTTCGCCAAGAGCCGCGATGGGGAACGCCGGGCCGCTCTCGAAAGCGCGGCTGCGGTCCTAAGAAAACTCCGCCGATGCGCGCTGGCGGTGTGCGGCGATCATCCGGCTGACGTTCGCGCCGAGCTCATGGGTATCGAAGGCGCCGCGGGACGCCTCTATTGGCAACGCATTGGCAACATGCTTCCCGAGGAGTTGGGCTTTTCCGGCCGCAGCCACCAGGGCGCAACGGATCCAGTCAATGCGGCCCTCAATTACGGATACGGGATACTGACTGCGCACGTGTGGGGCGCCGTGATGAACGCCGGTCTCGAACCGTTTGCCGGTTTTCTGCATGTCGACCGTTCCGGCAAGCCGTCCCTCGTACTCGACCTGGTTGAAGAGTTCCGGCAGCCTGTCGTCGATCGCGCTATTTTCGCGTGGATGAACAAGGGCGGACAAGTTGTCTTGCAGAAAGGCCAGTTAGATGGGGCGTCGCGCGAGAACGTGGCTTCTCGCGTGTTTTTGCGGCTTACGTCGTCGGAGCAGCACCGCGGCAAGGCGCACGAGATCCGGTCCATTATCCAGATGCAGGCACGGCTTGCCGCGAGCGCCGTTCGCGGTCTCCGTGAATATCGGCCATTCTCGTTTAAGTGGTGAATGGGAAAGCGCATGGCACGGAAGAACAGGTATACCGGCGTGCTCAAGCCGCTGCCGGTAGGTGCGGGCGCACCGGAGGTGTCGCTGGTGCTGATTTATGACATTGAGAACGATCGCATTCGCTCACGCACGGCCGATGTTTGCCTGAACTATGGGCTGGAACGCATCCAGTTCAGCGCGTTTTTCGGCAAGCTGAATCGCAATCGCCGGCAGGAACTGAGCCTGCGTCTGCAGCGGGAACTCGGGAACGAATCGGGGCGTATCCGCATCATTCCCGTCTGCGAGAGGGATCTGAAGGATATGTGGGTGTTCGATCAGTATCGCGTCGATGCTGACGAGCTGAGGCAGCGGGCGGACGACGCGAAATCGCGCCTGCGGATTATTAAGCAGGAGGACTGACTTGGATCTGATTCCGGTAACGGATCTGAAGCAGTGGACCTATTGCGAGCGCATTGTGTACTATCATCGGGTGCTGCCGGCGATCGGGAAGCCGACGTTCAAAATGCGGGAGGCACTTGCGGCTCAGGATCTGATTGAAGGGCTGGAAATGCGCCGAAAGTTAAATACATACGGGCTGGAGGGCGCACGCCGCCGCTTTGGTGTACGGCTAAAGGACGAGCCGCTGGGGCTCTCGGGAAGGGCCGATCTAGTGCTCGAAGCGCGAGATCAGGTTGCGGTTGTGGATTTCAAGCTTACGTCGGGGGAAGTCGGCGATAACCATCGCGCGCAATTGGCTGGATACTCGCTTCTGGCGGAAGCGGCATGCGGGCTGCCAGCGCAGGTTGCTTTCCTGTACCGGATTCCCGATAATCGCGTCTTTCCGGTCGAGATCACGACGGGTTTACGGGAGCGCGTGCTGGCGTCAATAGCGGCCATGCGTGTAATGGCAGAGGCGCAGGTTTGTCCGGCTGCGACGGCGGTCCGCGCGCGCTGCAGGGAGTGCGAGTTTGCAAATTATTGTGGCGATATTTGGTGAGCGATGGCGGGACCGAGAATGTTCGCAGATTGAGCCGGTTTTTGGACGATTCGCCAATCTGCGCGAAACAAGAGGGATTCGATCGTGCTAAATAGGCGATTTTTCTATGATTTGTGGAGTGGTTGTAGTAAATTCCCCTTTGAGAAGGGGACTGAAATTGGCTTCTTTAGGCGGAATTCCGGCCTCATCCATAGTTGTAGTAAATTCCCCTTTGAGAAGGGGACTGAAATTTGACGGATCTCGTTCTCAACCTGTGTGTGACATCGTTGTAGTAAATTCCCCTTTGAGAAGGGGACTGAAATGCGTCAAGGGTTCGGTAATGCGTTTCTTCTGCGCCGTTGTAGTAAATTCCCCTTTGAGAAGGGGACTGAAATATGGGACGGTGACGCTGAATTACACCTGCCGCGACGTTGTAGTAAATTCCCCTTTGAGAAGGGGACTGAAATTCGGCTGCAGCCACGCGATCCATTTTCGCGGCCAAGTTGTAGTAAATTCCCCTTTGAGAAGGGGACTGAAATGGCGATTCAGTCTGACGCCGCTCCGACTGTGACGCGTTGTAGTAAATTCCCCTTTGAGAAGGGGACTGAAATCAAATGATGGGGCCCTGCATAGCGGAGTTATGATGCGTTGTAGTAAATTCCCCTTTGAGAAGGGGACTGAAATTGGGACGGCGCGCGGTCCGCATCCTTTCGGCGCGCGGGTTGTAGTAAATTCCCCTTTGAGAAGGGGACTGAAATGGCTCTATGACCACCGCGACGGGGAAGCCTCGGATCGTTGTAGTAAATTCCCCTTTGAGAAGGGGACTGAAATGCGCGATGAATATATGGGCAGCGCCGCCGCCGGCAGTTGTAGTAAATTCCCCTTTGAGAAGGGGACTGAAATGGAACAGTTTCCGCCATACTTTTGCGTCGCGCGCCGTTGTAGTAAATTCCCCTTTGAGAAGGGGACTGAAATCTAGAGAATACGGCGGCACGCGAAGGCACGCAAATTGTTGTAGTAAATTCCCCTTTGAGAAGGGGACTGAAATCGATCGCCGCGTATTACTGCCCGCGGCTCATGGCTTCCAGTTGTAGTAAATTCCCCTTTGAGAAGGGGACTGAAATACTGAGCAGGGCTTTGCAACAGAGGCTCGTCCGCGAGTTGTAGTAAATTCCCCTTTGAGAAGGGGACTGAAATTACGATTGAGGCGGCCCGTTTGCGTTTGCCGAAGCGTTGTAGTAAATTCCCCTTTGAGAAGGGGACTGAAATCTATTCTACGTCCGCTGCAACAACGGAAAAAAGGGTTGTAGTAAATTCCCCTTTGAGAAGGGGACTGAAATAATTCATCGAGGATCGCGCGCACTTCGTCCACTCGCGGGTTGTAGTAAATTCCCCTTTGAGAAGGGGACTGAAATGGGCTATACCGCGACGAAGGCCGCGATCCGTTCCATGGTTGTAGTAAATTCCCCTTTGAGAAGGGGACTGAAATGGCTTAACATATGCCCCAACGACAACCGAAGAAAGTTGTAGTAAATTCCCCTTTGAGAAGGGGACTGAAATCTCCACAACGCGTCCGTCAAATCCTGCGCCGCTTTGTTGTAGTAAATTCCCCTTTGAGAAGGGGACTGAAATCCAAGGCGCTTTCGAGCTTCTCGATGGCCCGCCGATGGTTGTAGTAAATTCCCCTTTGAGAAGGGGACTGAAATGATCACGGTGCGAGCCGAGGAGCGGCTCGCGCTCGGTTGTAGTAAATTCCCCTTTGAGAAGGGGACTGAAATGATAGGGGGTGAACCCCAGTGGTCCTACTCCTAAGTTGTAGTAAATTCCCCTTTGAGAAGGGGACTGAAATTACTGTCTGGATCTCATGGGGATGCGTCCGAAACGGGCGTTGTAGTAAATTCCCCTTTGAGAAGGGGACTGAAATCTTCGGTCATGGCATCGGGCGGGCCGGCGCTATTGGTTGTAGTAAATTCCCCTTTGAGAAGGGGACTGAAATCAGGATCTCCACCGCGCAGAGCGCGGCCTGCTGCTTGTTGTAGTAAATTCCCCTTTGAGAAGGGGACTGAAATGAACGAAATCGTGTTGCTCGCGAGCCCGATAGTAGACGTTGTAGTAAATTCCCCTTTGAGAAGGGGACTGAAATTTTTACGTGCTGCTACCGCTGCTATGCCTTTGGTGGCGTTGTAGTAAATTCCCCTTTGAGAAGGGGACTGAAATCCGATCACGCTCACGGCCGAAGAGATCCCACCCAACGTTGTAGTAAATTCCCCTTTGAGAAGGGGACTGAAATGCGCGACGGGTGGCCGAAGCGGCGGGACTCGAGCGCAGTTGTAGTAAATTCCCCTTTGAGAAGGGGACTGAAATAGAAATACGAGGCCCGCACCGAAGGCGGGCCCGCGGGGTTGTAGTAAATTCCCCTTTGAGAAGGGGACTGAAATCTTATCGAGTGATCAGCAAGTTGCACCTGGCGCGATGGTTGTAGTAAATTCCCCTTTGAGAAGGGGACTGAAATTTCGGACAGGACCGCCTCATCCCCATCTGGCTGGCCAGTTGTAGTAAATTCCCCTTTGAAGGGGACTGAAATCGAACAAGTTATGCAAGTCGCTGAAAAGGACCTGCGGTTGTAGTAAATTCCCCTTTGAGAAGGGGACTGAAATAACATCCGGCACGAGCTTCTTCACTTGCTAATACAGTTGTAGTAAATTCCCCTTTGAGAAGGGGACTGAAATCGCGATCGACCAAAGTGGATGTGAGCGAGCTGAAAGTTGTAGTAAATTCCCCTTTGAGAAGGGGACTGAAATCGAGCGAGGTCTTCAAGGAGTGGCATAAGCGCGGCAAGTTGTAGTAAATTCCCCTTTGAGAAGGGGACTGAAATCAAAACCGGGAAGCCGTCTGGTACACAGTCCATTGTTGTAGTAAATTCCCCTTTGAGAAGGGGACTGAAATCCCTGTACCGCCTCGTGAACCTGGGCGAGATCCAAAGGTTGTAGTAAATTCTCCTGCCCGGCCTGTGGTTTCCGCGTCAGGATCCTGCAGGACGCGTTCGTGACTCGAGCCAGGCTTGCGTCCGGGTACGAATGTAGTTCTCGTAATCGCTGCTCGTCTTTAACTGAGGCATGGTGTGGTGGATTCCGCCTTGTTCATCGGGAACCGGGAGCTGCGCCACCAGTTCGGCATACACCTCCTCGAGATGCGAAGGACGGTCCTCGTCCGGATTCGTTGCGGCGGCTACCGGGACGGTCACGCCCTGGAGCGGATCATCCTCCCGCGGTTTCGTCAGAGTCAACACGTTTCCGAGATCATTCGCAGCGGCATCGCGGGCTGTGAGTGCCGGCAAATTCCAGCGCGATTCGACCGTCTTTAAAATAGACGTGTGATCCAGCGGTGTGCCATTGGTGGTCACCCGGAACACGGTGCCCGCAGCAATTAGTGGAGATACGAGCACGGCCGGAACACGTGGGCCGAAGCGAGTGAAATCGAACCCATACTGGCCCACCGAACTATCTGGCGGCACTGCTCCTGTAGGCGGCGGAACATGATCGTAGCAACCGCCGTGTTCGTCATAAACAATGATTAATAGTGTCTGGCTCCAGGCAGGACCATTCCGCAGCGCATAGTAGACATCGTGAATCAATTGCTCGCCCAACGCGACGTTATAGTTCGGATGCTGGCTGTTCCCGCTGGCGCCCCAACTTGGCTCCAGAAACACATAAGCCGCCAGCATTCCATTTGCGGCGGCGGTCTGAAAATCCTTGAACTGACCGAAGTGGCTGTCATCGGCGTTGGCGGTATCGGTGAAGTCCAGACGTGTTAGCGGTGGCGCATCGTAGCCGTAGACGCTCCACGTCACGTTGTTCTTGGAGAGCAGGCCGAAGATACTGGGGCAGGTGAATTTCTTGGTTGCATCATCCATATGGCCCTGTGATGTTCCCGCATTCACGAAAGCGCGGTTTGGCAGCGTTTCGGTCGGTACGGAGCCGAACCAATAGTCACAGACAGCGAAGCCTTTTGCCAGGCCGGAAAGGACCGGCAGCATGGAAGAAGGAAACACGCCCATGATGCTGCTGGCGGTTGTGCCTGGAAGGATCGAGCGTCCCTCTTTCGCCTCCCAGCCGAGTGTGTAGCTGAAGTTAGTAACAAAGCCCTTATTAGTTGCTAACGGCGGTGTAGGAGCGGTATTGCTGCCGAACAATTGAGAGTTCGTGGCCGTGTAACCTTCGCCGGGATTGGCTCCAGGCATGAAGTACGCGTAGGGATCTTTCGAGTCGATTGTGAATACGGGAACGGCGGAGCCATCCGGACCGGGATTCGATTCCTTTCCCGTTAGTCCCCCGAAGGGCTGGCCGGCGGGCGAGACATTCCCGCGGTCTGCATATAAGAAGCCCAGCATGTGGTCGAAGGAGCGGTTTTCCAGCATGAGAACGACGATGTGTTTATGGAAGGAAGGCGATTGGCGGGCATGTTCCTTTCTGTCTTCTAGTACGTTCGAACTCCACTTGTAGGTCTATTCTTGTGTGAGCAGGATCGGAGGTTCTACCGGCTTCGAAGCTCCGCATAAATCTGGCGCACGAATGCATCGGGAGACACGCGCCCGTGGCCCCAATCCGGATCAAACTCTTTTGTCGGATGCGCAGCCAGCACCTGCTCCTCCGTTTGGCCTGCCTGGATCATATGGCGTACACGATCGCGGATGCTCACAAGCATGTGATGAAATGCTTTGACCGTCGCCGCATCCGCGACCTTGCCTCGGGCCGGTACGATATGGGCGGCAATGCCCATAGACGCCTCTAACGTCTTCACTAAGCCGTCCAGGTTGCCGCCCTGCGCCGCATCAGCGGCCGGATAGCCGTCGCCGGGAAATACTTCGCCGAGATACACCAAACTTGCGACGTGAAAATGCGCGATCGCGTCGGCATCGCTGTAACCGGCGGGTTGATGAACGATGTGAATCGCTTCTCCATTCATGTCGAACGTCAGAACGTCCGAGAATGCAACCCGCGGGCGGTCAACGCCAAGCTCGATCAGATGGCGCGGCAAAGGTTGGGGTGGACCCATTCGGTGGCCGCCGAGACGTCCGAGCGCGTTTTCCTGCATCGCAACGAAGGCGCCAAGCCGTTCCCACCCTGCATCTCCGTTGGGATGCGCCGGGTCTTGTGGAAAGATCACCACGTAGCGAACGGACGACCTTGTGCGGCTCGCGAGAATATCAGCGATCTGTGATGTGCTCGCTGCGGAAGGAGTGCCGACGAGCAAAGCGCCGTCCGCTCCGACGGAGGCGACGACATTCCCCGCGCTTGTCGAAAACACCATCACGTTCGGCGCGATTTCGGTAACGCTTACAGCTTCGTGAGCCACGTCAGCGTGCGCAGCAAAACTGAAGATAAGCGCAATCAGGGCGGGCTGAAAACTCCCCACCTTGTTAAACATCTACCCAGCCGCGCTTGGCGACGCTCTCCGTTACCTTTTCGAGGAGGATCATACCGCGCAGTCCATCTTCGAAGGTCGGATAGTCCACAGGAACCGAGCGGTCCGCGACCTTTGCATAAAACCGCTTGAACACCTGCTTGTGCGAATCGTCGTAACCCTCGCTGTGGCCGCCTGGCAGATCCGCAAATGTGGCGGCCTCAGGATAAAACAGGGACGCATCTTTGACGATGACCTGGTTGGGTTCGTTACGATGTCCGATCCACAGGGTATCCGGCTGTTCCTGGTCCCACGCAACACCCGACTTTGTGCCGAAAATCTCGAACGCGAAGCGGTTCTTCCGTCCGGCTGACATTTGGCTTACCGTGAACGCCCCGCGCGCCCGGTCGCCGAGGTGCAGCAGCACCGCTCCGAAATCTTCCGTATCGATGGGAAAGCTTTCATAATCGCCCTGGATTCCTTTCTTGCCCGAAAACGTCTCGACCGAGCCCTTGGGCCGCTTCCGATTCTTGTGGAAAATCGTCAGATCCGCGCAGAGGGCAGTGATCGATAAACCGGTCAGGTGCTGAATCATATCCATCCAATGCGAACCGATGTCGCCCATCACACGCAACTTGCCGTTCGATTTTGCATCGAGCCGCCAGTTCCAGTCTGTGTCGTACAGCAGCCAGTCTTGCGAATATGTGCCCTGCGCGATGAGAATCTCACCCAGATCTCCGTGCGCAATCATCTGCCGCATCTGCTGTACCACGGGATAGTAGCGTAGATTATGCTCCACGCAGTTGACGGCATTCTTCGCCCGCGCCGCATCGACCAACTTGCGCGCTTCCTCTACATTCATCGTCATCGGCTTTTCGCAGAGCACCGCCTTGCCTGCGTCGATGGCCGCTAGCGACATCGGGTAGTGATCCACATTCGGCGTACAGATGTGGACCGCTTCGATTTCTTTGTTGTCCAGGACATCCTTGAGATTGCCCGTGGCGAACGGCACGTTCATGCTTTCGGCGAATTGCTTCGCCCGCTCGGGTCGGCTGCCCACGACGGCCGCAATCTCCACATTGCCCAACCGGCGTACATTCTCGGCGTGCACCTTGCCCATAAATCCAGTGCCGACAATGGCGGTTTTGATTTTCTTCATGTCGTTATTACGTCTCCTTAATGAAACCGCTTGCTCACGCGCGCGGGCTCAGCTTGTACCGTTTGGCCCAGGAGGGACACCCCGCGCGCCGTTCTGGTCCTGCGACAAAGTATAAGCGAGCGCTATACGAAGATTACTGCTAGTCTGTGGGAAAGGTCTCGGCGGGATGTTGGTTCGTATTCGCTGGAACAGCCACCCTATTGCGGAGAATCCGCGGCTGCAGAGCGCGGCCCTGGCGATCGCCTCTCTGCTTGCACCCTCGGCTTTACTGGCGTTTACGATTGGGATCTGGAGCTTGGCAGCCAATCTGCGTTGGACCGGAGACTTTTTCGTTTCAAGCGGTTTATTCTCCCATTGGGAGCCTTGGCTTTTCGCTGCGGGGCTTATGGTTCTGTTTGCCTGGCTGCTGAACCGATATGCGGGCAGTGATCAGCATTACCAGAAATAGGTTCTGAATTTTCATAAAATGCCTATTAGAACCTGAATCCTTTTCCCGTAAGGCGTTTCCAGGCTTATCAGCCCAAATTCGTACCAGCTTCGGAAACGCTCGAGCACTGCCGTTCACGTAAGCGATAGGAAATCGTTTGTTCTTCCTCATCGCAACTTTCGGCATTCAACGTGCATCGGAAAATCCAGAAGGGCAACATGCCTGAACCAAGAACATCCGCCATCGCAATACAGACAGAGCCTGGACGCGCCACTACTGTATTGCAGTCCACCAGCACGGCCTTATCGCAGGCAGCGGTTTGGGCCGGCGATACCGCCCAAAAATTTGGAGCGCTGGTTTCGGCTCTCATGGGACCGGCAGTTTTCTGCGCCTATGCGTTTGCATTCTGGAGCCTGGCGGCAAACCTCGGCTGGACAGATAGCTTCATTTTCAGCACGGGCCCTTTATCCAACTGGCTAGTGTGGCTAGGCATCGCGATCTTGACGAATCTGGCCGCGAGCGTTCTGTTGCGCCACACCCAGGCCGAGAATTAATGGCCTTATCACCATCTTAAATTTTCCTGTATTCCCGCTGTCGAACGGGCCTCGTCTGTTATTCTCGAATCAGGATTCCCGCAGTCGATGCCCTTCAGTTCGCGTTCCTACGTGAATCGTTATATTCCGTCGAATCGTTTTCCAACCGGTCTGAAATGGCTCCTCATCGCGAACGTCGGAATTTCGGTTCTCGATTTTGTTCTGCGGGCCAGTAACGCAGACCTTCTACTTCAAAACCTGGCGCTGGTTCCCGCTCAGGTGGTGCAGACCTTCGCCATCTGGCAGATTGTCACCTATATGTTCCTGCACGCAGGCATTGGCCACGTGCTCTGGAACATGTTGGCGCTCTGGCTGTTCGGGATCGAACTCGAGCGCACCTGGGGTACGCGCCGCTTCCTGCGCTTCTACTTTGCCTGCGGAATCATCGCGGCGTTCACGGTCATCCTCGCAGCTTATATTTTTGGCGGCGTCAATTTGCGGACAGTAGGCTCCTCGGGCGCCGTCTATGGCATTCTGGTCGCCTATGCGGTGCTGTTTCCCGATCAGACGGTTCTATTCGGATTTCTGATCCCAATGAAGTCGAAGTACTTCGTCATGATCATCGGCGCAATCGTGTTTCTGCAATCGTACATGGCGGTAGCGGGCGGCCGCGGCTCGGGCGTGGCGGTGATGGCTCATCTCGGCGGTCTGGTGGGCGGATACCTGCTGCTGCGCGGAAAGCGCTTGCGAACGCAACTGAGCTACCCGGTGGTTACGTCATATAAGGAGTGGAAGCTTCGCCGTGCGAAGCGAAAATTTGAGGTTTACCTTCGCAAGCGGGATTCCGATCATGACCGCTGGATTCACTAAACTGGTGTATAACGTACGAATCCGGCAAAGGGCACGAAGATGAACTCGCGTTTTGTGATTGCAGGCATGGCCGCTTTCGGGCTCTGCTTTGCCAGCTTGTCTCCTCTCGATCTGATTGCGCAGGAAGGGCCGCAATCGCCAAGCAGCGACTCCGTTGCCAAACCTAAGAAGAAGCCCGCCGGCGACACGGGCAACACAGACACAGGCAATACAGACACAAAGGATACGAGCGATCAGCCGCCTATTCCGTCTGAGTTCAAGAAGCCGAAGGAGCTTCCGGCCGATACGCCCACGTTTCGCGAAAATGCTACCACCGTAACAGTCGACGTGAGCGTCATGGACGATCATAACCACTTCATTCCGCGCATTCCGACGGGCAACTTCCGGGTCGTGGAGGACGGCGTTCCGCAAAGGGTTTCCCAATTCGGTCAAGGCGAAGCGCCCATCACTATCTGCATGGTGATCGAGTTCAGCGGCCGTTTTCAGGCCTTCTGGACGTACGGCTGGTATGAAACTCTGCAAGCATCGTATGGTTTTCTCAGCACCCTGAAGCCCGACGACAATGTGGCGGTGGTGGCATTCGACTTGCGCACGACCATACTGTCCGACTTTTCGCCCGATAAGAACAAAGCCGAAGAGGCGTTAGGACGCCTGCGCATACCAGGTTTCAGTGAGTCGAACGTTTTCGACGCCTTGACCGACATGGCGGACCGCATGTCAAGTATCGACGGCCGGAAGGCTATTCTTTATATCGGCAGCGGAATCGACACTTTCAGCAAACTTACGTTCGACAAGGCCCGGCGGTCATTGCAGGAATCGGGCGTGCCTATTTACACCATCAGTACCCTCCAGACTTCACGTATTATGGCGGAATCGTATGGTATGAGCCCGATTGCGCAAATGGATTTTCTGCAGGCCGACAATGAAATGCGCACGTTTGCAAAGGAGACGGGCGGCCTGAGTTTCTTCCCTCGCTTCATTGCCGAATACGGTTCCGTGTTCAACCAGATCGAGACCGCGCTGCGCGACCAGTACACGCTGTCATATCATCCGACGAACACGGCGCGTGACGGCAAGTTCCGGCGCATTAAAGTGGAGCTGGTCAATCCTGCGACGAACGAGCCGCTCCGGATTACCAACGAGAAGGGGAAGGCAGTCAAGTATCAGATCATCGCGAAGGCGGGCTACAAGGCGCCTCACGAAGTGGAATAGCGCGAGCGTCGAGCATACCCCACCCTCGCAACGTCGTTGCCCTTCTGTCAAGAACTCAATGTGCTGTTGTTTCATTTTGATAGCAATCCATTGACAGTCGCATTACTCTCTGATACCTTCACTGGGTCCGATGCGATCTGCGTTTTCAAGTCGCACCCAACTTCCCGCAATCATTCTTCTTGTCGACGATAACCGTGATGGTCTGATTGCGCGCCGCTCCGTTTTGGAGGAGGTAGGCTACAAAGTCGTTCCCGCCAGTTCCGGCTCGGACGCTCTGAAAAGCTTCGAAGAGCAAAATTTCGATCTGATCATCACCGATTACAAAATGTCCCCCATGAACGGGCTGGACCTCATCAGCAAGCTACGGGAACGAAAATTTGAAAAACCGATCATCTTGCTCACCGGGTTTGCCGACACGCTGGGGCTTCGCCCGGAGACGACGGGAGCGGACGTCGTACTGCAAAAAAATGCAAACGAGATATCTAATCTTGTGCGGCAAGCGAAGCGGCTCTTGAGTCCGGTTCGTAAGCCCGCTGCTTCGCAGCTCAGCCGCAAACGGCAGGCTCACAGCGCCGGCTGAAGCAGAACAGCAGGGTCATACTGATGACATGGTTCTCTCAAGGGCGTGGCTTGTCCTCACGCTGCTTCTCGCGCTCGGCCGGCCCTTAGCGGCGGCTACTTCGTCTCCGATTAGCAAGCTCTCCTTACGTGATCGCATTGCGCAAATGATTGTCGTGCGCGGCTACGGCGATTACCCGCCCAGCACGAACGCTGAATACGAACGATTCGTTCACTGGATTCGGGATCTTCATGTGGGAGGCTTTATCGTGGCCGGACGCATTCGCGACGGGAACGTAATTCCCGCGCAGCCGTTTGAGATGGCGGTGTTCATCAATCACATCCAGCGGCTGGCGAAGACGCCATTGCTGGTCGGTTCGGATTTCGAGCGCGGCGCCTCCATGCGCGTCGCTGCGACGGCGAAGTTCCCGTACATGATGGCCTTCGGAGCGGCTCACGATCTGAAGGCGGTGCGCGAGTTGGGCGCGGCCACGGCTCGCGAAGCTCATGCGCTGGGCGTCACCTGGGTCTTTGCGCCAGATGCCGACGTAAACAACAATCCCGATAACCCCATCATCAACACGCGCTCATTCGGCGAAGACCCGCAAGCGGTTGCTGCCAGCGTTTCCGCCTTCATTGAAGGCGCACACTCCGATCCGGGAAATTACGTTCTGGTCACAGCGAAGCACTTCCCAGGGCACGGTGATACAGCGGAAGACAGCCACATGCAGCTTGTCCGGCTCGATCAGCCGAAGGACCGCATCGAATCGGTCGAACTGGTTCCGTTCCGCGCGGCGATCGAAAAGGGGGTGGATGCCGTGATGACGGCGCACATTGCGGTTCCGGCTTTCGAGCCGCAACAGATTCCCGCTACCGTGTCGCACAGCGTCTTAACCGGGCTGTTACGGAACGAGCTCGGATTCAAAGGTCTCATCGTAACGGATGCAATGGAAATGCAGGCCGTCGCCGGGCTCTACTCACCGGGCGAGGCCGCCGTTCGTGCGGTAGCGGCGGGAGCAGACGTGCTGTTGATGCCCACCGATCCGGATGCCTGCATCCGCGCCATCGAAGCAGCGGTCTCGAGCGGAAGGGTTTCGCGCCGCCGCATCGACGAAAGCGTCACCCGGATTCTCGCGGCCAAACAGAGAACAGGCCTCTTCCGCAGCCGCTTCGTGAAGCTTGACGCCATCACTGACGATCTGGAAGCCCAGAAGCTGGACGCACTCGCGCAGCGCGTTGCGGACCGGGCTTTCACGCTAGTCAAGGACGACAAGCACTTATTCCCGCTACCGAGCCCTCAGGGCGCATGCGTGGTTTCCATGACGGATGATCCGTTCTCCGCGCGCGGCGAATTGCTCGCCAACACGCTCCGGGTCAAAGTACCTGCACTCGAAATCTACCAGGTGAACTCGAAGATGACCGACGATCTGCTGAAGCAATTCGCGAACGACGTGGCTCATTGTAAAGAAGCCTATGTCGCTGCATTTGTCACGGTCGCGGCCAACCGGGGCAGCGTGGCCCTCGAAGGCGGATTAAACGATTTCGTGAAGGCCCTGCTTCAGGGCGATGCGCCCGTGGCGTTGATATCGCTCGGGAGTCCGTATCTCGCGCGCGACTTCCCTCAGGTCCCTTCGTATGCGGCCACGTTCAGCAGTGCAGCCAGTTCGGAAGTGGCCGCGGCAAGGGCCATTCTGGGCGACGTAGCTATATCGGGAAAGTTGCCCATCTCGATTCCCGGGATCGCTAAAATCGGGGACGGTCTGGATGTACCAGCCAAAGCCTACACGGCATCTAACCGAACGCAATGATACAGATTACCTGGCTTGGCCACGCTACATTCGAGCTTCGCTTCGATTCCGGAGAAGTTCTCGTAACAGACCCGTGGATCGAGGGCAATCCGGCTTATCCGAAGGCCCACAAGTTGAAGCGAGTGGACGCCATCACGGTCTCCCACGCGCACTCGGATCACATCGGTGATGTCATCCCTCTGGCGAAACAGTTCCAGCCGAAAGTGGTGGCCATCTTCGAAACCGCTACATGGCTCGGGAAGAAGGGCGCGAAGAACACAATTGGAATGAACAAAGGCGGGACGGTCGATCTCGGTTTCGTGAAGCTGACCATGACGCACGCGCTTCACAGTTGCTCGATCCAGGACGGGGACAACTTTATTTACGGCGGGGAAGCAGCGGGCTACGTATTCACGTTCAAAGACGGGCGGCGCGCCTATTTTGCCGGCGATACGGGCGTTTTCTCCGACATGTCACTGATTGGCGATCTGTACAAACCGGAGCTGGCCTTCCTGCCCATGGGCGATTATTACACCATGGGGCCGGAACAGGCTGCGCTGGCGGCGCGCCTGCTCAAGGTGAAGACCGTCATTCCGATGCACTACGGAACGTTTCCCGCACTGACGGGTACGCCCGAAGCGCTGGCGAAGGAGCTACAAGGCCAGGATGTTCGCGTTTGGGCGCTAGCGAAGGGCGAAGCAGTGGAATGGTCCGGCGCGGTGGCTAGTACTTCTGCACGATGACCTTGCCGAAGCCGGTCTTGCGCAGTTCTTCGCGAGTAGACGAAAGATCGGCGACGTCGCGAAGGGGACCGACAATCACGCGGTAGAGTTTCACATTGCCGGGCACGGGGACCGCGTGCGCGCGGAAGCCCTTCTTGCGCAGCACATCGGCCACGCTCAATGCCTCATTGCGCGGAACGGCGGCGACTTGCAGGAACTCCTGCCCGCTTTGCGGGAGGAAATTCGGAGAAGCGTCTGCTGGAGCGGCAACTTCCGGGAGGGCGGCTTCCGCCTTTGCTGCCGTTCTGTGTTTCGGAGAACCAAGCGCCGGCGTCTCGGATGGCTGATCACTTGGAGTATTCGTATCTGGCGCGATGGCCTCCGGGGGCGAGACCGTGCGGGTTTCGCCGCCAGCCGGATTCGCCGGGCTTGGGGCTGCCGTGTCTTTGGAGTTTACGGAAGTGACCGCCGGGCCGGCCGCCTTCTTGCCCCCTGAGCCGCGTCCCAACATGTACCCGCCGCCGAACGCGACGCCGATCAGGACCGCGACCAGAAAAAAGATGCCCAGGAGTTGCTTATTACCAAGCAAAATCTCTGTTTCGGTCTCACTGCTCCGCAACATTTGTTACTAAAAGTGTACTGAAGTTTTTTAGTCCTGAAAATAACTTTCGACGGGTTACTCTATCAAAGAAGCTATGCGCTCTTCGTTTGGATGGACTGCGGCCGCGGGGTGGTTGCCCCTGCGCTCCGTCTCGCTGCCGTTCTGTGCAGTTACTCTTGCCGGTATCTTCGGAACCATATTCGCGCCCGCGGCGCCGCTCAGCGTTCTGCCGGGTATGCCGCCGGTTCTGGACCCTGGCAATGTCTACTCGGCAGCCGGCCCCGGAATGCTCTCGCCGGCAGTAAAGAATTTTCCTTACCGCGTGTACGTTCCGAACTCGAAGAGCGATACGGTTGACGTGATCGATCCTGCCACCTATAAGATCATCGATCATTTCGTGCTGCCGAAGCGCTCCAAACATCTGCTGGAGCCGCAGCATGTAGTTCCGTCCTGGGACCTCAAAAAACTCTGGGTGGCGCAGGATTTGGGCGACCAGTTAACGCTGATCGATCCCGCTACCGGCAAGCAAGGCGAGAGCATTCGTGTCGACGATCCGTACAACATGTACTACACGCCCGACGGAAAATACGCCGTAGTTATGGCAGAGCGCGAGAAACGCATCGATTTTCGCGACGCGCAAACGATGAAGGTGGTCAATCGCGTACCGGTGGCCTGCGAAGGCGTCAATCATGCCGATTTTTCGCCCGACGGCCGCTACATGATTGCGACCTGCGAATTTTCGAGCGAAATTATCAAGCTGGACGTCGCTCAACAGAAGGTTTTAGGCCACCTCAAGCTGGAGCCAAAGGGTATGCCGCAGGATTGCCGGCTCTCGCCCGACGGCAAAGTTTTCTACATCGCCAATATGGATGCTAACGGGGTGCATGTGATTGATGGGAATGCGTTTAAGCAGATCGAATTTATTCCGACGGGCAAAGGCACACACGGCGAGTACTTCAGCCGCGACGCAAAGTATATGTACGTTTCCAATCGCGGCGAAGGTTCGGTCTCGCTGATCGATCTGACAACCCGCAAAGTAGCAACGAAATGGGTCATTCCAGGCGGAGGCAGCCCGGATATGGGCGGCGTCTCCATCGACGGCAAGTCGCTATGGCTCTCCGGACGCTACAACGGCGAAGTGTACGTTTTCGACACGTCTAACGGCCAACTGCGCGCCCGCATTCGCGTGGGCAGAGACCCGCACGGCCTGTGCGTGTGGCCCCAGCCGGGAAGGTATTCGCTTGGGCATACAGGAAATATGAGGTAGGGCTGGCAGCGGTCAGCTTTTAGCCACGCAGCGATCGCGAAGCCAAATAGCGCGCGTTTCAAAAGGTGATATGGTTTGAGACCGGCGTCACCTTATGGCTCCGCCGGTCTCGTCGTGGATGTGGATTACTCGTCGTCCCGGTCGGTGCCCTTGGCGTTCTTGCCGGCGGCAGCGATCTTCTGGAACCGACTATGCGGAACAGGCGCTTTTGTTCCCTTCAGACCTTCCCACAGAATCTCGTTGTAGAGGTCGGCGGGAACGCGGTCTTCGCCCGAGAAGTCGAAGCCGCGGGTCTTCTCGGCCCAGTAGCTTGCGTCATGAGTCGGCTTCAGGTCCGGGCCTTCGGCGAACTGGACCTTGCTGTCGCCTTGCGTCAGCCCCAGTGTTGTCTGCTTCAGCAGCGTTGAAGCGACCGCACTGAAGGTCCACGCGCCCGACGAGGTGGTGTCGAACACGTCAGCCATCGGTCGGCTGTAATATGTGTTCAGGTTGATGTGCTCAGTTCCCAGGATGTCTTCGATCGTGCGGAGCACGCTGGGCTGGCTGTAAGACGTGTGAATGACCGCGTGTCGTTTTACGTAGGGGCCAACGACGTAGGTCGTGGCGCGATGCGAGTCGACATGGTCCGCCCCGTCCTGTGAGTCGTCCTCGATGATGAAGATCAGGGTATTACTGGCATAAGGGCTATGAGCCACGGCCTGAACGAGCAGGCCCACGGCATAGTCGTTGTCGGCCTGCTGCAGTTCCGGGGTGTTGACGCCTCCCAGAGCTTGCGCGAAGCTGCCAGTGTGATCATGGCTGAGGCCGCGGATCATCTCCAGCGTCGGCAGGTTACCGTTGGCGACGAACTGCTGGAACTCGCGGTTCCATTCGTTGAAGCGCCAATAATCCGGATAGGCCTGATCGTAAGCGCGGAAGTACGGGTCATAGAACCCGTTTTGATAAATCAACTGGTTGGCGGCCGTGGTCTGGATAACGCGGGCTGCGAAAGGATCCTTGATGGGATCGGCGATGGTTCCGATGCTGCCGGGGGTGTTGGCCATCCAGCCGTAATTGCGAATCGTTCCGCCCGCGTTCAGCACCGCGTTGAAGATATAGCCTTGCTGATAGCCGGTCGGGCCGTCGGTCGCGGCATGGTCGCCGTCGCCCGCCAGGATGTTGGCCGTGCCACCCTTCAGGGAAGCGGTGTTATTGGAATAAGGCGTGGTGACACCGGTTGGGTCAAAGAAGAAGTCACGCGCGGCAATGTCGTTCAGATTGGACGGAATGTTCCGGTTCTGCCCTTCGCCCTCATAGGACAAACCGCGGTTCACGCGTGCGTAGTTCTCCTGTTGCGTGATCGTTTCGGTGTTGGTGACACGGCCACGCATCGACCAGGACCAGCCGTCCATTGAACCGTCGCCCGGGTCCATGAAGTTGTCCAGGGTCACGAAGTTCTGCGCCATCCGGTGGAAGCTCGGCGTAACCAGGTTTCCGAACAGCGTCAGTGAGGGATCGCCGTTCGAACCGTTGCCAAGATCGCCCAGGATTTGGTCGAAGGTACGGTTTTCCTTCACGACGTAAATAATGTGCTGGATTCTCGAATGCAGGAACTGCATCACCTGGGCGTCGGAGGAAGGCGGCACGGCCGAGTAAGCGTTGTTTCTGGCGACCTCGGATGTCAGACCCCCAAGGTCCCCTTCCTCGGGAACCTGAGCACTTACCAGCGTCGCGTGTTCCAGCTGGAATTGATACTCGTTGTTGGCGGTCAGCTTGGCGGACTCGGCGGCGTTGCCGCCGGGAAACGTCCGATACTTGATGAGAGCCAGGTTGCCGTAGCCGTAGCCGGGGTTCGGACCCGTGTCGCTTTTACCGTTGACGATATACATCCACTTGCCATCGACGCTAAACGCGATATCGGTCGGGTCGTATGCGGTCGGGATCAAACCGGTCGTGGTGAAGGCGGCTGCGCCGGTCAGCGGGATCACTGCGACGGAGTTGGAACCGGCATTGACGGCGTACAGTGTGTTGCGATTGATCGTCACGGCGGTCGGCGCCGCTCCCGTGGTGCTCGGCGGCAGTCCCAGATAGGCTGGACCGCGCGTGTCGATTTTATGCGTGATCGTGTTCGTCGCGGTTTTGATCACTGCGACTTGGTCTTGGTTATCCTGCGTGACATACAGGGTCTGGCCGTTAGCACTGAGCGCCATGCCGTTCGGATTGCCGTCCAGTGCGATGCGCGTGACGAATGAGCCGGCGGCCGGGCCGATGTTGACCACAACGATCTCGCGGTCACGGTCGCAACCCACATATGCGGTGTTGCCGTTCAACGCCACCGAGTACGGGAATGTGCCGCCCTTCGTTCCGGCGGGGGCGTCAGAGGTCGAGTAGGGGCGCAGATCATACTCATAACGGACCTTCGCGCTCGCGGTGTCGATCACGCTGATCGAATCGTTGTAGTTATTGGCGACGACCAGGAACCTACCGTTGGCCGAGATCGACAGCCCCGCCGCGTTCGGCTCAACGCTCAGTCCCAAGCCCGTTTGGTTGGCATGGTTTGCGACGCAGCCGTCCGGGGCATGGCCCAGGCTAATCCTGGCGCTTTGAACAAAACTGGAGTTACGGGAGCCTGTTCTGCTGTAGGCATACACGGCGTCATCGCAGCCGCCGGTCGCGTACAGCGTCCGGCTATTTGGAGCCCAGACCAGACCAACATGCGAATTGAGTTGCTGGATGACTTGCCTGAGGATGGGCTTGGACTTGTTGGGGCCGGAAACGTCGTACAGGAAAATGAATTGGGTCGAGGCCGCCGTGTCGACCGTAGCCGGGGAGCCAACAACGTAAGGCTTATAGAGCGAGTTGAAGCCCGCGGTCAGGATCGCCAGGATTTTGCCATCTGGGCTGACGACGGCTTTCACCGCCTCACCGGCAACATAGTCCGGATAGTTTGTCAGGCCGGGGTTCAACTGCTGCTGGATTGCGCTGGTGAGCGGCGCCGTTGGTGTCACAAACAGGCCGGGCGGCGTCGGCAGCGCGCCGGCGTCGGGATCGAGCGTATCTTGCTGAGCGCCCACAATGCGCTGTGAGATCAAAATTATTGAGATGAGAAGGGTAGTTTTGAGCAATCTATTGTAATTGAACGCTGTCATTCAGCACTCCTTTGCATTTGGCTGCATTCGGCATCCACCTCATGCGTTCGCTGTGTTACGAACGGAATCTAGCAGCGCGGAGTGAACAGTAAATGACAACCTCAAGACTTTTTGTTAACGCACGAACAAACGCTCCACGCCACATGGACCAAGTCTTTTCGTGCCGCTGACAGTTACTTCTTGAGCAGAGAACTCTCGCAGAATTGCTACACCGTAAAACTACGATACTTCACTTTTTCGAAGGGCCGCTCTCCGGCGTGGGAACACCGAAGAGGTCAGGCGGCCAGTAAAGCCGCCCAAATCTGGAGCCGCTTTGAGTCTCCCGGTAGCGTGCTGCTCACTGAAACTAGCTTTCTTTGAAATTTTTTTTTGGAGTCCGAATTTATCTTGCTGTAACTTGCTGCGGATATCTTAGAGCCTGTACCGCGTTTCAGATCCTGGCGGCCCAGGACATTAACTCATACTTGTCCTGCTTACAAAGGAGCATATGCAGAAAAATATCTCGTTATGTATTATTGCGTCACTGCTCGCCAGTTTGCTGGCACCCGTAGCGGAGGCAAGGCAAGGTGGAATTACCACCACGCCGATTCAGCACATCGTCATCATCTTCGGTGAGAACATCTCGTTCGACCATTATTTCGGGACCTATCCGAACGCGCTCAATCCTGAAGGGGAGCCTCGGTTTCATGCGAAGGCAAATACGCCGACGGTCAATGGTCTTTCCGGTGGACTCCTGACCAATAATCCGAACAAAGTGAATACTGACAATGGGGACGGTGCAGTGAACCCGTTTCGACTCGACCGTTCACAGGCGGTGACCGCGGATCAGAATCACGCATATCTACCAGAGCAGCAGGCTGCTCACAACGGGCTGATGGATCTGTTTCCGAAGTTCGTGGGCACTGCAGGCCCTCCTCCGGCGCCCCTCACCGGCCAGAGCGTGACCAATACGAACGGCCTTACGATGGGTTACTACGATGGCAACACTGTGACTGCGTTGTGGAACTATGCCCAGCATTTCGCCATGAACGATAACTCGTACGGCACCACGTTCGGACCCTCCACCCCGGGCGCAATCAATCTCATTTCAGGACAGACGAACGGGATTTCGCAGATCCTGAACGGGCCCAGCAACAGTTTCGAAGTGCCGGATGGCAACGGCAACTATACGCTGGTCGGCGATTCGGATCCGATTGGAGATGTATGTTCTGCTCCAACTCGTAATCAGGTTCAGTTTTCCGGGAAGAACATCGGCGACCTACTCAGCGCAGCAGGGATTAGCTGGGGCTCGTTCATGGGCGGGTTCGATCTTACCCGAAAGAACGCAAACGGTACGACAGACTGCAGCCGCAGCACGGGTTCGTCACTGGTACCGGCAACTGCAGACTATATTCCGCACCATGCATGGTTTCAGTATTATGCCTCCACTCTGAACGCAAAGCATACACGCCCAAGTTCAGTGAATCTGATTGGCAAGGAGGGCGATGGGGCCAATCACGAATACGACATCCATGACTTTTTTGATGCCGTGCGAGCAGGCAACTTCCCCGCTGTCAGCTTCCTGAAGGCTCCCGCTTACCAGGACGGACACGCCGGCTATTCCGATCCTCTGGATGAACAGCAATTCATCGTAAGCACAATCAACTTCCTCCAGCACCGCCCCGAATGGTCCAGCACCGCGGTTGTGATTGCTTACGACGATTCCGATGGCTGGTATGACCATCAGATGGGCCCGATTGTGAGCCAGTCCGAATCGCCTGCCGATGGATTGACGGGTCCGGGAGCTTGCGGGACCAGCACCAATGCGCTGATCGGAGTCTCCGGTTCGCCAGCTCAGGGACGATGCGGCTACGGGCCCCGTCTTCCGCTCCTGGTGATCTCGCCCTGGGCGGATGAAAACTTCGTCGACCACACGCTAACTGATCAAACTTCCATCATCCGCTTCATTGAAGACAATTGGTTGAACGGGGAGCGCATCGGAAACGGTTCATTCGACGCCATAGCGAACTCGATTCAAGCTATGTTCGATTTCAGCCACAGAGGACCGAAGGCGTGTGAGCTGTATTTGAATGAAGTTACGGGCCAACCGATTTCCGGCCGCGGTGACAACGGTTGCCAGGATCGTAGGCACCGGGATTGAGACGCTGTCTTCCATCAGATCAAAGGCGCGGATCAACCCCGCGCCTTCTTTGGTTCACGTTTCACGAGGCTGCTTTATCACCAGACGCAAATTCCTGCTAAATTCGTGTGTGTTGCCTGGCGCCGGTGCTCTTGCGCACCAGCGACATCGAACTGCAGCCGTTTCCTTTCAGCCGACAATCAGCCCGGACGATCTTGCTCCGTTTGTCGACCCGCTACCCATCCCGCCGGTTGCAAAACCGGTCGGCTTCAGATCCGATCCATTGAGGCCGTCGCGGCAGATTGCCTTCTATCACGTTCCGATCCGGGAGTTCCGAGCCAAAGTACATCGCGACCTGCCGCCCGCACGCCTTTGGGGTTACGGCGGCTGCGTGCCAGGCCCCACATTCGAGGTTCGTAGCTCGGAGGGAGTATTGGTCGAATGGGCCAACGAACTGCCTGGCCGGCATTTTCTACCCATCGATCACACGTTGCATGGAGCAGAGAGCAGTCTGCCCGAAGTCCGCACGGTTGTGCATCTTCACGGCGGCAAGGCGCCAGCGGCTAGCGATGGTTATCCCGAGAACTGGTATGAGCCCGGCCGTTCCTCCGTTTGTCACTACCCGAACCAGCAAGAGCCTGCCGCGCTTTGGTACCACGATCACACAATGGGTATTAACCGCCTTAATATTTATGCCGGCCTGATCGGGATGTATCTAATTCGAGATTCCGTGGAAGATGCCCTCAGTCTGCCGCAGGGCAAATACGAAGTTCCACTCGTCCTCTGTGATCGCTTCTTTACGGCTGATGGGCAACTCTATTATCCTCGCTCGAACGCGCCGCAAGCACCGTGGATCCCAGAACTTTTCGGAAACGCATTCCTGGTGAACGGAAAGCTGCTTCCCTTCCTGGAAGTCGATCCGGTGCATTACCGGTTTCGCATTCTCAATGCGGCGAACGGTCGCTTCTATCGTTTGACCATGGGCAGCGGCCAACAATTCATCCAGATCGGAACGGATCAGGGGCTTCTCTCCGCGCCCGTTCAAGTGAAAATGTTGACGCTCGCACCTGGCGAGCGCGCTGATGTGATTGTCGATTTCTCCGCAGCCGCAGGCGAGCGCGTTGTTCTGAACAACGATGTTCTGCCGCTTGTGCAATTCCGCGTTGCAAAGAAGAACGTGCAGGAGACAAACTCCGTACCATCCACCCTCCGTCCGGTGCCCAAAATTCCCGAATCGGCGGCGGTAAAGACCCGGCAGCTCACGCTCGAAGAAGTGGATGACCTGGTGGGGAACTCATACAAAATGCTCCTAAATGGCATGCACTGGAGTATGCCGATCACGGAGAATCCCGCGCTCGGTTCAACCGAAATCTGGGAGCTTGTGAACCTCACAGACGATTCTCATCCCATTCACCTGCACCTGGTTCGCTTCCAGATTCTGGATCGTCGCAGCTTCGATCTCGTGCAATATCTTAAGGAGCGAAGGGTTTACTACACGGACTCCGCTCGGCCGCCTGATCCTTCTGAAACTGGCTGGAAAGATACTGTGCGGGCTGATCCCGGCATGGTCACTCGAATTATTGTTCGGTTTGATGGCTATCCGGGTAAATACGTCTGGCATTGCCATGTACTCGAGCACGGAGACAACGAAATGATGCGGCCGTACGAAGTCATTGACTCATCTCGTCCCGCCATTTCAGACACGGCGGGCGCGACTGGGGAACACCGCCCCAATTGACCGGTTGCGCGTCGTCTTGCGTGTGCGTTCAGGTCCCGGGCACGGGGAAGCGGAGTTTGCCCGGTTCTGTTCCAGCCGTCGGTTCAGCGAGCGAACTCGAATATCATTTGGTTTTGGCGAAAGATCTCGAATTGATGAAATCCAGTGACCACGAGCGCTTGGACCAAAGCGCTACCGTGGTGAAGCGGATGTTAACCGCTCTGATTTTGAAGCTGAAGGCTGATGGCTAACCGCCTGCCGGCCTTCCGTTGATGGCGTCTTTTACTCAGCTTCTCGCGCGAAACCGCAACTACCGCTACACCTGGATGGGCCAGATTGTTAGCGAGGTCGGCGATCATTTTAACAACGTCGCGGTTCTGAGCCTGGCGATCGATCAGACGCACAGCGGGGCGGTGATAGCGACGCTGATGCTGTCGCGCGCGATTCCAGCCGTGCTTGCGGGGCCCTTGGCCGGTATTCTGCTCGACCGTTTCGACCGCCAGCGCATCATGATCGCGAGCGACCTCATCCGCGGTATCGTAGCCGTCGGCTTTATCGCGGCGATCAGCTTGAAACAGACCTGGCTGCTTTATCTGCTTAGCGCGCTGCTTATGCTCGCCTCGCCTTTTTTTACGAGCGGCCGCTCGGCGATTCTGCCGTCTATTGCGACCGAAGATGAACTGCACACCGCAAACTCGCTCACGCAGACGACCGGGTGGGTGACCCTGGCGCTAGGAGCTTTCATCGGCGGCGCCACGGTCGCGAAGTTCGGTTATCAGCTGGCTTTCGTCTTCAACTCGCTTTCGTTCTTCTTTTCCGCGTTCTGCATCGCAAACCTTCGAACCGTGCATGGCCACTTCCGGGCGAAGGACCGGGGCTTGAACGAAACGAAAGTGGCCCGACCCTGGCACGAATACCGTGAGGGGCTGTCATACATGGTGATGAACCCGCTGATTCTGGGCATCGGTCTGATTGCAGTCGGATGGGCGAGCGGGGGAGGAGCGGCGCAGGTCCTCTTCACGCTGTTTAGCGAACTTGTTTTCAAACGTGGCGCGGAGGGTCTCGGTCAACTTTGGGGAACCGCGGGTATCGGGCTGCTGATTGGCGGCGTGGCCGGCAATTATCTCGGGAAACGCATCCGCTTCGAAACCTACAAGAAGACCGTCTTCTTCTGTTATCTGCTGCATGGCGGATCGTATGTCGTGTTCAGCCAGATGCGCCACTGGGGCTGGGCGCTGCTTTTCATGGGTCTGTCACGGGCCAGTGTAGCGATCAGCTCGGTCTTGAACTGGTCGAACCTGCTCAGACACGTCGAGGACCGGTTTCGTGGACGTGTGTTCTCCACGATTGAGACCATGAACTGGTCCACCATGATGCTTTCGATGCTGGCGGCCGGGAGCGCCTCTCAATACTTCAGTATCCGCACCATCGGCGCCGCTTCCGGACTGCTCAGTTCCTCGACTGCGATCTTCTGGGGCTGGGCAAACTGGACCGGGAAGCTCCCGGAGCCGGCTTTGGTGGAGGAAGAGGAGCTGGTTGAAGTGCATGGCGATCCCGTGGGATAAGTTGGGGATCGGGAGATTATGTCCAGCCCGATCGGTGAGAATCACCCGTTGAGAGAACTTTTCGGGAATCTGGTGCAAACTCGACTCCTCGGAACCGCTCAATTGAACGATATTCCTACGGCGAGATACGTTGCCGACGTGCTTGTCGATTTTTGCCATGCCGACAATCTCTACAGAATACGGAACTGCAAAGGCAAAGCGCTGGAAGACGTCGGTGAGATGCTGATCGAGTCGAATCCTTTACTCGAAGGACGTTCGTTTATTTACGAACGCGAGGTGCGGAAACACATTGGCGATTACACGTTGTTTCTTGCCGGAATCTTTCCAGAGTACGTGGCGCGGATCCACCGTCAGAAGAGGCGGCTCGATTCGTTTGTAGATTATCTTAAAGCCGGCAAAGAGTCTTACTCGATCGTCGCGGCGTTCGATCAGTTTGAATTCAGGAACGAAGCGCCGCTCTTTCGGCGCCTAGCCGATCGCTTTGAAGTCTGCGTATTCGGCCTGAACATGGTGAAGCAGGACCTAGATCGACTACAGAATGCTCCCTATCATGGTGCGCTCCGTGCTATATCAGATTCTTGAACAGATGCATGAGATATCTTGCGCCGTCTCTTCTGATGGCCGCAGTGGCAGCCGCCTTGTGGGCGGCGGATTGGCCTATGCCTGGGGGCAATCCCCAGCGCAACGGTTGGGCGGGATCGGAGCGGCGCGTCAATAAAGCGAACGTTGGCGGCCTGAGGTTGCTGTACAAGTACCAAGCAGATAACCGGTCCCAGGGGCTGGATGGATTATCTACGCCTATCATTAACGGCAATCTCATCACCTACCGCGGCTTCAAAGAGATGCTGATTTTCAGTGGTAGCTCGGACAAGGTGTTTTCCGTTGATGCCGACCTCAACAAGTTGCTATGGGAAACGCAGTTACCGTATGCCGCGACCAAGTCTCGAGCTAAATCGCCGACGGAGGCATGCCCGGGAGGACTTACAGCACCTGTGGTGACGGACGGCAGCAGTTCAGCGTCGCTGCAATTTGCCGCCATAGCGGCACGAACTCCGGCAGGCAAAACCGTGAGGGCCAGCCGTCCTTCTCCGTACTTCCCTCCTCTTTCCCACAGCCTTTACCCGCTGTTACCGACGACTTTGACGCAGTTGAATGCGTTGTACACAGTGAGCAGCGATGGCTACCTTCATGTATTGAACAGCTCCACGGGAGAGGACCTGATTCCTTCGTTTCGTTTTGTGCCCCCGAACGCGAAGGTGACCAGTCTGAACCTGCACGGCAATGTTGTTTACGCTACGACGGCCGATAACTGCGACGGATATCGCAACGCATTATTCGCTATCGATCTGTTGAGTTCCCAGAAAGAAGTCACTTCATTTGTCTTGCCGGAAGGAGATTTCGCGGGCACGGCGGGTACGGCAATCGGCAATGACGGAACCGTCTACGTTCAATGTGCCTTTGCGCCTGAAAATCGGACGGCACGCTACTACGATACTGTCGTTGCCCTGACGCCGAAGACTCTAAAAGTAAAGGACTACTTCCGGGTAAGCGACAAAGCAGTAAAGGCAAAGGACGAAATGCCCGGTGTCACACCGGTGGTTTTCTCTCACTCCGGCAGGGACTTCGTTATTGCAGGCGGGCGGGATGGGCGCATCTATCTGCTGGATTCGAGATCGCTGGGAGGAGCGGACCATCGCACGCCGCTGTTTGCGAGTGCCCCGGTCGCCGAAAGCAGCAAGAAGCATGACGGAAGCGGGTTCCATGGCGTTTTCTCCACGTGGATGGATGTAGATACTGGCGTGCGTCGAATCTATGTGCCCGTATTAGGCAGATTACGTTCATCGACCGAAGTGAAGACGAGTGAGGATTCCGCCGAGAACGGCGCGATGGCCGGGTTCGAGCTTCGAGGAACAAGCGAAAAGCCGGTCCTTACGCCACTGTGGGTGTCTCGCCGGATGCTATCGCCCGCTCCTGCGGTCATCGCCGCCGGAATGGTTTTCGTGTTGGCAACGGGTGACTCCCCCCGCATGGGACAAAAGGAGGGCAAGTCCTCGAGCGTTCCGGAACACACGCAAGTGGCGCAACCCGCAAGCCTGCACGTCTTTGACGCGGTCACAGGTAAGGAATTGTATTCGAGCGGCGGTATTGCTCCCGGCAGTTCGCTTTCCGGCGGCCTGGCGTTTGCGAACAGCCGAGCTTACTTTACGGCTCGAGACAATGCGGTTTACTGCTTCGGGATACCGGGCCAGCAGACCCAATTGAGCGAACAATGAAGGGAACCGTGATAGCAAGTTCTCTCCTGATTGCTTTCTTCTGCATGTCTGGAAGGACTGCGGAGTGGCTGACGAACGGAGGAGATCCGCAAAGGACAAACTGGCAACGAGACGAACACGTTCTCACGAAGGAGAACGTGAAGGGCTTAAAGATCCTCTGGAAGTTGAAACTGGACAATCAACCGAGGGAGATGCACTCTCTTTTCCCTCCCTTGATCGTAACCGGAGTTCGAACATCCGGAGGGGTCCGAGAGCTCGCCATCGAAGCGGGTATCTCGGACAATATCTATGCCATAGACGTAAAGACTGGCAGGCTCATTTGGAAGAGACATTTCGAGTATCCGACGCCGAGAGAAGGCACAGGATTTGATCTTGGGGACCCGCTTTGCCCGGGAGGACAAACGGCAAGTCCGGTGATTGGGCCGCCAGATACTCAGGGCCGCCGAATCGTCTACGCACTCTCCGGCGACGGCCGGCTTCATTTCCTGAACGTTGAAGACGGGGAGGAGATACGTCCGTCTGTGAAGTTCGGTTTTGCCAATTCCAAATCCTATGCCCTGAATCTATGGAATGGTGTCATCTTTACGACTACTTCGCAGAGTTGTAACGGCAGTCCCAATCAGGTTTGGGCGATCGACGTAAACGATCCCGCCCAGAAGGTCATGGTGTTTAATCCACGAAGCGGCGGACTCTGGGGACGAGAAGGCGCGAGCATCGATTCGACGGGAACTGCGTGGGCTCCTACCGGCGATGGAAAATACGATCCCGAGAACTACACGTTTGGAAACGGTCTGATCGGTGTGAAGGCAGAAGGGAATCAGCTACAACTGGAAGACTGGTTTGAGCCACGAAACTGGTTTTGGATGGAAAAGCGCGACCTGGATATGCAAGTCACGCCTGCCATCTTCAATTTTCAGGGCCAGGAACTTCTGGCAATAGGAAGTAAAGCATGCCGTATTTACCTGGTAGATACGAAAGCAGCAGGTGGCGAGGATCATCAAACGCCGCTTGCCGAGACACCGCTGATGTGCAACGAGGAAGTTAATTTTGCTTCGGCCGGTATCTGGGGGTCACTGGCCACGTGGGAAGACCCAAGTGGCACGCGATGGATTCTGACGCCATTCTGGGGCCCGGTTCATTCCAAGTTCACCGTCCCTGTCTCTTATGGAGCAGTAACGAACGGAGCCATCGTAGCGCTGAAACTTGAATCGAGCGGCGGATCGTTCAAACTTGTTCCATCATGGATCTCGCGAGACATGAACCGGGCGGAACCTCCGGTTATCGCAAACGGAGTGGTGTTTGCCTACGGCAGCGGCGAGAATACCGAACAGGCCTACCGGGAACGAGGATTATACGACTACAGCCCGGAGCGCATTAAGAACTCAACTCATGCCGTTCTGTACGCGCTCGATGGAGAAACCGGTAAGGAGCTCTATTCCAGCGGAGATCAAATTACATCTTGGGTGCACTTCGGCGGCTTGTCCATTGCCAACGGACGTGTTTACATTGCGACGTACGACAGCACGCTTTACTGCTTCGGCCTTCAAGCCGAGTAAGTCGGCCGGACAGTCTCACTGACAGAATTTATTGTGAAGGGAATACTTTCAGGCGGATGTTGCGCGCCTCGATCTTCATTGCGGCCTTCGGAAGCCGGTGTACCTGTATCCCGATTTCGCCCTCCATTTTGCGCCCCGAGAGGTCATCGTCGATGAGCTCACTCGTAAGATGGCCATTCCATAGCTGAATGAGTACGTTGTCGCGCGCGATAATTTCTACGTCATTCCAGTCATCGGCCTTGATAAATGCTTTGAGCTGCTCGTTGTCGCCCAGCGATCCAACTAATGCAGGCTTTTTGCCGTTAGCGATGTAAGTGAGTTGTCCGCGAAGACTGAGAAACGCGCGGCCCCGTTCCTCATAAATCTGGCCGGTGTACATTTGCTTCAGATCGATGTCGGCCTGGTATCCTTGCAGCACCCATTTCGCGATATCGGGCCTTTCGATGCTGCGATATTGGATGCCGCTGTTTCCGTCATTGACTCCCGTCAGCCGGTATTGCAGCTTGAGGTCGAAATTGGACGGGCGGCCGCCCTTCCAAATACAGAACGTATTCTGCTTGGGCTGATGATCCAGCTTGGTTTCTCCGACGATGGCGCCATCTTCGACACGCCAGAAATCCGGATCGCAATCCCATCCGTCCAGAGTCTTGCCGTCAAAAATCCGCTGAAAGCCGGTCTCTTGCATGGGCGGGATCAGCTTTGACAAATCAGACTCGCCTGCCCCGGACCTTTGCTGAGCGATAGCGCCGTTTGCAAAGGCCGTAAGCAAGAAGCCGAGTGCGGTGCTATAAAGTGCAGTTCGGCGCATCTCCTGTCGACAGTCATATATCCGCATGTGGGTTCTTTTGTAAATATCATGGGCTGGGCGAGGCATTTGATAGATTCGACTCAACGGCTGAAGTCCCTTTCTTCGAATATGCGAATCAGGAAACCTCCGAGATTTTTGCAATTTGCCCAGGCTGGTCTAGGGATGATAGCGCTCACTGGCACGATGAGGGCGGACCTGCCGGAAGGGCCCGGGAAGGCTGCTACAGTTCGGATTTGCGGACAATGCCACTCACCGGAACGCGCCGCTTCGCTGCATCAGAGCCGGTCTGCGTGGGAAGACACGATTGTAAAGATGATGAAGTTAGGCGCTCAAGGCTCGGATGAAGAGCTCGAAGCCGTCCTCGGATATTTGTCCGCCCATTTCGCCCCGGAGCCTCCCGGGCCAGTTTATATAAATAAGGCCCGTGCTGTCGATCTGGAAGCGGCACTGTTA
>DATBHS010000201.1:0-18998 GCA_036557345.1 Bryobacteraceae bacterium
ATTGAGATCGGGTATGAGAATCGCCAGCGCTGTTAGCGCGCTTCCGCAGCATTACTATCCGCAACGAGTGCTGGTGGACGCCTTCCGGCGGCACTGGGGAACCAGGCTCGACCGCTTCGATGTATTGGAGCGATTACATGCCGCGACGGGAGTAGATGGCCGCTACTTAGCCTTTCCAATGGAATCGTACCCATTTAAGACGTGGGGCGAAGCCAATGACCGCTGGATTGAAGCAACGCTCGAATTGGGCCAAGAAGCCGTCTGCCGGGCAATGCAACAGGCCGGCGTCGGTCCGCGCGAAATCGGGGCGTTCTTTTTTGTTTCGATCACGGGCGTTGCAAGCCCGTCGATCGAAGCGCGGCTCATCAATCGGATGGGTTTGAGCCCCAGAATGAAGCGAATTCCGATTTTCGGCTTGGGCTGCGTAGCTGGGGCGGCCGGAATCGCGCGAGCTGCGGATTATGTGAAGGCATTTCCCAACGAGGCTAGCCTGTTGCTTTCCGTCGAACTTTGTTCGTTGACCGTCCAACGGGACGATCTATCCGCTGCAAACCTTATCAGTACCGGCCTATTCGGAGACGGCGCTGCGGCGGTCGTCGTTAAAGGGAACGGTTACGAGAATGATCCGGGGCCGGAGATTGTAGCGACCCGGTCAATTTTCTACCCGGACACGGAGTATGTGATGGGTTGGGACATCTCAGAAAAGGGATTCAAAATCGTGCTTTCCCGAGATGTTCCTGAAGTCGTGTTGGAAAACCTGGGCCGCGATGTGAGCGAGTTCCTTTCCGACAACGGGCTGACATACGCCGACATCGGAAGTTGGGTCATTCACACGGGAGGACCCAAAGTCCTGGAGGCGACACAGGCGGCGCTGGGGTTGACAAACGGAGCACTAAACGCCTCGTGGGACTGTCTGAGGAAGACAGGTAACCTTTCTTCGGCGTCGGTTTTGTTCGTGCTGGAAGAAGTGATGCAGCACCGGCGGCCAGAACCGGGCACTTGGGGCATTTTGGCCGCGATGGGGCCGGGATTTTGTTCGGAGCTCGTCTTGCTGAAGTGGTAGTCTTAGAAACCGACACCCGAGCTGGACACATCTAACGTATTTCCCATGCCCAAGTACTTCTGGCTGGCTTTGACGCTAGTTGCAGGACTGGCGCTGCCGGCAGAGGGCCAGTATCCCGGACAGACGCCGTATCCGCCGGGGCAGTACCCGGGCGGCAGGCCTCCGGGCGGAAGCGGTATTCCAATACCCTCGCGCGGCCATAAGAACAAACAGAAGCAGGCGGACACCAGCGCGCCCACGATCTCGGCAGATGCTCAAACCGTTTCGAATGACGGCAAGAAGCTGGTGGCTGCCACCAGCGATGGGCGCACGCTGACGATGTCGATCACTCCGCAGACGAAATTCACCCGGGCGGGAAGCGATATCGCCCCAAGCAACATAGTCCCGCGCACCACGATACACGTGCAGGCGGCCGAAGACGACGAGGCGAACTTGACAGCGGTTACCGTGGACCTGATTAAAGACGCGCCGCCCGAATCTCCCGCGGAAAAACAAGCAGGGCCAGAAACGAGCGCGAAAAGCACAGACGACGAGGAGATGACGAGGCCGACAATTCTGGACAATCCGGTAGACGTTCCTAACAGGCCTGTGCTTCGACGAGGCAAACCGGAGAGTACCGCGCCGGCTGACAATCACCCCGACACACGGCTGAGCAGCAATCAAGCACCGATGAAACAGGCACCGGAGGCAACACCGCAAACGCAAAGCGACTCGACCGACTTCACGATCGACGGGAACACGGCTCCGGTGAAGAGCACATCCGCCTCACAGCAGTTGATCGACAGGACAAAGGACTGGGCGGCAAGGTTCACCGAGGGCTTGCCGAATTTCGTGTGCTCACAGATGACAACGCGCTACATTGAGCAATCGAAGGCCACGGGGTGGGAACCACTTGACATTATTACCGCCAAAGTCGTGTACGAGGACGGAAAAGAAAGTTACAAAGAGATCACAGTAGGCGGGAAGCGAACGAACAAGAACATGATGGAGCTAGGCGGCTCGACGTCAACGGGTGAATTTGCATCGACGTTGCATAGCCTATTTTCGGAAGCGAGCCGCGCGGAGTTCAAACTATACCAGTCGACAACCATCTCCGGAACACCCGCGAAGGTTTACGACTTCAAGGTCGCTCTGCCCAATTCAGACTGGTTCATCAATGTTGGCGGACAGTCGCTGCGGCCGGCTTACAGCGGAAGCGTCTGGATCGATCGCGAGACCGCACAGGTGCGGCGCATCGAGATGCAGGCGGACAATATCCCGAAAGACTTTCCGCTCGACTCGATTCAATGGGCCGTCGATTACGATAGCGTGCGTCTGGGCACAATGACATTCCTGCTTCCGGTACACGCAGAGAATCTCGGGTGCCAGCGAGGAACGCCGATCTGCACGAAAAACACCGTGGACTTCAGGGATTACCACAAATACAGCGGCGAGAGCACGATCACGTTTAAATAGCTATCAGCCGTCAGCGTTCAGTAGTCAGCTCCCGCGTGCCAGTGCTATTACGGTGTAACGAGGAGCCCTGCGTGTCTCCCCAGGCAAAGATTTACATTGTGACGAGAGCGATTATTGCGAAAGCGCACGATTTCTAAAAAGAGTCGTTTTATAATCTCCCTTTGGTAAGCTCGCGCTCAAACTGGTAGCCCTTCCCTATGGCACAACTCTTTCGACCTAGCTCGAATACGATTGCCAAGGTCTCGATTGCCTTGGCAGTTCTTTCGGCCGGTTCCCTGCTCGCGTTCGGATACCTGATGGATCGCGGCTCGTGGATCACGAGTGTGCAGGTCGCACCCGAACAGCCGATCATGTTCAGCCACAAGCATCACGTCAAGGACGACGGCATCGACTGCCGGTATTGCCACACCGGCGTAGAAACCTCGAGCTATGCGGGACTGCCTCCCACCGAAACGTGCATGACTTGCCATTCGCAGATCTGGAATAACGCGTCGGCAACGCAACCCATTCGCGACAGCTGGGCGAGCGGCAAGTCGATCGAATGGACGCGCGTTCACGATTTGCCTGATTTTGTCTATTTCAACCACAGCATCCATATCAATAAGGGCATCGGGTGTTCCACTTGTCACGGGCAGGTGGATGAGATGCCGTGGATGTACAAAGTAAATACGCTGAACATGAACTGGTGCGTGAACTGCCATCGCAATCCAGCCCAATTCATCCGCCCGAGATCGGAAGTATTTAACGTCGATTACCAGTACCCGGCAAACCAGGCGGAGCTCGGAGCAAAACTTGTGAAGGAGTATCACGCAAAGTCGCTGACTGATTGCGTAACTTGCCACCGATGAAAGACACTCCGCAATTTCCTCAAAGCGGTGACAACGGGAAAGGCGGCGCGGCAAGCGCGCTGGTACCGCTGGAATCCCTATTAGAACGGCCACGGAGAAAAGTGGATCTGGAGGCGCTCCGGCTCAAGCTGGCCGAAGGCCGCGGGCCGAAGTTCTGGCGCACGCTGGAAGAAGCAGCCGAAACAGAAGACCTCAAAGAATACATTGAACAGGAATTTCCGGGACTATCCGGACAGATTCCGCAGGGCGTCGACCGGCGAAGCCTCTTAAAAGTGATGGCAGCGTCGCTGGCGATGGCGGGCGCGGCTGCATGTACCAAGCAGCCGAAAGAGCTGATTGTTCCCTACGTGCGGCAACCGGAAAATGTGATTCCGGGCATTCCGCTTTTCTACGCAACCGCGATGCCGGTGGCAGGTTACGCGCGAGGCTTGCTGGTGGAGAGCCATCTCAACCGTCCAACCAAGGTGGAGGGAAACCCTGATCATCCGGCGAGCCTGGGAGCGACGACTATATTCGAACAGGCGTCGGTTCTAAACTTATACGATCCGGACCGCTCTGAAAGCGTTTTGCACGAAGGGCGCATGGATCTGTGGGGCGCATTCACGGGCGCTCTTAGCACGGAAGCCCAAGAACTCGGGATGCGGAAGGGCGAAGGGCTGGCGATCCTTACGGGAGTGGTTACGTCCCCGACGCTTATCAGCCAGATGAACGCTCTTCGAGCGCAATGGCCGCAAGCGAAATGGTATGTGCATGAGCCGTCCGTAAACCCGGCAATTACGAGCGCGGCGAGGAAAATTGCGGGTCGGAACGCTTTTATCGCTTACGATCTGTCGAAGGCTGATGTCATTGTCGGCCTGGAGAGCGATTTCCTAAACACAGGTCCCGCGGCGCTTGTGTATGCGCGGCAGTTCGCCAAACGGCGAGCCGTGGATAACGGACAGACTCCATGCCGGATGTACGCGATTGAAGCGACTCCTTCGGTGAGCGGCTCCCTCGCGGATCATCACATTCCTGTAAAGAGCAGCGCAGTGCCAGCCATTGCATATCAGCTTGCGAAAGTATGCGGGGTCACTGCGCCGGATCCAGGCGCGGCGGCGCCAGAGTGGCTGGATGCGATAGCGCAAGATCTGAAAAATGCTAAGGGCCGCTGCGTGGTTTTACCAGGCGAGTTCCAGCCAGAGAGCGTTCATCTTGCGGCATATGCAATCAATGCTGCGCTAGGAAATGTCGGACAGACGGTCAACATATATGAGGGTGTTGAGCCAGAGAGCACGCTCTCTATCGAAGAGCTCGCCGGTGATCTGAATAACGGCCGAGTTGAGACCCTGATAATCATCAGCCAGAATCCGGTCTATTCGGCGCCTGCGTCGCTCAACTTCGAGCAGGCGATTCGGAAGGCTCGAATGGTCGTGCGGCTGGGACAGTTTTACGATGAGACATCGCGCTGGAGTCACTGGCACGTGCCCGAGGCACACTATCTCGAGACGTGGTCAGATTCGCGCGCCTTTGACGGCACGGTGACGATTCAGCAGCCGCTCGTCGAACCCTTGTACAACGGCAAATCTGCGCACGAAATTCTGTCGATCCTGCTCGGCAAGCCGGACCAGAACTCGCACGAGATCGTGAAGGCCTACTGGCAAAGCCAGGTTAAGAATGATTTCGATCGCGTCTGGAAGACTTCACTGCACGACGGCTGGATTGTCGGGAGCGCGGTGGGAACGCTGAACGGACGCGCAGCACCTCTGCCACCTTTGGCGGCTCAGGCTCTTAGCGGTACCGAAATCGTGTTCAGGCCCGACCCGACGATTGGGGATGGAAGCTGGGCGAACAACGGGTGGCTGCAGGAGTGTCCGAAACCACAAAGCAAGATGACGTGGGACAACGTCGTCGCTGTGAGTCCAAAGAATGCGAGCAAGCTGGGCGTCGACAAGGGCGACATGCTGCGCGTGACGGTGAACGGCAGACACGTAGTAGGACCCACCTGGGTGCTTCCGGGGCACGCAGAGGATTCCTTTACGGTGTACTTCGGCTACGGGCGCACGGCATCGGGGCGAGTCGGAACGAAGATCGGGTACAACGCGTACGCGATACAGGATTCGGCTGCTCCATTCTTTGCGGGTGGATCAATCGAAAAGACCGGCGAACATTACAGGATCGCGAACATTCAGGAGACGCAGACCATGGCGGGCCGCGAACCCGTGCGGGCCGCCGATCTTGCCGAGTTTCGCGAGCATCCCGATTTTCCGACGCGCGAGGAGAAACCGCTCGATCGAAGCCTGACGCTGTATCCCGATCAATGGCATTACAAAGACTACAAGTGGGGTATGGCGATCGACCTGAACGTCTGCACAGGCTGCAGCGCTTGCATCGTCGCGTGTCAGGCGGAGAACAACATTGCCGTAGTCGGTAAAGACCAGGTAGCGCGCGGGCGGCACATGCACTGGATCCGCGTGGATCGCTATTACTCCGGCGATCTCGACACGCCGGCGATGTACAACCAGCCAGTGCCCTGCATGCAATGCGAGAACGCTCCCTGCGAGCTGGTTTGCCCGGTGGCGGCGACGGTCCACAGTAACGAAGGCCTGAACGAAATGGTCTACAACCGTTGCGTCGGGACCCGCTACTGCTCGAATAACTGCCCTTATAAGGTCCGGCGATTCAACTTCTATTTGTATTCAGACTGGAATACGCAAAGCCTATACGGCGCACGCAATCCGGATGTGACGGTACGCAGCCGCGGCGTTATGGAGAAGTGTTCCTACTGCATCCAGCGGATCCAGGAACAGAAGATCAAGACGGATAAAGAGAACCGCCGTATCGCTGATGGCGAGATCCTGACGGCATGCCAGCAGGTGTGCCCGACCCAAGCGATCACATTCGGCGATTTAAACGACAAGAACAGCAAAGTGGCGAAGCTGCAGGCGCTACAGCGAAATTATAAATTGCTGGATTCGGACCTGGACACCCGTCCGCGCACAACGTATCTCGGTTATGTTCGCAACCCCAACGAAGCGTTAAGAGGCCAGCGTGGCAACACTAGAGAATCTTGATAGCAAACAACTGATCGATCCCGGACCAGATCGGATTCTGGGGAGCGGGCACGACTACGAGACCGTAACGGACCGCATCGCCGGCATCGTTTACCTGCCCTTGAAGAAGGCGCCCAAGAAGTGGCTGGTGGGTGCGTTTATCTCTTTCGTATTCGTCAACCTGCTGATGCTGGCGATGTGGGTGTTGTTTTCGAAGGGTGTCGGGACCTGGGGCGTGAATATCCCGATCGGCTGGGGATTCGCGATTGTCAACTTCGTGTGGTGGATCGGTATCGGGCACGCCGGAACACTGATTTCGGCCATTCTGTTCCTGCTCAAACAGGACTGGCGAACGTCCATCAACCGCTTCTCCGAAGCCATGACTTTGTTCGCCGTGGCTTGCGCGGGCATGTTCCCGGTTTTGCATTTAGGCCGGCCCTGGCTTGCCTACTGGCTGTTTCCCTATCCCAATTCCATGTGGCTGTGGCCGCAGCCTCGCAGCCCGCTGGAATGGGACGTTTTCGCGGTATCGACATATGGAACCATATCGCTGGTCTTCTGGTATTGCGGCCTGATTCCCGACTTCGCCAGCATGCGCGACAACGCACCGCATCTGTGGCAGCGAAAAATTTACGGGATCCTGGGGTTGGGCTGGCGTGGTTCTGCGATTCATTGGCATAGGTATCAAAAAGCCTATCTGCTGCTGGCGGGACTGGCGACGCCGCTGGTTCTTTCGGTCCACACGGTGGTGAGCTTCGACTTCGCAATCAGCATTATTCCCGGCTGGCACACGACGATTTTCCCGCCCTACTTCGTCGCGGGCGCAATCTACTCCGGATTTGCCATGGTGTTGACCCTCATCATCCCGCTGCGCGCCTGGTATAACATGCGCGACCTGATTACGCTCCGTCACATCGATGCGGCGGCCAAGCTGATGCTGGGCACGGGGCTGATTGTGGCCTACGGGTATTCGATGGAGGCCTTCTTTTCCTGGTACGGCGGCGACAAATACGAGAGTTTCATGTACTGGAACCGCATGACCGGCCCGTACGGCTTTTCGTATGTGCTGCTGATTCTGTGCAACATCGCCCTTCCGCAGGCGCTCTGGTCGCGCCGAGTGAGGCATAACATTGTTCTGGTCTGGATTCTTTCGATCATTGTGAACTGCGGCATGTGGCTGGAGCGGTTCGTGATTGTCGTGACCAGTCTTCACCGCGATTTCCTGCCGTCCTCATGGGGCATATATATCCCGACAAAATGGGACTGGGCGACATACACCGGAACGCTTGGATTTTTCCTGTTCCTGATCTTCCTGTTCGTGCGCCTGCTGCCATCCATCTCCATTTTCGAGGTGCGTGAGGTAGTACATCACGAAAAACATCTGGAACACGCTTACGAGGAGAAGCTATGAGCGAAGAGCTAGAGCTCAGCGAACTCCCGGCGATTCACGGAGTGATGGCGGAGTTCGACACGCCGGAGGAGTTATTGGAAGCCTGCGAGCGGGCCTATTCCTCCGGTTTTCGCCGCATGGACGCGTATGCGCCCATGCCGGTAACCGGGCTGGCGGAGGCGATTGGCTACAAAAAGAATAAGGTTGCACTCTGCGTGCTGATCGGGGGCATCTGTGGGGCGGTGGGCGGATTCAGCCTGCTCGAGTGGATCACGGTAGTGGCCTACCCTCATAACGTCGGCGGAAGGCCCTTAAATAGCTGGCCGGCCTATATACCGATCACCTTCGAGTGCATGGTGCTGATTGCGGGTCTAACCGCGCTGATCAGCATGCTGGCGATGAACGGCCTGCCGCAGCCGTATCACCCGGTCTTCAACGTGCAGGAGTTCGAACGGGCATCCATAGACAAGTTTTTCCTGTGTATCGAATCGTCCGATCCGAAATTCGGAGTGGATACGACGACCGAGTTCCTGCGCGAACTGGGCGGAAAAGAGGTGACGCTTGTTCCGGCGTAAGGGCGTTCTGATCGCGGCGTTGGGTGGTTTGCTTTCCACGACTGCGTGCCGCAACGATATGCACAACCAGCCGAAGTACAAGACCTTCGCAGCCACGAATTTTTTCGGCGATGAGCGGTCGGAAAGGCCGACGATCGAAGACACGGTTGCGCGGGGACAACTGCATCTGGATGATGCCCGCTACACCGGCAAGGTGAATGGGAAGGATATCGATTATTTTCCGATTCAGATTACGAAGGCCGATCTCGAGCGCGGGCGGGAGCGCTTCAACATTTACTGCTCGCCGTGCCATGGACGGCTTGGCAACGGACACGGGATGGTGGTGGGGCGCGGGCTGCGGCAGCCGCCCAATTACACCGACGAGCGGCTGGTGAAAGCTCCCGTGGGGCACTTTTTCGATGTCATGACGAACGGCTATGGAGCGATGTACAGTTACGCGTCCCGAGTCGCAGTGGACGACCGGTGGCGAATCGCTGCATATATTCGCGCGTTACAGACAAGCCAGGATGCTCCCGCAGCATTGGCGCAGCAGGGTATGAATCAGCAGCCAGCGAATGGCAAGAGTACAGGCACGACCGGCGGCGGTCCTGCTGGAGGCATGAAGTGAACCATCACGGACACGGCGAAAACCTTCCCATTCCAGAGATCAGGCTGGGGCCGAAAGCAGCCAGCGTAGAGAGAATTTCCGGCGTGATCGGCGGCCTGGGATTGTTGCTGTGCGTTGCCGGCTTCTTCGCGAACCGGACTGAATTCTTCCAGTCATATTTGTTCGCATTTCTCTATTGGGGTGGTTTTACGCTGGGCGCCTTGGGCATCCTGGTGCTGAATCACACCGTCGGAGGCCGATGGGGCGTTACAGCCCGGCGATATCTGGAAGCGGCCATGCGTACGCTGCCATTTCTTCTCCTGTTGTTCCTGTTTTTGTTAATTGGAATAAAGGACATCTATCCGTGGACGCACATCAATACGATCACGGACCCGGTATCGCGGGCGATTCTGCATCATAAGCAGGGGTACCTGAACGTTCCGTTTTTCATCCTGCGGACGTTTGTCTACTTCGCAATCTGGTTGTTCTGGGGTTTCCGCATCTACCGTATGTCCGACCAGCAGGACCGGACAGGCGATCCGACGTTGAGGGAACGGATGCGAAAATTCTCTGCGCCCGGATGCCTGATCGTAACGTTGACCGCAACCTTCGCTTATATTGACTGGATCCTTTCGGCCGATGCTCAGTTCTTTTCGACGATCTACGGGGCGATGCTGTTGTTCGGCGACGTGTTGCAGACCTTTGCGCTGGTGATTCTGGTCTTGATTCTTACCTCCCGCGGCGACAGGTTTGGCGGCCGCATCAATCCCGTGATTTTGCATGACCTGGGAAACATGATGTTCGCTTTCACGATTTTCTGGACCTATCTTTCGGTCTCGCAACTGATTATCGTGTGGCCGGCGAATCTGCCCCAGGAGATTCAATGGTATTTGGTGCGAGTGCGCGGAGGGTGGACGATTGCAGCCTGGCTGGTGGCCACAGCGATGTTCCTGGTGCCGTTTCTCGGGCTGCTCTCGCAGGCTCGCAAACGCGACCCGAGGCGGCTGATGCGTGTTGCGGTCTGGATCCTGGCGGCGCGAGCCGTGGACATGTTCTGGATTGTGGAACCCACATTCCGCACGCATGGCTTCGCGATTTACTGGACAGATTTTGCAGCGTTCATCGGGATCGGCGGCGTTTGGATTTTCCTGTTCCTGGGCCATCTGCGCCGGCGTCCCTTGCTACCGCTGCGCGACCCGCGAGTGATGGATCCTCTTCCGGAGATGGCAGCATGAACCGGCAAATTCCAGAGGCAAGAGAAAACGAAGTGGTCCATTTTCACGGGCCCAGAGCTTCTGCACCTGTGAGTGGACACGAAGGAACCAGTTTCGAGCGACTCGACGCAAAAGCGGGCCTGGTGATCTGGTCGCTAGCAATCATCGGCGGGACGCTTGTGATCGTGTTTGCGCTCACAGTGGGAATTCAGAAGTTCCTGCAGGAGAAAAATCCGCCGGGAGAGCTGCCCAGCCCGCTGGCGCCCTCCAGAGTGTTGGCTCCCGCGCCGCAATTACAGGCGCATCCCTGGGAAGAGTTGCCCGAGATGCGGGCTCACGAAGAGCAGATCTTGAACAGCTATGGCAAGGATAAGGACGGGCATTATCACGTTCCGATCAGTGTGGCTATGGACAGCGTGATTCCACAGTTCAAGATTGCGCCGAACGCGCCGCAGGGCTTGACCACTCCTGGCGGCGAAGGCCGCGCCTTTTCACGAAGTCTGAACGACATACCGCCGGCCTATCGCAAACCGCAGATTCAGGGAGAGATTCAGAAACGTGCGCAGTAAGGGGTTGTCGAGCGAAGTCATCAAAGCAGGCGAAAGCGCCTGCTCCACACTGCTTAGGTTGGTTCCTGGCATGTGCATACTGGCAGTAACCGCTGGTTTGGCCGGCGCGCAATACGCTCGTCCCAGTCTGACAAAAGGAGTTACGATCCAGCAGAAGCTCAACGCGCCCGTGCCGCTCGATCTGGTTTTTCATGATGAAGCTAACCGGCCGGTCGCGCTGTGGAAGTACTTCGGCGATAAGCCGGTAGTGCTTTCGATGGTTTACTTCACGTGTCCGAGCCTTTGCCCCATGAGCCTGCACGAAACGGTGATGAGCCTGAAGCGTGTTTCGCTCGAGCCGGGGCGCGATTACAACGTAGTTGTGGTGAGCTTCAATCCAGCCGATAAACCGGAGCGCGCTGCGGAAACGAAGGCAAAGTACAGAGCGGAGTTTGCCAGCGGCCGCCACGCGCGGAACGGTTCGGACTTCGATACAGGGTGGCATTTCCTGACCGGGGATCAGGAATCCATCAAGCGGCTCACCGATGCGATTGGATTTCAATACCGGTTCGATGTGAAGACGCAGCAGTTCGTGCATGCAGGCGGAATTATGGTTGCGACTCCAGACGGAAAGATGTCGCGCTACTTCTACGGCATCGATTACGCGCCGGCGGACCTGCGGATGGCCCTGGTGGACGCTTCGCAGCATAAGATCGGCAGCCCGGCCGATTACATTCTCCTGTTCTGCTTTCACTACGATGCGACACAGGCCAGGTACACGCTGGCAATCGTGAACATACTCAAGATCGCTGGGGGCATGACGGTATTGATGCTGGCAGGATTGATTTACCTCTTAATGCGAAGCGACAAGAAGAAGAGACGGAACGAATCGAAGACCTGGAAGGAGGCCCATGTTAGCTAGCCTGATGCCGCTGTTTGCGGATTTGCCTCTGCTTCCGGAACGGGCATCTAGTCAGGCGGGAGACATCGACACGCTGTTCTGGTTCATCACGGGCATCTGTTTCGTGATGACGCTGCTGATTTTCCTGGGCGTGGTTGCCTTCGCCTACAAGTACCGACGCCGCGAGAATGCGCACGCGGTGCAGATCGAAGGCTCGAACAAGCTCGAGCTCACATGGTCCATACTCCCGTTCCTGGTCATGCTTGTCATGTTCGGCTGGGGCGCGGATCTCTATTTCAAGGCGCAAAGCCCGCCCAAGGACGCGATGGAAGTATTCGTGACTGGGAAGCAATGGATGTGGAAGATTCAGTACCCGGATGGAGCGCGCGAGATCAATGAGCTTCACATTCCTGCGGATCAGCCGGTGAAGCTGACGATGGCTTCCGAGGATGTGATTCACAGCTTTTCGGTTCCCGCCCTGGGGGTGAGGCACGACGTCGTGCCCGGACACTACGACAGTGTCTGGTTCACGGCGGACAAGCCGGGCCGTTACCACCTTTTCTGCACGGAGTATTGCGGCAACCAGCATTCAAAGATGATCGGCTGGGTAGACGTCATGGAGCCGCGCGAATATGCGAAATGGGCGAGCGGCGGTGCCGGAGGAAGCCTGGCTGAACAGGGACAACAGTTGTTCCAGCAGAATGGCTGTTCAACCTGCCACCAGATGGAGCAGCAAGGCCGATGCCCGATCCTGAAGGGCGTCTACAACAAGCCGGTTCAACTCAACGATGGCCGCACCGTAATCGCCGATGATGCGTATCTGCGCGAATCCATTCTGGATGCGAATGCCAAAATCGTGAATGGCTTCGAGCCGAATGTCATGCCGAACTTTAAAGGCCAGCTTTCGGAAGAGAACGTGATCCAGTTGATCGCCTATATTAAGTCGCTCTCGCCCGCCGCGCCGGCATCCCAACAAGGCCGGCCGCCGACAACCACACCGTCTGCGGCGTCGCGAGCTGCTTCACGAGCCAATACCGCGAACCCAGGCCAGGCCAGTTCGCCGGTTAAGCAGTAGAGGATTAGAAAAACGATGGCTACTATAGCGCACGGAACACCCGAAATCGCCGCCGAAGAGGTCAACTACCTAAATGTCGAGCACGGCTGGAAGAGCTGGCTCTTCACCACGGACCACAAGCGAATCGCGGTCCTGTACCTGATATCCATCACGTTGATGTTCTTCCTAGGAGGCCTGATGGCGGTGCTTTTCCGCATCAACCTCCTGGAACCGGAAGGAATTTTTTCGGCAGAAACCTACAATCGCCTGTTTTCGATGCACGGGATCATCATGGTGTTTTTTTTCCTGGTCCCGTCCATTCCGGCGACGCTCGCCAATTTCCTCATTCCGATCATGGTCGGTGCGAAGGACCTCGCCTTCCCGCGGGTGAATCTTCTTAGTTGGTACATCTACGTAATCGGTGCCTTTCTTACCATGTACGCTGTCATTCGCGGCGGAGTGGATACCGGATGGACTTTCTATGCACCTTATAGCAGCACGTACTCCAATTCGTATGTTCTTGCGGCAGCTTTCGGCGTCTTTACAGCCGGCTTCTCCTCGATTCTGACCGGGCTGAACTTTATCGTTACAGTACACAAGATGCGCGCGCCCGGGATGAGCTGGTCACGGCTCCCGTTGTTTGTCTGGTCCAACTACGCGACGGGCCTGATTCAGGTTTTGGGTACACCGGTTTTAGCCATCGTCTTGTTGTTGCTGGCCTTCGAACGCATCGCGCATGTCGGCATTTTCGATCCGAATATCGGTGGCGATCCGATTCTGTTCCAGCATCTGTTCTGGTTCTATTCACATCCAGCCGTCTACATCATGATTCTTCCCGGCATGGGTGTGATTAGCGAGATCGTCTCGTGCTTTTCGAGAAAGCGGGTCTTCGGATATAACTTCGTCGCATTCTCGAGCATGGCGATCGCGGTTTTGAGTTTCGTAGTCTGGGGCCACCACATGTTTTTGACGGGCCAAAGCATGTATACGAGCCTCGCGTTTTCGTTCCTCAGCATGATGGTTGCGGTTCCTTCGGCAATCAAGGTGTTCAACTGGACGGCGACAATGTACAAAGGCTCGGTCTCGTTCGATACCCCAATGCTGTATGCGTTCGGCTTCATCGGCCTGTTCACGATCGGCGGATTGACGGGCTTGCACCTGGCGACGCTTGGGACAGATATCGCCCTCCACGGAACGTACTTCATCGTGGCGCACTTCCACTACGTGATGGTCGGCGGCATGGTGATGGCCTTCATGGGCGGTCTCCACTTCTGGTGGCCGAAGATCACAGGCCGTATGTATCCTGAAGCATGGTCGAAATTCGCGGCTCTGATCGTGTTTGTCGGATTCAACCTGACGTTCTTCCCGCAGTTCGTTTTGGGCTATCTCGGCATGCCGCGGCGCTATCATGCCTACCCACCGGAGTTCCAGGCATTGAACGTCCTGTCTTCGGCGGGCGCCTCGATTCTGGGAGTCGGTTATCTGATTCCGATGATTTACATGATCTGGTCCTTAAAGAAGGGGCCGAAGGTGGGTCCCAATCCATGGGGAGCAGCGGGCCTGGAGTGGCAGATTCAATCGCCGCCCACCACCTTCAATTTTGATGAGACACCAATCGTGACCGAGGAAGCATACAATTACGGTCCGCTGGAGGAAGTCATTGGCTGAAACGATAGCTCCTATCGGTCACGAGGTTGGAGCAGCAGACACCCACTTACGCCACCACTTCGCGACACCCGCCCAGCAGATGGACGCGGCGACGCTAGGGATGTGGACGTTCCTGATCACAGAGGTGCTGTTCTTCGGGGGAATGTTCACGGCATACGCGATTTACCGCGGTATCTACCCGGCGGCCTTTGCCAGCACGAGCGAATACATGAACGTCAAGATCGGCGCGACGAACACAATCGTGCTGATCTGCAGCAGTTTAACGATGGCGATGGCTGTGCGGTCCGCGCAGCTCAGCAAGCGCGCCAGCTTGATTAAGTACCTGATCGCAACCATGATTTTCGGCACGGCCTTTCTGGTCATTAAGGGCTTTGAATATCATGCGAAGTGGGTTGAGCATCTCGTCCCGGGCTTTAACTTTGCCTTCCCTGAGCATCCCGAGTTCGTGCATAACGCGCAGATTTTGTTTTTCCTGTATTTCTGTATGACCGGCATGCACGCGTTGCATATGGTCGTCGGTTTGGGTTTGCTGAGCTATCTGCTTATCCAAGGTTCCAGAAGAGTGTTTCATGCGAATTACTATGCTCCGGTCGAAATGATCGGGCTCTATTGGCACTTTGTCGATATCGTCTGGATTTTCCTCTTCCCGCTGCTGTATCTGATCGGACACTGGCATCTATGACCTCCTCTGAACACGTGACTCCCGTACATGCGCACATCCCGAAAGTAGGCACGCTGGTCGGGGTTTGGGCGACGCTTGTCGTATTCACGGTCATCACCGCCCTGGTGGCCACGGTCAACCTGGGTGAATTCAACGTTGTCGTCGCGCTCATCATCGCCGTGACAAAGGCATCGCTGGTGGCCTGGATCTTCATGGGCGTCCGGCACACGACTAGCCTGACGAAGCTTTTTGTGGTTGCCGGCCTGGTCTGGCTAGGCATTATGATCCTAATTACGGCCAGCGATTACACGAGCCGCACCTGGACCTATCAGGCGCAGCCGTGGGCCACGAATCCTGCGGGCGGGAAGAGTCGATAGGGAGCGCGGGGTGTGGCTGAACGCAGTGCCGAGGTGATCAAACGCTATCTCGCCGAGGCGTTCGCCGCCGAGAAGAGTTTAGAAAGCCAACTGCAGCGCTACACCAAAGAGGCTCACGACGAAAGTGCCAGAATCTTTTTCCATGAGCAGGCAGTCGAGACAAAGCGGCAGTACGAGCGGTTGGCCTACCGGCTGCACAGTCTGGGAGGGAGCCCGTCCATCACCAAGGGTTTCCTAGGGCATATTTTCGGATCGGCACCGAAAGCCGGGCAAACCGGACACGAGAGAGACGAGCGTATAACTCGGAACCTGATGTCGACATACGCGGTCGTGAACAGCGAAATAGCTCTGTACGAAGCCCTGGCGACGATGGCCGAGGCGGCCGGAGATCCTGAAACTGTGCAGCTTGCGCGGACGATTCAATCCGAGAAGCAGGCCGCAGCGCAGAAGACATGGAAAGTCCTGCCCGTGGCTGCGCTCGATGAGTGCCAGCGAGGCTCGGACCAACGGGCTAGCGGTTGTTCCGCGCGCACAACCGCCTGAAGAGAGCTTCAGCGATTGCGGCCGATCCGACGGATCTCGGGAACTTCAATAACCCGAACGCCGTCTGGCGGATGACTTACTACGCTGGCCATGGCTTGCAGCATTTCCGGAAGCCTGACGAGTCCGAGTCGTAAAGCGGATGCCCTCGTCGCCGGAAGCAATTCGGCGACACGGTAGGCGGGCAGCAACACGTAGGGCCACTGATGGCCGGGACCGAGGACATACCAGGGCCTCAAAATGGTTGCATTCAAGCCACTTTCTTTCAAAGTCTGCTCACAACGAGTGCGGACATTGATGTAAGCATGCATGGCGGGCGCGGGGTGAGCCACGCTGAGATACACGAAGTGACCGACGCGCTTTTCAACCGCGACGCGAATAGCTTCCTGTGCCGATTTCATGTCGATTTCGACAAATTGCCGGGCCTTCGCCGGACTTGGATGAGAGACTCCTACCAGGTGGATGAATGTATCGGCCCCGTTCAAAGACTCGCGATAGGAACCGCCGTCCAGGGCATCACCGGAGACCGCGTTGCAGCCGTTGGTGAGCTTGTGTTTCGAGCTCTCACGCGTGAGCGCGGTCACCCGGTGGCCGCGCGACTGAAGAACCGGGATCAGCCGCGAGCCGATGTATCCCGTTGCGCCTGTTACGAACACTTTGCGACTTTCTGTCATGGCCCGCTGATTGAGCATACGGGAAATGGAACGTTTCGGATGTCCTATTCCTCGCGCAGAGCTTCAAGCGGTTCTACGTGTGCGGCGCGCCACGCGGGGAGATAGCTGGACAGAACCGCGACTGCCACGACCAGCGCCAGCATCGCGACGTATGTCGCTGGATCAGCCCTCGACACGTTAAAAAGTTGCGATTCGAGAAAACGCGAGGCGGCGATCGCCCCGAGGCAGCCGATGAGGACGCCGGTGCCGGTAAGCCTGAGGGCCTGATATAAGACCATGCGAACGACATCGCCTCGGTCCGCACCGAGGGCCATGCGAACGCCGATCTCCGGCTTGCGACGGGTGACCGAATACGACATCACGCCGTAAATGCCCATCATGGCCAGCACTGTCGCGAGCCCGGCAAAAACAGAAACGAGCGTGGTACTGAAGCGCGGGGTAGATACGACTTCCGCCAAATGGTTCTCCATGGTGGTGATCTTCATCGATACGGCGGGATCAAGGGCTCGCACATATTCCCGGAGCGCACCGCTGAAGCTCGCCGGATCTACCCCGGCGCGGATGATTACGTTCAAGCCCGAGCGCGCATGCTGCAAGTACGGCATATAGATCTCGGGGCCCGCCGGTTGCGCAGGGCCATTCATGCGAACGTTGCCGACCACTCCGATAATGGTCATCCACTTCATGGAAACAAGATCGAGTCCGCACAGTATTTTCTGCCCGACAGGATCACGGTGCGGGAAAGAGTGCCGCGCCAAATTCTGGCTGATGATGGCTACCGGAGGCGCGTTTGCGCCGTCACGGTCCGAGAAGTCGCGCCCGCCGAGCAGCGGAATGCGCATCGTTGCGAAATACACGGGCGAAACTACGCTGAACCCGGCCTGTGGAGCACTCACGGTCATGTCGTTCATAGTCTGCCCGGTGATGATGTAAGAGCCGTCAGAGCGGGTACTCGCATCTCCCGGGATTGTTTGGGTGAGCGCGGCCGATTGAACTTCGCCCGATCTGGCGAGCCGTCGGAGTAATGGTTGAAAGAAGACGTCATTGGCCCTTTGCGGTGCTTCCGACGGGACACTTAATTGCGCAGCAAGCAGACGCTCGGGACGAAAACCCATGTCGACGCTCGTCATGGCGGAAAAGCTCTTAAGAAGCAAACCAGCGGAAATGAGCAGAACCATAGAGAAAGCGATTTCAGTGGTAACAAGAGCATTACGGAGCAGACCGGCTGTTCCCCCAAGGACACCGCGCGGCCCGCTGGTGCGAAGGCCCATATTGGGATCAGCTTGCCCAGCTTGCAGAGCCGGGGCCAGACCGAAGAGAAATGCCGCGATGAGCGTCGCGCCCACGGTGAAAAGTAAAACCGGCGTATCGATCTTTACCTCTTCAAGCCGCGGGACGAATGGCGGGGCGAGCCTGACCAGGATCGGAAGCGCAGCGTATGCCAGCAGAAGACCACTGGCACAACCCGCCGCGGACAGCAGCGCTGTTTCAAGGGACAACTGGCGCATAAGGCGGCCGCGGCCAGCGCCGAGCGCGGCGCGGATCGATAACTCGCGAACTCGGCTGGTACCCCGCGCAAGCAACAGGTTGGCGACATTGGAGCAAGCGATCAGCAGGACCAATGTCACTGCGCCGAGCAGAACGAACAGGCTGGTCTTCACGCGCCGTACGCTAAAGTTCGCCAGCGTTGTCAGGAAGACGCCAGCATGCTTATTCGTACCCTGGTACTGCCTCTCTAAACGGCTCGCGATGGCAGAGAGTTGCGCTTGCGCCTGGCTGAGGCGGATGCCTGGCTTGAGGCGCGCAAGCACGCGATAGTTGTGCCCTCCGCGATTGGTTTCTTTCAGCAGCTCGCGCTGCGGAACCCAAACGTCCGTCGTAACATCCTCCGGAAAGTGAAAGCCGCGAGGAAGAATCCCGATAATTTCAAAGACCGTGTTTTCGAGCTTCAGCGTAAGACCTGATTTGAACGGCGTGTCCCCGAAATGGCGTTCCCAGAAGGCACCGCTTACTAAGGCGACATCGGCGGGCTTGCCGAGGAATTCGCGTTCCGCGAAAGCGCGGCCTGCCACCGGCTCGACCCCGATCGTACGCAAGAAATCCGAAGAGACCGCCGCTGCTCCAGCGAATTCGGAAGCGGAGTTGGCAACGATGCTTTCCACACCATCGTCATAGGCGGCCATCGATTGAAAAACATTGCTTTGGGATTGGTAGTCAAGAAAATCGGGACCGGAGACCTGGCCGTAGTTGCTACCGCCTCTCCATGCTGTGCTGATCGAAACCAGCCGGTCGGGATCCGGATAGGCAAGCGGGCGAAGAATTACGCCGTTTATCACACTGAAAATCGCTGTGTTCGCGCCAATACCGAGGGCGAGGATCGCGATGGAAAGAAAAGTGAAACCAGGGTTACGAAGA
>DATBHS010000202.1:0-81751 GCA_036557345.1 Bryobacteraceae bacterium
GGGCGCGTCAGCCATAACCAAAATCAAGCGCAGCGATTTCGGCTTGACATGGAATGCCGCGCTCGAAGCAGGCGGCGTCCTGGTAGGTGACGAGCTCAAGATTGAACTGGAGATTTCCGCTATCAGGTCGGAATCGGCCGCAGCAGCATAAGTTATACGGACCTTTTGAGGGTAAGCGAAGGCTTCGCCAGAAACTGAGCCCCGAGCGTCAGCGGGGCCAAACCGGAGAAAAACTATGTCGTTACGACCTGTTCAACAAAGCGCACCATCGAGGGCGCGGGAGTAAATTGCAACCCGCATTCGGCCTCGGCGTCGAGAACAACGGAAACGACGGAGCGCTCGCCGGCCAGAATAGTTTGAGCGTGACGAAGATCCTTCCTTTCAAGCTGAAAAAGCGGTATCAAGGGAACAGGATCGGGCCATGGCAGATCTCGAGCCGAACATCAATCCGCTGCTCCGGACAGCGATCGAGCAAAAACGCCTGATCCGGCTTCTCTACAAGAACCGGGAACGCATCGTCGAGCCACACGATTACGGTGTTCATAACGGTCGAGTTAAGCTCTTCGCGTATCAGGTAGGAGGATCCAGCAGTCACAGACTTCCCAACTGGCGGTGGATGGAGGAGGACCTGATCTCTAATATTCAGCTGCTGAATAAAACCTTCCCAGGGGGACGCCCCACGCCGTCCGGTAAACATCACAACTGGGACAAGATTTTTATCCGGGTGAAACCGGCCAATAAGGACCGGAGTAAAGTGTGAGCGAGTTCAGTGCCTGAGCATAATTCGCAGCAGCCCACTTACTCCATTACGCGTCGACATGGGTGCTGAAGAACAGATCTAGCCTCGCCTTTTGCTTCTCCGAAAGCGCTCCTGAGATTCGCTCCATTTCCGATTTGGGAAGCGGCGTGAAGCTTTTTGCGGATTGGACATTCTCTTCAATGTGCTCCAATTTTGGCATTCCCACGACCGCTGTCGAAACCGGAAGTGAGAGGGAATAGTACAGCAACTTCTGTGGAGTGGCATGAGGCAGAAGAGCATCCTGGGCGAAGACCTTCATCGCAATCACACCCATCTTCTTACTGGTGGCGACAGGAAGAGCCACGGTCTCGAAGCTCGGCGGCATGGCATCGTTGGGCACCATACCACCGGGGCCGCTTTTCATTCCGACAAGCGCTCCATTGAGAGCCATCTGCGTGCAGTCGAAGTCATGCCGCTCGAGTGCGGTTTTGAGCACATGTGGATCCGTGTGGCTTGTAATTCCAACGAATCTCGTCATCTTCTGGTCCCGCAGCTTCAGCACCTGCTCCAGCACGCCGCCTTTTGCCTCAATGCGGGCCAGGTCTTCTTCCGAGGTAAGTGAATGTATGTGGATCAGATCGACCTGTTGCACTTGCAATGCTTTCAGGCTCTGCTCCACGATCCGCGTTGATTCTTTCCCGTCGCGATTGCTGAGCTTCGTGGCGAGGAAAGGCTTTTGCTTGCGAGCTTTGATTACCTTGCCGATGCGCCGTTCACTCAAATGGTTGTCGCCGTAGTCATCCGAAGTGTCGATATAGGTGATACCCAGATCGAGCGCCTTCTGCATGGCTTCGAGCGCCTGTTCTTCGTCTTTGTACATCAGATACCGGCTACCGCCGCCCATGGCGAGGATCGAGACATGCGCGCCTGTCTTGCCAAGCATTCGCGTGGGAAGAGGCGCTCCGGCTCCCAGCGCGGAGCCCGGCAAACATGCAGTGACACTGCCAAGAGCCGTAGTTTCCAGAAAACGCCGCCGTGAAATGCTCATATCCGCTCCTTGACGTACACCGTATCACTTACGAGTGGTTCGCCGCTACTGGCTATCCAGGCAACAGGGCATCCCGTTCAGATAAGATCACTCGACATGAGGCCTCCTCACACCAAAGCGCCTGAAAACACTACAGACTGTCACCATCACATCTACGATTCGCGGTTTCCGCCGGACCCGCGTGCTAAGTTGCGTCCCCCCGGTGCCACTGTCGCGGATTACCGGTTACTCCAAAAGCGGATCGGCATTGCGCGTCACGTGATCGTTCAACCTTCCACCTACGGCGTAGACAATCGATGCATGCTGGATGCAATCCGCCAGTTCGGTCCGGCGACGGCGCGTGGCATTGCTGTGGTGAATACGAAAGTATCGGACAGAGAGCTGAAGGAATTGCATGCCGCAGGCGTGCGGGGCATTCGTTTCAACACGCAACCGGCGGGCGCAACAACAATGGAGATGGTAGAGCCCCTGGCCAAGCGCATCTCTGCCCTGGGATGGCACGTCCAGATCAACACGTCCGCGGAGCAGATTTCGGCAACCGTTCCAATCTGGCAAAGGCTTCCGGTTCCCATTGTGTTCGACCACCTCGGTCACGTCTCTAGGACCGCCTCACCGGCTTTCGACGCGATCCGGCGCTTGCTGCAGGCCGGCGAATGTTGGGTGAAGCTTTCCGGAGTTTACATCGATACAAAAATCGGAGCACCGACTTACGCCGATATAGGCGCGGTTGCGATGGCATATATAAAGGAAGCGCCGGAGCGGCTCGTCTGGGGAACGGACTGGCCGCACCCTACCGAGAAGGACAAACCGGATGACGCCCTGTTGTTCGACTTGTTAGCGCGGTGGACCGGAAGCGAAACAGTGCGTAAGCGCATTTTAGTGGATAATCCGGCTAAACTCTACGGGTTCTCTTGAGCCGAGCAGGGGCTAGCGATACGCAGCGGCTTGGATGGAATATAGCTCCGCGTATTGCCCGGCTTTTGCCATCAGCTCAGCATGGCCGCCGATTTCTACCAGCCGCGCGCCATCCAGGACAACAATCAGATCAGCCATGCGGACCGTCGAGAAACGGTGCGATACCAGTATCGTGATACGTCCATTCACGTTCTGTCCGGCGCGAGCTGTCGCGGCATAGCGCTCGAACAGCGCATGCTCGGTTTCGGCATCTAGCGCGGCAGTCGGTTCATCGAGAATAAGCAGCAGGGGCTCATCACGCATGAATCCACGCGCAAGCGCAAATTTCTGCCATTGGCCGAAGGATAAATCCACTCCACCCGGCCAAGTGGGACCCAGTTGCGTATCGAGACCTGACTGAAGGCGGCCGACTACATCTCCGGCACCGGCACGGTCAACGGCCGCGACCACTGCGGGCTCATCTTCGAGCCGTAGAAGATCGCCCAAGCCGACTGTCTGCTTCGCTCTGAATTCAAACCGGAAGAAGTCTTGGAAAGCGCCTGCGAGGTGCGCCCGCCATTCACCGGCTGAAATGCGGGCGAGAGGCACGTCATCGACCAGGATGGACCCGGCTGCCGGCTCATACATCTTTGCGAGCAATTTCACGAGCGTTGTCTTACCGGCGCCGTTCTCGCCAACGATCGCCACCACAGCGCCCGCAGGCAAGGTCAGCGAAATGTCCTCCAGCACCATACGCGATGTGCCCGGATAGGCAAACGACACGCGGTCGAGCTGGATGCCATGGCGCAAAATCGTAGGCGCTGCCAAATCTCCGCTTGCCGCGACAGAGGCGGCATAGTTCTCCAGCCAAGCCAGTCGCCGCGAGCCGTCTGCCCAGAATCCGCGCAGGAATCCAATCTCACCGACCGTTGCGCCGATGTATGCCGAAAGCCTCGCACCGGCAGCGAGTACCAGCAGAACCTGGGCAGCCGTCGCGTGGAGTCCCAAAGACACAAATACGATCGCGCCCACATACGCGCAGCCGAATACCGCCCATGCCAAAGCATGCCACCAAGCCGAAACCCGGCGAGCAGAACCCACACGCGAATACCAGCTTTGCCAGGCCGCACGGCGCTCTCGCATCAGGCGGTCTGCGATACCCGCTACGCGGACTTCTTTGGCAGGCGATGCGGTCGTCGCGAGATCGAACAGGTGGCGTGAAAGCCGGTTAGCCTGCGCGCCACGCTCCTGCGCATTTCTCTCGATGCCCGGCCGCCATGAGGACGTCACAACCGTAGGCACGGCAAAGACTGCCAGTAGCAGGAGAGCCGGATGTATGGACACGAGGAGCGCCATCGTCACTGCGAGGCGCAGAATCCATCCGAGCGTGGAAAACAGAGACATGTACATGTGGTCGAGCACGAAGACCTGGTTGCGGAGCATGAAAAGACGGTCCAGATATTCCGGGCGCTCCTGGTGCGCCACCGTCGCGATGGATGCCTGGAGCCGAGCAACATGCGATTCCAAGGCGATGGTCACCTTGTCGCGGAAGCGGCGCTGCAAACGTGTGCTGGCCGTGCGAAGGAACCAGGTAGCTGCGGCTGAAACCCCGAGCCCGATCGCTGCACCTTCCAGCAGCACGGGTCTGCTCTGAACGACTCCTTCAGCGAGGAGCATGAGCCACAGAGCAAGCAGCGCATCCGGTAGAGCCGCGAGTTGGGACAGCACGAAGGATCCGAGCATTAAGCGAGGCTCATTCCGGTAGCCGAGCCTGCATAGCCGCCACATGGATGAAAGCGTAGGCGGCAGCGGCTCGATCGTGTCCCTGGGATCAGGCGAGGACTTCATAACTCGCTCCCTCCTCGTCCAAATCGCAGAAGCGCTGCGCCTGCAAGTCGAACATCGTCCGGTAGCGGCCACCCAGCGCCATCAGTTCGTCATGCGTGCCGAGTTCGACGACCCGGCCATGCTCGAGCACACAGATTCGATCGGCTTGGCGCACCGTGGAGAAGCGGTGCGAAATCAGAATGGTTGTGCAATGCCTGGTAGCGGCGAGCAGGCGATCGAAAATTTCCGCCTCTCCCCGGACATCCAGTTGAGCGGTAGGCTCGTCGAGCAGCACAACGCCGGCACCGTTCTTCACAGACGCCAGCGCCCGGGCGAGCGCCACACGTTGCCATTGCCCGCCTGACAGATCCGTCCCACCGTCGTAGCCGCGTGCAAGGACCGTATCCAAGCCTGCCAGATTTCTTGCTCCGGCAGCTTCCAGCGCAGTATGAACTACATCATCGGGGGCCCCGGCCGGCGCCACGTTCTGGCGCATCGGTAGCTCGAAGCGAATGAAATCCTGGAACACGGCGGTAATTCGGGCGCGCCAGGACGCCAAATCGAACTCACGAAGATCCACGCCGTCCACCTCGATCGAGCCTGACTGCGGATCATACAACCGGCACAAAAGTTTTGCGATCGTCGTTTTGCCCGCGCCATTCTGTCCCACAATGGCCAGAGACGAGCCGGCCGGGATGGTGAGGTCGAAATGCTCAAGAACAGGCGCGCCGCCGCCAGGATAGGCGAAGGTGACGTCGCGAAGACGGATCTCACCGGTTGGTCTTGCTAACGCCGGCAGCGTACCGGGGGGAAGGTCGCCAACGCGCCTCATCGCCTCTCCCAACCGAAGCACAGCTGCGACCGGGGCGGATGCCCCGTCGAGCGCCCAACTGAAGCCACCGAAGGCGATCATGGATACGCCCACAGCGCTTTGTACGAATATTACGGCTTCTCCAAGGCTGATGCGATGAGTAGCGGCGGCGTTTGCCACGGACCAGAACACCAAAATGTTTGCAGCGACAACCAGGAGTATGCTCCAGATCATGGGCTGTTCCCTCAGACGAGTGGCTGCGTACTGTAACTCATGCAAGCGGATGCGCCTCGACATGAAGCGATCGATTGTCCAGCCGGCGAGGCCAAACAGACGCAGCTCTTTACTGGCGGGCGGGTCGACCGCCAGCCTGTAGGCGTACTCGGCATCCCGTTGCGCGCTGCGGACTTCCTCAGTGTTGCGGTCGCGCCAAACCGCGCTCTCACGCAGCAGCCAATGCGTCGCCAGCCAGGCGCCTGCAAGCACAATGGGGGCCCACCACTTGTATCCAAAGAGAACCATGGCAGAAGCCAGGCCGCCTATCATTTCGACCATGCCATTCGCAATGAAATCCATGGAAATCGAAAGCGGTGGCCCGGTCATGCCCAGATCGAAATCACGCGCCACAGTCAGGTCGCCGGCAAGCGTTGGGTCTTCGAGATGCCCGATTCCGGCGGGACGTATACAGGCCTCCGTAAGCCGCTCGTAGAGCCAGCCGGCGGAAGAATCTCCGAGATTGGTGCTGACCACCTGATGAACCGGATTGAGGATCTGCAGCAGAATGAAGATCGTACCGACGAGAGCAAGTGGACCCGCAAGGCTTTGGCCGTTGCGCACGGCGGCAACCAGCAAGCCCATCGTGATCGCGAATGCCGCAGGGAGGACACCTCGCAGCAGAAGTACTGTCCACCACGCGGCGGCGAGGCCCGGGCTTGCCTTCGGCAGAACGCTGAAAAATTGCCACTCCTTGCGCCCGGTTAACCGTAGGAGCATCCATGCATTCTGCCACAAGGCGCACGCACACTTATATTTCGGATCGTAGAAGAACGTTCTGGGAAACGAAACTTCTTCGAACTGCACGAGCTATTAACACCGACCTACACGAGGCTTAACCATAAACAAGAAGGCGACAGTACCCGCAGTTTCTCCGACACGCAGGCTGCTATGTTCGATGCCGTTCTTGCTTTGTCGAGCGGGCCGAATAGGTTACAGAAAATGCGACCGGGCAGCTATCGTTTCCAACTGCTGGCTCCCTCAGAGACATCGGGATCCAGATGGCGATACTCCTTCGCAGACCGCCATATTTATAAACGATATCTGTACTCGGCACAGAGATTGCGGGCGCGGGCGTACATCGCAGACGGAGCTATTCGCGCCTGGCAAGTCACTCCCGACGGGCGATTCCGCATGGAAGGCGACGACAGTAGCTGGCATCTGGCATTGGTGGACGAGGCAGAGGCCGTAATAGGCTGCGTGAGATTTCTCCTGCACGATCCATGCACGCTGTCTTTCGAGAAGTTAAAACTTCGGCATTCCGCTCTCGCTAAAGATGCAGTGTGGGGACCGAAATTGCGCGATGCCGTTCAGGCGGATCTTAGCTTGGCTCGGGAGCACAACTTCTCTTACGTTGAACTCGGTGGATGGGCCATCGCCCGTGAGTACCGCCACACGAAAGCAGCATTTGAATGCATCCTCGCATCTTATGCCTGGGCGCAACTGATCGGCGGGTGCGTGTGCTCATGCACGGCTACTGTACGAAACGGCTCAGCTTTAATATTGGGACGAATTGGCGGAGCCGGTTTGGACGGCGAGGGCCAAACCTTCCCCCGGTACATGGATCCGAAGTACGGATGTGCGATGGAGATCCTGCGGTTCGACTCCCGATTCGTGCCTCGGCGATACGCCGGCATCATTCAGACCCTGCGAGACGAGCTCGGGGAGTCGCCGGTTGTGGCGCGGTGTTCTTCTTCTGAATGGCACAAAGGCTTCAAAATCCCGATAGGTGGTCTAAGTCCCCAAATTGGTGGCGGACTCAGAGTTTGCGCTACTTCGGGCTAAACCATACGCATCGTAATGGGATCCCAGTCGACCGTGCGGCGCTCGAAATACGAGACGTTTGACATGAGGGCAGGGCCGGCGGCGCGGAGGCCGAAGACGGCATCTTCGATAACAGGCGTGCGGGTGCGAATCGCGTTTTGGAAAGTCTGATGGTGTGCGACCTGCTCGGAGTAGCCCCTCGGCAGAGGGAACATTTCTATGGCGTTGAGCGATAGTGAGTCAGCGGTTTCGGGCCGCGGCGGATACTTGGCGCGGTGTTCAGCGAGGATTTGCTCCTGAATTTTCTTCGAGAACGTGGCGGCCGTGGTTCCGGGGTCAAGCTCGCGCGGACGCTTGGAGATGGAGAGGGAGTTACCAACGGAGAGATTGAGGATACCCTCGGTTCCGATGAAGCGGAAGGCTTGCGAATCGGCGCCTTCGCCACTCCCGGCTTCAAAATTCACGCTGAAGTTGATCTGGAACCCAGGATGTGACGAAGTTTCCGGGTAGTCGTAGAGGCCAGTCATAAGATCCGGCACATCGCGACCGTCTTTCCAGTAGTAAGTGCCCCCAGTAGCTGCTATTCGCTGTGGACCTTCGCTATCCATGACAAAGTGAATGCCCGTGAAGAGATGAACGAAGAGATCGCCAGGAATGCCGGTTCCATATGCTCGATAGTTTCGCCAGCGGAACAGGCGGACGGGCTCGAAGGGGCACTTTGGCGCGCTGCCAAGGAATTGGTCCCACTCGATCGTTTCGGGAGAGGCGTCGGGCGGAATCGTGTACTGCCAGGCGCCCAGAGACGAGTTGCGGTTGATGTAGGCCTCGATCAGATGGATCTGGCCGATCATGCCGCTTTTCACGAGTTCCTTCGCTTTGGCATAGAGGATCGAGCTGACACGCTGGCTCCCGACCTGGAGAATGCGGCTAGTTTGTTTCTGCGCTTCGATGATCTTGTGGCCATCGGGCACTTCGCGGACCATTGGCTTTTGGCAGTAGACATCTTTGCCGGCGTGGAGAGCGTCCACGGCGATGCGGGCGTGCCAGTGGTCGGGCGTGGCGATGATGACGGCATCGACATCTCGGCGGGCAAGCAGTTCGCGGTAATCGCGAGTCGTAAACACGTGCTTGCCGTAGCGCTCCTGGGCGAGAGTACGCCGGCCATCGTAGACATCGGAAACGGCGACGATTTCGACGCCGGGCAGCGACGCTTCGGTCCTGGTGTCTTCCTGGCCCATAATGCCGAAACCGATGCAGCCGACTTGAACGCGATCATTAGGCGAGACCGGTTTGGCGGATTCTTGTGCGTAGGGAGCGGCTTCGGTGATGGCAACTGTAGAGGCGGCAGCGCCCGTGCTTTGCAGAAAGTGGCGACGAGTGATGGACATAGTGTGTTGGCTTATATTCTCTCGAGCGGCTTACGGCTCGGACAGTCCGGCTTGTGCATCTGAGGGATGAGCGGCTTTCTGTGACCGGCGGCGTCTGAAGAACTGTAATGCGAATGGTATTTCATCGGGATAGTTCGCACACCAGGCGACAATTCTTTCCAATTTGATGGTATCGTCCTGAATAGCGCTGATTTCCATCAACTCCGCCTCGACTACCTGTTCATCTCTTCTCATTTTCTAATTCCACGCGAGCGCCAGAGCTCATGAATGTCGCCGCCGAATCTGCCGAAAGGATATCATTCCGATTCAGCGGTTGAGGCACCCAAAACGCCTGAGAGAATCAAGGTGCAGTGCCCTTTTAACCATGCATCATTTGAACGGCACTCTGCCTCTTTCGATCCATGGCCTCCGCAAGGTGTATGGGAACGTTGTGGCGATCGAAGCGCTCGATCTCGAAGTCTATTCGGGAGAATGTTTTGGACTTCTGGGTCCGAACGGCGCAGGCAAAACGACGACAATTGAGATTTGCGAAGGGTTGACCCTGCCGGACTCCGGTGCTGTCGAGGTCCTGGGCCTTGACTGGAAGCATCATGCGGCAGACATCCGCGAGCGTATTGGCATACAGCTTCAAGAGACGCAATTCCCCGAAAAACTGACTGTCGAAGAAATCCTACGGCTCTTCCGGAGCTTCTATCGGCGCGGGCTGCCTGTAGCCCGGATCATCGAGACGGTTCAGCTTACCGAAAAGAAAGACTCTCGCGTGGGAGGCCTCTCAGGCGGGCAGAGACAGCGGCTGGCTATGGCGTGTGCGCTTGTTGGGGATCCTGAACTGCTCTTTCTCGATGAACCGACTACCGGGCTCGATCCGCAGGCGCGGCGTCATTTATGGGAACTGATGGCAGATTTGAAAAAGGCGGGCCGCACCATCATTCTCACGACGCACTATATGGAGGAAGCCGAACGGCTCTGCGACCGGGTGGCGGTAATGGACCGCGGGCGCATCATCGCGCTGGGCACACCGCGGGAACTCATCGCAGGCATCGGGGCCGAGCATATCGTCGAGTTTGCGGTCGATGGATTTGCCGACAATCTGCATTGGGACGCCCTGAAGAACCTGGAAGGAATTCGCTGCACGCGCCTGGAGAACGGGCGCTTCCAAGCTTCGGCTTCCGAGTTGCACAAGTCCGTGCCCGAAATATTTGAAGTGCTCGCCAGCAGGGGAATCAAGCTGACTGAACTCCGAACCCATTCGGCGACGCTCGAAGATGTGTTCGTATCGCTCACGGGAAGGAATCTACGCGATGAGTGAACAAGTCCTCGGACCTCGCACCCGAAATATCGAGCCTGAGGGAAATCCCGTCTGGGATTATTCGCTCATTCAGTTGACGTTTGCGCGTTTCCGCCTTTTTTTCCGCGAGCCGGAAGCCGTTTTTTGGATTTTCATTTTTCCAATTCTGCTCACTCTTGGCCTAGGTATAGCGTTAAGAAATCGGCCGCCTGAGGTGACGAAAATCGGCATTGTCGGGGGAGACCTCGCATCAGTTCTGCGCCGGGATAAGAATCTCGCGGTTACTGTTATGGACCAAGATTCGGGTGAGGCGGCGTTACGCACAGGCCGAATCCAACTTCTTGCGATTCCTAGCTCCCGTGGCGTGATTTACCGCTACGACGACACGAATCCCGATGGACGAACGGCCCGTCTCCTGACTGACCGCGCTTTACAACACAGCGCTGGCCGCGCTGATCCGTTCAAGACAACCAATGACCTTGTGCGCGAACCCGGGTCTCGTTACATCGACTTCGTGGTGCCCGGTCTTTTGGGCATGAACCTGATGGGAAGCTCGATTTGGGGTTTGGGGCTAGCCATCGTGGACTTCCGGCAAAAGAAGCTCCTGAGGAGACTCGTGGCGTCCCCTATGCGCCGCTGGGAGTACCTGGCATCGTTCGTTTTGTCGCGCTTAGCGATCCTGCCGTTTGAAGTGATCGTCTTCCTCGGCTTTGCCGTGGCCGTTTTCCGAGTGCCTCTGCGCGGGAATTTGTGGCAGTTGGGAATTCTATGCGTGGCGGCTTCGCTATGCTTCAACGCGCTGGGTCTGCTAGCGGCCTGCCGGGTGCGAACGATCGAAGCTGTATCCGGTCTCATGAACCTGATCATCCTGCCTATGTGGGTCCTCTCCGGAATCTTCTTTTCGGCCGATCGCTTCCCGGATGCCGTGCAACCGCTAATACGCGCGCTGCCGCTTACGGCCGTTGTCGATGCCTTGCGGGCAAACATGCTGCAGGGATCCGGCTTCGCCAGTCTTCATCGCGAACTGGCGGTCACGATCGCGTGGTTCGTTGTGCCGTTCTTTCTCGCGCTCCGCCTCTTTCGATGGCGTTGATGCGCGGCAGTCGTACAGCGTGCGAGCGTTTATCCGTCGATATTTCGCCGCTTGGTCTTGGACAGCAAGTGTCGGGCCTTCGAAATAGCTTGTGATTCCGCTTCTTTCGCGGTACCAGCCGAGAAGCGCGCCAGACATGCGCCCGGGGACACGTTGTCGGCCTGGCAGACGAAGTTGTCGCCTACCTTGTAACTGGTGAGCTTAACCGGCCAGCCTTCGATATCAATTTGCCGTTCTTGAAACTGTTCGGCTTTGGTGGTTGCTTCCATATGCTTTAGGTCGTCGCCGATTTCGATGCGCCGCGCTCTACAGGAGCGCCCACGAGGTTGCCCCATTCCGTCCAGGACCCGTCGTAGTTCGTCACATTCGGCAGACCGAGCAGATATTTCAGAACAAACCAGGTATGGCTGGACCGCTCTCCGATGCGGCAGTATGCAATCGTGGGCTTCGATGCGTTCACACCCTCGCCTCCGTACAGAGCCTTTAATTCGTCAAAGGTCTTAAAGGTTCCGTCGTCATTGCAAGCTTTGCCCCAGGGGACATTGCGCGCACCGGGAATGTGTCCGCCACGCTGGCAGGTTTCCGGCAAACCAGGAGGCGCCAGAATCTCGCCCGTAAATTCCTGCGGGCTGCGCACATCGACGAGCGACGCGGAATTGGCTCTAAGTGCCTCTTGCACTTGGGGAAGAAATGCTCTCAAGGAAAGGTCCGGCTCTTGCGCGTTGTATTGCGTGTGCTCGTAGGACGGGGCTTTGTCGCTCACCTCCCTGCTATCGGCCAGCCATTTTTTTCGGCCGCCATTCAAAATCCTGACGTCCTTATGGCCATAGATCTTCAACTGCCAGAACGCCCAAGCCGCAAACCAGTTGTTGCTGTCGCCATACAGAACAATGGTCGTTTCCGGCTTAATCCCGGATTTTGACAGCAGCGCTTCCAGCTCGGCCTTCGGCAAAATATCCCGCCGCACGGTATCGCAGAGTTGCGTATTCCATGCCCAGGCAATCGCCCCTGGAATGTGCCCCAAATCGTATGCGCTCGTATCGACATCTACCTCCACAATGCGAACGGACGGATCGTTCAGCTTGCTCGCAAGCCATCCGCTGTCAACCAGGACTTCAGGATGTGCATACTGTGCCATAACCCCCTACCTTAACATGACATTCTCTATCGAAAAAGTAGAGTCGTGCTAGTACCGGCCCTACTTACCTCGGCATTTTATTCATACCGGAGCGCGGTTACCGGCTCAACTCGCGTTGCAGCGATAGCCGGGACAAGGCAGGCGCAAACAGCGACAAGTAGCAGCGTGGCCGCTACGCTCAGGAACGTGATTGGGTCTCCGGCGCCGATTTCATACAGCCAGGCGCCGATCAGGCGCATCGTGCCAAGTGCCGCCACGATACCGAAGAAAAGGCCGAGGCCGACGACTTTAAGGCCTTCGCGCAACACCATGCCCAGCACCTGCCTTTGGGAACCGCCGAGAGCCATGCGAACGCCGATTTCGGCTGTTCTCCGTTTCACCGAGTACGCGATCAATCCATACAAGCCAACGCACGCGAGTAGTAAGGCCAGCCCTGCAAATCCGCCGAGAAGAACGGTTTGGAACCGCCGCCTGGCATTTGCTTCCGCCATGCGATCGCGCATCGTGTGGATGTCTTCCAGACCCAATGCCGGGTCCATGTCATGTAGAACGTTGCGCAAAGTAGCGATTACAACGCGTGGCGGAACACTCAGGCGAAACGCCAGGTAGGCGTAACCGTGAAGGCCGGCCTGGTACGGCCGGAAAACCTCGGGCCGCGGCTTCTCTTCGAGAGTAGTTTGGCGCAGGTTCGCAATAACGCCAATTACGGTTATCCACGGAACTCCAGTCAAGTCACCGATGCCGGAACGAATTTGCGAGCCCAGCGGGTTGCTTGCTCCGAAGAACGTTTTGGCAAATGCCTCATTTACAATGGCTACCGAATTGTTTTTGAGATCGTGATCGTCGAAGTCGCGCCCGTGCAATAGAGGCAGGCCGATTGCGCCGAAATACCCGGACGTTACGGAACGATTGTCGATCATGTCGCGCGGCTTGCCGTATCCTTTGATTTCGAACGCGGCCACCGATTCGCGGTGGTCGAGCGGAATCACATCCGCCGCACCGACCTTCAATACACCCGGCACCCTTTGCGCCGCCTGCATGAATCCTTGAAAGAACGCCATCCGCTGCTCAGGCGTTTTGTAGCGCTCATCCAGCGACAGGCGCATGGTCAAAGCGGACGGTGAAAATCCGGGATTTACCGCCTGCACGGCAATGAAGCTGCGGATCATCAATCCTGCTCCCCCCAGCAGTATCACCGACAGTGCCACTTCGATCAGCACCAGCGTTTGGCGCCAGCGGTTCGAAGTTCCAGCCGTTCCTTTGTTCCCGCCCTGTTTTAAGATCTCGTTCACGCTCACGCGCGAGGCAGCGACCGTGGGCGCCAACCCGCTCAGCAGTCCGGCCATTACAGACAAAACTACGGCGATGAACAATACCCGGCTGTCGACGGAAGCCTGCTCGAAGCGCGGAATATTGCCGGGATTCAGGCGCACGAGTAACCGCACGGCCGCAAACGCCAGGAGCATTCCGAGACTGCCTCCCAGGCACGAGAGCAACAGCGACTCGGTGAGCATTTGCCGTATCAGCCGTGTGCGTTCCGCTCCCAGCGCCATGCGCACGCCTATCTCCTGCCTGCGGGTTGCCACTTTTGCCAGCAGTAGATTGGCCACATTGCTGCATGCAATCAGCAGAACGCAACCCACGGCCCCCAGCAACAGCCAGAGCATTTTCTGCACCGGCCCGACGATCGTCGTCACGAGCGGCCGCACTAAAGCGGTCCATCCTCTCCACATGGGCGGATACAACGAATTGAGCTGCGATTCGATCGATTTCAGCTCGGCTTGTGCTTGCGCAACGGACACGCCTGGGCGAAGTCGCCCGATCGTCGCGTCATTGCTCGCGAAAGTAGTGCGGTCCGTCTTTTCTTTTGCGCTCAACGCCACGGGCAACCATAGATCCGTTCTTTTGAATCCGGTCATGCCGTAGGGAATGTCACCCTCGAACGGATAACCGAAATCCTTCGGCATGACTCCAATCACGGTGTACTTCTTTCGATTGATCTGAAGCACTCTTCCGATTACATCTGTTGCACCGCCAAATCGTTCGTGCCAGAGCCGGTCGCTGATGACCGCTACGTTTGCGCGGCCGGGAGTATCGTCCTCAGCTTCGATGGCTCTTCCTAACTGCGGCTTGGCCTCCAACGTCTCGAAGAAGCTCCCGGTCACAAGCGCGCTTCCGACTCGCTCCACCGTCCCATCATGGACGAAGTTCGACATGCGCTGTTTCAGCATGGTGAGCGATGTGAACGAATGGCTCAACCGCTGCCAGTCGTAAAAATCCGGATCATTGGGTGCCATCTCATCCGGCGTCCCCTGAAACTGCGAATTCGGCGAATAGAGATACACGAGGCCTTGCGGCTCTCCGTACGGAAACGAGCGCAGCAGCACGGCGTTTACAAGACTGAATACTGCTGTCGTTGCCCCGATTCCAAGGGCCATGACCAGGAGCGCGACAACCGTAAACGACGGAGCGCTTGCGAGCATTCTCCCCCCGTAGCGGAGATCCGCCGCCAGGGTATGCAGATGCTCCGTGGGCACCGTGATTGCAATGTCCGCGAGCGACTCGAGCCACAGGCGAACGGGCGGCTCCGAGCGAGAGCGGTCATCAAACAAACGCTCCATCTCCGCGCCGTATTGATGACGGAACTCAGCCGGATAGGCGAGCAGGAGCGTGCGGTAGATCCTAACCGCGTTTCGGCGCCAGCCCATAGATCCGCGCTTGCTCCAGGAGTTCGGCCAGTCGCGTGGCTTCCGCTTTCGCCACCTTGCGGCCAAACTGCGTCAGGCGGTAGTACCGTCGCCTTTCATCGTCATTAGAGGGGGCCGGCCTCTCGCTCTCGCGGAGCTCAATGACCAAGCCCTGCTCCAGCATACGTTTCATGCAACCGTAGAGAGTTCCGGCGCTGAGCCGCAGCTTTCCTCCGGTCCGATCCGCCACATCTCGCATGATCCCGTAACCGTGCTGGTCGCGGTCCGCTAAAGCAACCAATATATGGAACAGTTGTGGACTCAGCGGAAGCAGGTCCAGGGAATCTGGTTCGCCGTTTCGTTGCACCAGAGCATTATACCGTCTGGCGATATAGCGGGTCGCAATAGAAGCGCCCGTAGCGATGGGGTGGTCTCGCGTTCTTCCGGTTTACTGCTGAGTGCTTGTGGTGTCTTTCTTATTGGGTGTGACTGCGTTCTTCACGCCCGAAGCGGCGCTCTTCGCCGCGTGCCCGGTGCCTTCTCCGATCTTAGCGGCGCCGCTGCCGACGCCTTTACCCAACTCTTTACCTGCTTCGACCACGTTTCCGTGCTTGATCTCTGAACCAAACTCCTTGCCGCCGCGCCCTACGTCTTTCCCGCCCGCCGCGTAGGAGTTTTTCACTTGTGAACCAGCTTTGCCGAAACTCGTACCTGGCGTCGCTTCCTGTACTCCCAGGGCGCTTAACGTTTGAGGACCCAAACGGCCGTCGGCAGTCAGGTTTTGCTCCTGTTGATAGCTGCGGACTGCCTTGCGCGTCAGCGGACCGTAGATCCCATCTACAGAACCCGAGTAAAGGCCTTTATCTTTCAATACCTGCTGAGCGCTGCGGACCGTGTCGCCACTTTGCGCCAGAGCCGGTAACCCACACAAACAACTCCCGAACACTATGCTGGCTAATATCCTGCCCATTCCATCCTCCTCACTTAGTAAATAGGACAGATTATCGGCCTGGTCAGTTTCACCCTTTGACGGCACGGATTCTAGGGATTTGCAGCAGAAACTTCGAGTAGCTCTATATGGAAGATCAGCGCCGCGCCACCCGGAATGGACCCTTGCCCCCGGTCTCCATACGCTAAGTCTGAAGGGCAAACAAGGATAGCTTCTCCGCCCACCTGCATCTTCTGCACGCCCTCCGTCCAGCAGCGGATCACTCCGTTCAAAGCAAATTCGGCAGGTTGGTTCCTGCTGTAAGAACTGTCAAATTCGGCCCCATTTATAAGCGTGCCGCGATAGTTCACCTTGACCTTATCCGTAGGTTTAGGGGAGACTCCATTGCCAACTCGAACATCGCGGAATACGAGGCCGGATTCCGTCCTGATTGCGCCTGGTTCTGCTGCTGCTTTGGCGACGTAAGCCGCGGAATCGGCCTTTTCGCGCTCGATCACGCGAGCATGACGCGCCTCGGCAAGCGGCTGAATCTTCGGACCCCACGTCTGCAAGTCGACAGCCGGTTTGCCGGCGGTCGCGTCTGTCATCGCTCGCTTAACAATGTCCAATTCTGCCGGAGACAGATCGAATTGTGAAAGGGACCGGTAGATAGACAAGCCGAGCGAATAGATGGTCTTCTCGTCGTCGGTTACTAATGCAGGCGTAGCAGTCACAGGCTTAGATCTTGCTGACGCCCCGGGACGCACAGGCCGGGTGGTCGCCGTCTGGGACTTAGGTGGCGTACCTTGTGCGATCAACAATGCTGGCAAGAGAAACAACAAACCACGCATCTGTTCAGGCTAGCATCGGTTTCAGTGTTATTCTGATTCGCGATGACGAAAGTGCAAACCAGCTTTAAACTTTCGCGTCCGCTCAATAGCGATGATCTGCAGAATATCGCCCGCATACATTCGATATACGGCTTTCTTGCTGTTCGGGTGCAGCCTTCGGGCGATGAATTGTTTGTCGAATACGATTTCTCGCGTCTTTCTGCCAAAGAGGTCCGGGGCACCCTCGAAGAGCATGGGATTCCTGTGGCCTGATTATCGTTGCACATGTCGACTCGTCTGTTACTTGCTTTTGTTCTGTACGCTGCGTACCCAGCACTTGCCACAAATCCGGGCGAGTGGCCCAATTATGGGCGCGACCCCGGAGGCCAGCGCTTCTCTCCTCTGACCGCCATTAATCGTTCGAACGTCAATGCTCTGAAGATCGCATGGACCTACCGGACCGGCGATGCCTATGCACCGAAAGATGGTTCGAAGCCGACCCAATTCGAAGCCACGCCGCTTTATGTGGACGGGACGCTTTACGTGAGCACGCCTTTGGGCCGTGTGATCGCGCTCGACCCGGTAACCGGAAAACAACGCTGGGCCTATGACCCGCGCATTGACAAGGACAAAGGATATGGCGATTACGCGAACCGCGGAGTATCGACCTGGAAATCACAGGCGGGACAGCGCCGTATCTTCATCGCGACGATCGACGCGCGTCTGATCGCACTCGACGCCGCTACGGGAAAGCTGTGCTCCGATTTCGGCGACAACGGGATCGTCGATCTTCGTCACGGCCTTCGCATCGCGCCGCATAATGACAGCGACTACGAAGAAACTTCGCCTCCGGCCGTGATCAGAAACACGCTGGTGGTGGGATCCGCTGTTGCTGACAACGGGTCAACCGACCAGGCTAGCGGCGAAGTTCGCGCGTTTGATGTGGTGAACGGAAAGCTGAAATGGTCCTGGGACCCCATCCCGCAGAGTTCTTATGCGGACGGCGCCGATACGTGGAAGAAAGGCAGCGCCCGCGGAACCGGAGGAGCGAACGCATGGTCGGTCATCGCCGCCGATCCCATCCGCAACCTGGTGTTCGTACCGACCGGGAGCCCCAGCCCGGACTACTTCGGCGGCGAACGGCTTGGTGATGATCTCTTCGCAGACTCAGTAACCGCGCTTCGAGCCGATACGGGCGCGATGGCGTGGCACTTCCAGACAGTTCATCACAATCTGTGGGATTACGATGTCGCCACGCCGCCGCTGCTGCTTGATCTTCATCGCAACGGTTCGGAAATTCCGGCCATCGCCATCGGGTCCAAGACGGGCAACATCTTCATTCTCAACCGCGAAACAGGCGCGCCGGTCTTCGGTGTCGAGGAACGGCCTGCGCCAAAGAGCGAGGTCCCAGGCGAGACGGCAGCGCCCACCCAACCCTTCCCCTTGAAACCTGCCCCGATCACGCCCCAGACAATGAGCATTGCGGACGCGTGGGGCATCGACGATGCCGACCGCAACTGGTGCCGTGCCGAGATCGAAAGGCTTCGCACCGGACCGATTTTCACTCCACCCTCTCTGCAAGGAACGCTTCAGATTCCAGGCAATATCGGCGGGCAGAACTGGGGCGGCTTTGCTTACGACCCGGACCACGATCTGCTGGTTCTGCCCACCAACCATCTCGCGGCAGAAGTCCGCCTCATCCCGCGCGCCGACTATGAAGGGTTGCGTAGCTCGCGAGGGCGCAAGATCGATGGCGATTGGGAGTTCGCTCCGCAACGCGGCACTCCTTACGGAATGATGCGGCGCTTCCTGCTGAGTCCGAAGCGTCTTCCCTGCACTCCCCCGCCGTGGGGCACTCTCGTCGCGATTACGGCAAGCAGCGGAGAAAAGAAATGGGAAGTTCCGCTCGGCCAGTTCAGCCAGAAACTCCCGGCCCAATGGGGATCGATTTCGCTAGGTGGTCCGATGGTTACCGCAGGTGGCCTCGTCTTTGTGGGCGGAACGCTTGTTCCCGCGCTTTACGCGTTCGATGTACAGAGCGGGCAACAGCTCTGGAAAGGAGATTTGCCCAGCAGCGCCAAGGCAGTGCCCATGAGTTTTCAGGGGCCCGATGGAAAACAATATGTCGTAGTTACGGCGGGGGGGTTCGGAATTCCCGATCTCTCACCGCTGGGCGATTACGTTGTCGCGTTCGCTCTGCCCGAGACCAAGACGGTAGCATCGAAATGAATGCGCTCCACGCTTGGCATTCACCCTGTCCGTGAAGCGCTTCGCGCGCATCGACCGTTAGATAAGGTCCTCGTCGCAAAGGGCGCCTCCGGTCCGCGTATTCAGGAAATCATAGATCTTTGCCGCGAGCAGTCGGTTCCGATTCGCTTTGAACCTCGCGAAATGCTGGACAGGGCTAGTAAGGGCATTGCGCACCAGGGCGTGGTTGCCTTCGGCGCCGTTCACGGTTTCGTCGAAGTGGAGGATGTTACTGATGGAGCCGAACTGCTGGTCATTCTCGACGGGGTCGAAGATCCGCACAATCTGGGCGCCATCATTCGCACGGCGCATGCGGCAGGCGCAAACGCGATCGTAGTTCCCGAACGCCGCTCCGCACCGCTTACAGAGACCGTCGAGCGAGCCGCGGCCGGGGCGCTGGAGTATCTTCCCGTCGCGCGCGTTACGAACGTGAGCCAGTCACTCGAGCGCTTGAAGGAAAGTGGCTTCTGGATCTACGGCATGGACGAGCGTGGCTCAACGCTGTACGACAGCGTTGATTTTAATTCGCCCGCGGCCATTGTCCTGGGCGGGGAAGGCAAGGGCCTGCACCAGGGTGTTCGCAAGCACTGCGACGTGCTCGTGCGCATCCCGATGGCGGGAGCTGTTTCGTCTCTGAACGTCTCAGTAGCTGCGGGAATCGTCCTGTTCGAATGGCGAAGAAGAAAGCCAAAGCAAGTCAGAGCCTCGCCGTCAGCGCCAAAACCAGCGTCTCCATAATCACGCGGTCGTCCCTGTATCCCTCTCGGAATTTCCTGTCGGTCTCGTGAATCAGTGCGACAGCCTTTGCCAAGTGCTCGCACGTAAAAGCCGCCGCCGTGCTCATCACCTGCTCGGCACGGTCGCGCCACATGCGCACACCGATCTTTGCGAAGAAGGCAAGCGCCTGCTGTGTCGAGTTCAGCTTGGCTTCCTTGGCTGCCAGCGCCAGGCGGAACTGGATACTCAGGAACGTCAGCGCCAAGGGAAGGTACTCGCCTTCCCGCACAAGAATATCGAGCGATCGCAGCGCGCCGGCGCGGTCCCGCTTGCCCAGCGCATTCACCAGCGAGAACACCGTACTCTGAGCAGCATTTGGTACCAGAGCCTGCAGATCATCCATGCTCACAGCCTGATCACTTCCGATAAACAGCGAGAGCTTATCAAGCTCCGATGCCAGGCGATTTGCATCACCGGCTACCGCATCCAACAGGGCTGCGAGTTCCGCTCCCGCCAGCTTCAGCCCGTGCTGTTTAGCGAGTTGCTGGGCTAGAAAGCGGCTCGACTCGGGAGTGAAGGCACGGAATTGCACGACCACCGGAACAGCCGAATAGAATTTTTCGACCCGTTCGAGCTTCGCGCGGTCGTCTCCCTCAAAATCGTACCGGCTGCATTCGAACGCGAGCACGGTTCCGGGCGTCGGTTGTTTCAAATATTCCGCGAGCCCGGAACCGCTGCGCTTTCCAGGCTCTTCTTCTTCATCGATGCTGATCCGGCGAGGCAAGGCGAGTTCGGCGCTGGAGATCCAGATCAGGCGGTCGGATGAAAACAGTGACAGCGAGCGCGCATCGTCGAGCACTTGCGACAGGCTCGCGCTTTCCAGATCAATGTGGGTAAATCCGCCGTTCTCATTGCCGGGCGAGACGCGCTGGATCAAAGCATCCTTACAGATACGTCTTTGGTATCCCTCCTGGCCGAGAAAAAGGTAAGCGGGCGCGGGATGGTTTTTGTCGAGCCTGGCGAGAAATTGCTCGGGCGTCATTCAGAAATTCTCGACGATGGAGCTCACGACATCGCGGGCAACGTCACGGCCCAAACGCTGGAAGGCGGGGGCGCTCTCGTCGAAGAACTGGTGAGGATTGACGGCCACCTGATAACTTTCGTGAAGCGCCCAGTTTGGCCGGGAGTACAAGACGCGACCGGTGGAACGTTCAACCATGCTCACGGTCAGCACGATGGTCGCCTGTATCATCGTGGCCCCACCAGTCGCCGGATTGAAAATATTCGGTGAGATTAGCACTGTGTTGATCGCGCCGTTAATGACTGCGTCGGCCGTTGCTGGATTATCGACAATCCGGAATCGGGTGCGTTCGGTAAATTCGCGGCCAATCTCCTGCGGAAGAATATCCACCAACCTGTAGCGGGTGGAGAGCGTTGAAAACGCGGGAATTGCGATGGTATGGATGCTCTTCGGCATCAGATCGGCTTTGCCGCCGACATGATAACCGCAAGATATGGGCAACGTGATACTTAGTGCCGCAATAGACACTGGCAACCTCATTGCCGCTCCCTTTCCGAATGGCCTAGTAGATCGGAGGCTGCATCAACCGTCAGCCGCAGGTTATCTCCCACAACCCAAACCCAGGCGGCGTGCGCGTTGTTTCCGTCGACACGAATATCCCCGGCGATCAGTCCGCTCTGACCCGCCACACCTACTGGATTCGGGGCTTCTTCCGCCTCGCTGCGAACCTCAATCTGCGCGGACGCTAGCGCCTCACGAAGCGCCTGTGCATCGACAGTTGTTTCGAACTCGACCCAGATCGAGAGGCTATAGCCGTGAAACACCGGCACCTGCACCAGCCGCAGAGAAGGGATCGGCAGATTGGCACGTGGTTTCCGATTCGCAACAATGGTTGCGAAATCACGCTCAATCCGTCGCTCGATGGAGGCCAGTTTCAGAGGCGCTTCCTCGCCATATTGCGAGAGCAGATTAAAACTCACCTGAGCGTCGAAAACGTCTTTATCGAGTGCCTTAAAAGAAAGCAGGCTTGACGTCTGGTGATGCAGCTCAGAGAGCCCGCGCTTGCCACGCTCGCTTGCCGGCTCAAAAATGTGCGCTATGGCCTGCCGAATCGCTCGATATTTCGCGAGCCTGGCCAAAACCAGAGCCAGAGCGCTCGCGGCGGGATGTGCGACGATCAGGAGCCATCCGCCATCCGCCGCCACATTTCCCAGGAGTGGCGCGACGATTCGAGCCTCCGGCCGGTCTTCGAGATGTCCAGTGCAGTCCACGATAACGGGGCGGCCGCCAGCTTCCCTAGCGAGTCCATAGGTCTTCTGCGCGCCTGGCGCAGAGCCCGCAATCAGGACAGCATTGAAGTCCTGAATATTTTGAGCCGAGAGAGGCTGCACATAGACGGCCTCCCCCTCCTCCTCAGCGAAATTGCCCTCGCCGCTGGCGGCAAACGTCGTGATTTCTCCTGCCGTCAGGCGGTTTCCGAGCACTTCCTGAAGCTCACGCCCTAGTAGCGTTTCGCCCCCGAGAATGGCAATTCTCATAGAATCGGACTCAGCCAACTTGCTGCTCCGGGACGTGAGCAGGAGGCCGCGACCTCCTCCGTTTGCGTATAATGCCGCCGAATCGGATCACGATTCCGCTAGCAACGTACGCGCACGCGGCCGCCAGCAGCACCGGTTGCGCCCATTCCCATATCAGAAATGCAACTCCGCCCACTATCAATACGATGAGCGGCGTTCGCGGTTTAGAGATGTTGATTTGCTTGGCGCTCGGATATCTCCAGGTGCTTACCATGAGCAGGCCGACGATTCCAACGATAACGAGCCACACGACCGAGAAGGCAAATGAACGGACGGGCGACGAATCCATAAATACGGCGGCCGCTATAAAGGCGGCACCCGCCGGAATGGGCATTCCGACGAAATACTTGTGGTCAGACCGTCCGGGGTTCTTGGGAACAGGGTTTGTCTGAACATTGAAGCGCGCCAAGCGGACGGCGCCGCACAACAAGTAAAAGAACGCCACCAAGTAGCCGGCACGCCTCAGGTGAATCTGCAAGTCACCTTCCTGGGGAGCCAGGGCGAAATGTACACCCCAGACAAAAGCCAGCACAGCGGGAGCAATCCCGAACGTGATCGCATCGGCTAGGGAATCGAGCTCGCGTCCGAAGTCGCTGGTCGTGTTCGTCATGCGCGCGATGCGCCCGTCCAGCCCGTCGAGGAATACGGCCCATCCCAAAGCCTTGGCGGCCAGCGAAAAGTGACCATTCAGTCCCAGGTCCCCACCCGCGGCCTGCATAGCCCCTTCGAATGCCTGCGCAATGGCAACGAAGCCCAGAAAGATGTTCCCGCTGGTGAAGAGACTGGGTAAAACATAAGCTGCCCTGCGCCGCGGCCTGGTTGCTTCTCGCGGGCCCATCAGGCGCTCTCTTACGGTCAGAAAGCCCCCAGCGATCGTGGGAAAACCGGCCACGCCCATCGATTACGCTCAAGGCTCGGTTTCAAGGTCAGCCGCTTACGGGGGATACGTTCCATCCACATTACCCCGCGCGTTTCGCGAGCACGCTTAATCCGGCAGCAACCCTGTCGCCCACACGCACCGCGGCGCTCCATTCTGCGCCGAAGAGCACATCCACACGAGAGCCAAACTTTATATAGCCGATCCGCTCGGCGGCAGCGACATCGTCGCCGGCCTTCTTGAAACACACAATGCGGCGCGCAATCAACCCGGCAATCTGGCGGCAGACGACACGCGAGTTATTGCCTTCGACCACGAGAGTATTCTGCTCGTTTTCCGTAGATGCCGCGTCATGACTGGCAACCAGGAACCTACCCTTCTGGTAGGTCACACCAGTCACCTTACCCGGAATGGGCGTCCGATTCACGTGAACGTCGAAAATGTTGAGAAAGATGCTGATCCGGGTTTCCCCAGGCGCCAGTTCGCGAATCGAAACCACCCTGCCGTCGGCCGGAGCAACCATCACATCGCCGGAGGGGGGCAAACGTTCAGGATCGCGAAAAAAATAAAGGCAGAATGCCGCGGCAACGTAAAAAGGCACGCCCACCCAAGGAGTTAAGAAATACGACAGGACGGTTCCGACCAGGGCCAAACCGCAAGCATAATAAATGCCGTCACGAATAATGCGCAAACAACATTTTCTCATGCGTTCCGCGGCCCGAGCGGCGGAGGGAACAGCCCGAAATGACCCGCTACAAGCCGCGCGACAGACGGAGTGCAAGGACAGATGGCAGGCCCGCCTTCAAGATGTCGGCGGCTGTATTCTCGACCGGATATTCTACGCGACGGAGCTTCACGATCTTCTGCTCCAAATCGTATATCGCGTATGCGGCGCGCGGATCGCCATCCCGGGGTTGCCCTACTGAACCGGGATTGATCATATAGAGGACGTCGGGTTCCAACGTCACTACGGCCTCATGTTCCTTTCTTCTGACAGGCGGAATTGTCCCGATTCGCCCGTACTTCGAAAAGAATCCTCCTTGCAGATGTGTGTGACCGAAGAACGCGAGTGGCAGCACAAAGGACAGAAAGCCAGGAACGGCAGCGGATTTGCCGGTCACATACTCGTCTTCATCTCGCGACGACCCGTGCCACAGGTGAAAGTGTTCGAGTTGCACGGGACCCTTCTCGAGATTTCGTAAATAGGCGATCTGACCCGGGCCGAGCTCTCCTATGGTCCAGATTGCGGCTTGCTTTGCGACCTCGTTGAACCATTCGGGATCGTCAATGCCGGCTACAACTTTGTCGTGATTTCCTCGAATTACGCGCGGACAGTTCGCTTGCGTCCACTCGAGAACCGGAGCAGGATGCGGATTATAGCCGACGAGATCTCCACAACAGACAATCTGGTCGTACTGGCCCTGGGCATCCGCCAACACCGCTTGAAGCGCATACAGATTTGCGTGAAGGTCGCTCAGGATCAGGGTCTGCACAGACGTATTCGGTTGATCTCCGGCGTTCCCCGGCCAGGGGCATCTGAAGGAAATCCTGGCCACATTGTAGCGACGGCAGCGGAGTAGCAGGTTTTCGTACGAAATTAATGTAGGATGGGACTCGTCCTCTGTGACGGGCAGAGAACTTATCCGAAGTTTCTGAACGATATAACTCGCATGCGCGGAAATCCTGTTGTCCTGGCATTTGTCGCGATATTCATTTTCCTTCATGCCGCGTTAGCGGAGGAAGTATTGGCCGCCGGCACGTATATAGAGGCGCGGCTGTCCACGCCCACGGGATCCCGGATCTCACATCCAGGCGACCCTATCCAAGCCACAGTGATCGCACCGGTCGTGGTTGACGGGCAGGTGATCATACCACAAGGAGCGACGCTTTCGGGCGTCGTCAAAACTGTCGAGCGCCTGGGGCTGGGGCTGAAGCACCTCACAGCGACTATCGAATATCTCTTTGAGAAAGTTCGATTTTCAGACGGAAAGATCGTTCCTATTGAAGCTCGTGTCATTCAAGTAGAAACAGCGAAAGAACGGGTAAACACCCAAGGAATAATAGGCGGGATTTATCCCACGGCGAATCTCTCTTCGACTGTCGCGTTTTATACCCTTCCCTTCCTGTGTGCCGATCCCGAATTTGGCGTGCCTGTTTTAGGCATCAAGTTTCTTATTGCCAGGTCTCCGGATCCCGAGATTTACTTTCCGGCAGGCACTGAGGTCATTCTGCAGCTTTCCTCGAGCGCAGATTTCCCCGATCCGGGCGTCTTTCAAGGCCGAGTTGCCAACGTTACGGCGGCGGAAGCGGCTGGGGCACGACGGCTCCTTTCAGAGCTTCCCCGTCAGCGTGCAGATAGCGGACACAATCGGGCGTCCGACCTGATCAACGTTCTGTTTGTTGGGAATCGCGAGTCGATCAATCGGGCATTTCATGCGGCGGGATGGTCCGGGGCCCAGCGGGGCTCCCTTTTGTCTCTTTACCGCATTTATCATTGCATGGTGCAGCGTATGGGTTACAGCATGGCACCGATGCGAAAGCTGACTCTCAACGGCGCGAAGGCTGATGCCGAATATCAGAAGAGCCTCAACACGTTTTCGAAGCGGCACCACCTGCGCTTGTGGAAGCAAGGCGACCAGGACGTCTGGCTGGGCGCGGCAACTGAGGATGTCGGCTACGAGATCAGGAGAATGCACGTGACGCATGCGACCGACCCGCTCATTGATAACGAACGCACGAAAATACTGAATGACCTGGTGTTCACCGGATGTGTCGATGCTGCGAGCTTAATAAACAGGACCTTCGTGGATTCAAACGAGCCGGGCCGCCTCCCTGGGACAGACGGAAAAGTTGCGCTTATTCGGATCAACGATTGTCGGACACCGCGAACAACGTTCTCCAGAGATACGAAACCCGAATCGACCCCACGATCCGTTCAGGCTCTATTGGCTCTCAGGAACGACATTGTGCGATCAAATCCCATCTCGCTCGCCTCTAACACAATCCGGCAACTGCGCCATAGTCAAACCGCTCGAACGAGTGATGCCGCGTCCGCGACGAATACAAGCCTGCGGAGGGCAGCCTTTTCGAACGGAGACGCACAAGCGAGATGGATTCGCCCCAGCGTCCTGGACGAGACGAACGTCACAATCGCCGCGCGCTAATCGGGTTGTGACAGCAGTGCCGGGCACGGCGTCCTTTACAATGCAAGACGATGTCCCTGGTTGTTATCGGATCCGTTGCTTACGACGCAATTGAGACTCCGCACGGAAAGATTGAACGGACGCTGGGCGGTTCTTGCACATATGTTGCGCTCAGCGCCAGCTATTTCACGGAAACAGCTATTGTCGCCATGGTTGGCGATGACTTCGCCAATGAAGACCAAGCGCTGCTGGCCAGCAAGAACGTTGATTTGGAGGGCCTTGAACGGGCCGGCGGGAAGACATTCTTTTGGTCCGGTGTGTATTCAAACGACATGAACGAGCGCACCACGCTGCGCACGGACCTGAATGTATTCGCCACATTCAATCCGAAGCTTCCCGCCTCTTACAAAGGGGAACCGTATCTTTTTCTTGGCAACATACAACCCGATCTGCAGCGCGGGGTCCGGCAGCAGATGAACGGCCTGCGCTTTACCGGCGGCGACACGATGAATTATTGGATATCCCAAACTCGCGATGAACTTCTCACCGCCATTCGCGAATGGGACTTCCTTCTTATCAATGACAGCGAAGCGCGCATGCTGGCGGGGGAGCACAACCTGCGCAAGGCAGCGGATAAAATCCTCGACATGGGCCCAAACACGCTTGTGATAAAGCGCGGCGAATATGGGGCCATGTTGATCCGCCGCGATACTTTGTTCATGGTTCCGGGATACCTGCTCGCAGATCTCTTCGATCCGACCGGAGCCGGCGATTGCTTTGCAGGCGGATTCGTGGGATATCTCGCGGAGCGTGGATTCGATCTCCGCAACGGGCTTTTTGACGTCCGGGAATTGCATCGCGCTGTCATTTACGGCTCGGTCATGGGGAGTTTTTGCTGTGAGCAGTTCGGTGTTGAGCGCTTCCGCACGCTCACTCGTGAAGAGATCGACCAGCGCTTTGAAGAATTCCGGCGATTCACCGCGTTCTAGTCGCCCGAGCCAATTCCTCGAGCTGGTTCTCGTTTCCGGCTCGCTTTGCCTGGTTGTTTTCCTTGCCGCGCTCTGGTGCTACCGCGGCGGTTACGTCCTGTATTACGGGGACGCGCAGTCGCATCTGAATCTAAGCCGCAGCATCATTGATTCCCGCACGCCGGGTTACGATCAGCTCGGAACAGTCTGGCTTCCTGTTTTGCACCTGATCTGCCTGCCCTTTGTTGGAAATGCGTCGCTGTGGTCCAACGGACTCGCCGGCACCATACCTGTTTCAATCTGCTTCGTAGCAGCAGGTTTGTTCTTCTACTACGCGGCCAAGGAAGCCTATTACAGCCGGGCCGCAGCGGTGATCGTGCTGGCATGCCTGACTCTCAACCCGAATGTTTTGTATCTCGCCACGATTCCGATGACGGAAATCGTGTTTGCAGCGGGGTTAGGCTTGATGCTTTTTTCGATTCTCCGCTTCCGGTCCACTCAAGGCGTCTGTTATCTTCTGCTGGGGCTGCTTGCCTCCTGGTTCATGAGCCTGACGCGTTACGAAGGCTGGTTTCTCATTCCGTTTTCAGCACTCGCCTTTGCGCTATTTGCGAAACAGCAGCGCTGGAGGATGCTCGTTATCTTCGGTCTGGCGGCGTCTCTTGCGCCGCTCTATTGGTGTGCCCATAACTGGTGGGAGACCTCTAACCCATTCGACTTCTATAACGGACCGTACTCTGCCATGGCTATACAGGGAGGCAAACTGTATCGCGGGTATCACAACTGGCTGGTTGCCGCGCAATATTATGCAAAGGCCGGACAATTGTGCGCAGGCTGGGGCCTGATGGTTTTGGGTTGCGCCGGAGTTGCGAGCGCGGCTGTGAAAAAGGCGTTTGCGCCGGCCGGCTTTCTGCTGCTCATTCCCGCGTTCTACGTCTGGAGCATTCATTCGTCGGGGTTGCCCATACATGTCCCACAGCTTTGGCCGCATAGCTACTACAACACACGCTACGGCATTGCCGTAGTTTTTGCGGCCGCATTCGCGGCGGGCGCGATTCCACTGCTGCTTCCGCGGCGAGTCAAATCATACGCATGGCTGTTACCGCTGCTCGCCCTGGCGCCTTGGGTGGCGCATCCGTCGCGCGAAAACTGGATCTGCTGGAAGGAATCGCAAGTGAATTCCGATTCGCGCCGCGTTTGGACTCAGAAAGCCGCGATGTTCCTCCGCGCACGCTATATCCGGGACGAGGGCATTCTGACGACGTCGGGATCCGGCGACATGGCTGGCATTTTCTGCCGGGCCCGGATACCTCTTGCTCAAGCACTTCACGAGGGAAACGGGCCCGAGTGGCTCGCGGCCACCCGCCGCCCGGATCTCTTCCACCCCGCCGCCTGGGGCATCGCACAGCAGGGCGATCTGCTAGCGAAGGCCCTCGAGCGCTCCCCTGGCTTCACACTTGTCAAAGAGATCCAAACAAAAGACGATCCGGCACTCGAGATCTTCCGGCGAAACGCATTGAAATGAAGATTCCGTTTACGAAGCTGCACGGGACTGAAAATGATTTCCTAGTGACTTGGGCATTCGAAGCCCCGTCAGAAGGCCTTGAGGAAGCGGCGCGCCGGATCTGCGCCCGAACAACCGGCGTCGGAGCTGACGGATGGATGCTGGCGTGGGCTGAAGGCGGCGGCCTCCGCACGCGCCTCTTCAACTCAGACGGAAGCGAAGCCGAAATTTCAGGCAACGGGACACGCTGCGCGGCGGCCTTTGCCCTGCTCAAAAATGTTACTGCCGGACCCGAACTGACGATCACGACAGGGGCCGGTCCCAAGCGCCTTCGTCTTCTTTCCCGCCGGAGCGGCCTGTTCCAGTTCGAGATGAATATGGGCTTGCCTCAAACAGAAGAACTGCATGCCACCATGCATCTGGCAGGGCGCGACTTCGACGCAACGCTCCTTGATGTCGGGAATCCGCAATGCGCCATCTTTGTTGATCGCCTGCCCAAGGACTGGCGTATTGCCGCGCGCGAAGCGGAGCAACACCCGCGCTTCCCGCATCGTTCAAACGTTTCCTTTGTGGAGGTTATCGATCGTCACACCATACGAGCGGTGTTCTTCGAACGTGGGGCAGGCGAGACGAGGAGCTCAGGTACGGGCTCCGCCGGGGCCGCGCTCGCTGCTATTCTCAGGTGTGTGGCTGATAGCCCGGTTGAGATACAAACTCCTGCCGGGCAACTATTGCTGCGTTGGGACCAGAGTGTCTACCTAACTGGCCCGGCGGAATTGGTAGCGGAGGGTGAATTCTTCCTTGAGTACTGAAATCACTGAAAACATTTCTGTGCGGAGTGCCGCGGCAGAGAAACTGGAACAACGGATTACCAGGAAAACGGCGCGTGTCGGCGTGCTCGGACTCGGTTACGTAGGCTTGCCGCTTGCGGTTGAGTTCGCGCGAGCCGGTTTCGACGTTGTCGGAATCGACGTCCAGCAGGGCAAGGTCGATCAGTTTAACAGTGGCCGCTCGTACATCAAAGACGTAAGCGATAGCGTCTTCCGGCCTCTGATCGAAAGCGGTAAATTGCGTGCCACGGCAGATTTCTCAGTTATTCGCGAGCTCGACACCATCGATATCTGCGTGCCCACACCACTGCGCAAGACCAAAGACCCGGACATGAGCTTCGTGATCTCGGCGACCGAGGCGATCGCCCAACACGTTCATCCTGGCCTGCTGGTCATGCTCGAATCCACCACGTATCCGGGCACGACAGACGAGCTCCTGCTTCCCAAGCTCCAGGCCAGCGGGTTGAAAGTCGGCGAAGATTTCTTTCTCTGTTTTTCTCCGGAACGCGTCGATCCCGGTAACCCCAAGTTCCAGACCTCAAATATTCCGAAGGTTGTGGGCGGCATGACGCCAGCGTGCACGAAAATCGGCGCGCTGTTCTACAAACAGGCGCTCGAAACAGTTGTTCCAGTCAGCTCCACGCGTGTGGCGGAGATGGTCAAGCTGCTCGAGAATACATTTCGGATGATCAATATCGGCCTCGTGAATGAGCTGGCGCTGATGTGCGATCGAATGAATATCGACGTCTGGGAGGTCATCGATGCAGCTGCCACCAAGCCCTTCGGCTTCATGCCTTTTTATCCGGGCCCAGGACTCGGCGGCCATTGCATTCCGATCGATCCGTTTTATCTTTCCTGGAAGAGCAAGGAAGCGGGCATTGAAGCACGTTTTATCGAGCTGGCCGGTTACATCAATGGCCGTATGCCCGAGTTCGTCGTCGAAAAGATCCAACATGTGTTAAACGAAGCAACGAAGCCCGTGCGCGGCTCGCATATCCATGTCCTTGGGACCGCATACAAGCGCGATATCGACGATGTTCGCGAATCCCCCGCTCTCGACGTAATTTTGCTTCTGCAGCGCCTGGGCGCGCGCGTTACCTTTTCGGATCCGTTTGTGCGATCGATTCAGATCAACGGTGCCAACCTGGAGGCTGAGGAGGTCTTCCCCGCGGCTGCAAATGCAGACTGCGTGGTAATCATTACGGATCACACGAAGGTCGATTATGCCTCGGTTGTGAAGCGCGCCAAGTTGATTCTCGATACGCGCAATGCTCTGAAAGGCTTCCGATCGGACAATATCGTCCGGCTTTAGGTAGCCAGGCGGCATAAGCTGGGGTGGGAGTCCAGCCCGGCTCAGGGGAGCCGCCTCGCCAAATGTCTCCACGAATCGGAAAAGTAAGCAGCATGGGGCTACAGCAGCCCGTGACCAGGCCGAGGCAGCGTTGTCACTTAGCCGGCGGCACCGCTTGCGCCGGTTTGATCAGCTGCCTCGCTCTCCATCCCCATCTGAGAGAGTCGGTAACGCAACGCATTCCGCGTTAGGCCGAGCATCCGCGCAGCCTGACTCTTATTTCCGTTGGAGCGGCGCAACGCCTCGCGAATCATCATCTGCTCCCAATGCTCGAGCGTCTCGCCTTCCGGGAGCAGCGGTGCCTCTTGCGAACTCAGCGCGGGTATATTCCGGGGTCCTTCAAGCCTGATATCGGCAGGCTGGAGAACTTCTCCCGACGCTAACACGAGGCTGCGCTCAAGGGTATTTTCCAGCTCCCTTACATTACCGGGCCAGGGATGCGTAATCAGACGGTCCATTGCGCCCGGGCTGATGTCCTTTGCGACCGAGCCCAATTCTTTCGAGATCTTCCGCACGAAATGCATAGCGAGGAACGGAATATCCTCTCTGCGGTCGCGCAGTGGAGGAATGCTGATGGGCACGACATTCAAGCGATAATAAAGATCCTCGCGAAACCGTCCTTCCTCCAATGCTGCGCGAAGGTCTACATTCGTCGCGGCTATTACCCTGACATCCACGTTCCGCGTCAGGTTTGACCCCAGCCGCTCAAATTGCCGTTCTTGCAGCACGCGCAGTAATTTCACTTGAATGTTGCCCGGTACATCACCGATCTCATCGAGGAAAGCCGTGCCGCTGTCGGCTTGTTCGAATTTACCGGGTTTGCTCGTCGTCGCGCCCGTAAATGCCCCCTTTTCGTATCCGAACAACTCGCTTTCCATTAGGTTTTCAGGCAGCGCGGTGCAGTTAATCTTGACGAAAGCCTGGTTCCTTCTTGGCGAGTGCTGATGAAGCGCCCTCGCGATGAGATCCTTTCCAACTCCGCTCTCTCCTGCCAGCAGCACGGTTGCGCGGGTAGGAGCAACCCGCTCTATGGTGTGAAAGATCTCGCGCATCGCTGCGCTCCGGCCAATGATGTTGTCCAACTGATAGCGCTGATCCAGCTCCTGCCGGAGGCGCTGGTTTTCCTTACGCAGCGACTGCACGGCCAGCACTTTGTCGACGAGCGTAGTGAGGTGGTCCAGTGAAAACGGTTTCTGCAGGAAGTCGGCCGCCCCCAACTTCATGGCTTCTACGGCAGCTTCCACCGAACCATGCGCAGTGATCACAATTACGCCGACCTGTATTCCGCGAGCCTGTAATTGCTGGATGAGCTGTAAACCATCCATACCCGGCAGCCGCAGATCGGTAATCACCACGTCGACAACCGTCGCGAGCGGGAGTGCCTGTTCGGCGGTGGGCGCGCCGTCTACCTCAAACCCGGCTGACTCCAGGTGTAATTGAATTACCCGCCGCAGCTTGTCTTCGTCTTCGACAATCAGTATTCTTCCCGGCATTGCTGTGTCGCGCTTCTCAGCTTTCTTGGTCCTTTGGTAAGGCTATCTCGAAGGTGGTGCCCTTCCCTACCTCACTAAAGACATTAATCCGTCCATGATGCTCATCGACAATTTTCGATACGATCGGCAGCCCTAAGCCGATGCCCTGGCTTTTCGTAGTAAAAAACGGATTGAAGATCGTCTCGAGATGCTCTTTTTGAATGCCGGGACCGTGATCAGTAATGAAGATCTTGACGTTACCGTTCGACTCCGCCGCTTTGATGCTGATACTTTGGTTCTCGCCGCTGGCCTGAATCGCGTTTTGAAGCAGATTTGATAAAGCCACCTTGAGCAGATCAGGGTCAAACTCGAACGTCAACGGCTTTTCGTTCATCTCGATCCGGATACTGATGCCGTTGCGCGCCGCCACTTCCGATTGCTGTCCGACCACTTCCTCGACCACAGGCTCCAATTCAGCAACAACCGGGTGAGCCTGGAGCGGCCGCGCGAAGTCCAGAAAGCTGGAGACCAGTCCGCTCATGCGATCTACTTCGCTCCCGATATAGCCGGCCATTTCGGCCATCACTTCGGGCCTGCTCTTCACGGTCTCCTTCATGAGCATCTCCGCCGAGGCTTTGATAGTACCGAGCGGGTTCCGCAGTTCGTGAGCCAGCCCCGCCGTTAGCTGCCCGAGCGCCGCTAATCGCTCGCTACGGCGTAAAGACGCCTGGACCTGGCGCAAGCTCTTATTGGATTCGGCGAGCCGTTCTGCAGCCTCCTGCGTCCGTTTCATCTCGTCCCGCTTGGCCTTCGCCTGTTCGTAGACCAGAAATGCAACGATAGCGTAAAAAGAGACACGGACGGACATGAGCCTAATCTGATCGGGCGGAAGTTGGCTGTAATCAAAAAAGATCGGGAGAAGAAACGAATAATAGGCCAGGCATGCGATACCGGTCACAGCGATCACACCGGTCAAATCGAAAATCGTGGCAGCGGATACGACGGGTATCAGGAAGATCGCGTAATAATAGCTCTCGATGCCGTGCGACCAGCCCACGAGCAGATAACTCAGGACCAGTTTCAGAACGATGGATGCCATCTGCCCGCGCCGTGACGTGAACAGCTTCAGGCGAGGTTCGATGATCTGAAAGGCCCCAATCAACGGGAGCAGGATCGATGCATTGTAGTTGGTTTCGGGAGCGGTAGTAATCAGGATGGCGACGAATAGCAGCCATGCGAAGTCCTGCGCCCGGAACAGATGCAGCAGCCGTCTGGCCGCCCCGCCGCTATTCCCATCTTCTCCGGTCATATTGAGGCTCTATGCCAGAATAAGGGCATCCCCGCAGTCATGAGCAACGTGAACTCCGATCCTATTCTGCCCGCGGACGATCCGAAGGAAGAAGCCAGTTTTGCCGAACTCCTCTCGAACTTTGAGCAACAACATGCTGACGGGCGGAATCCGGAAACTGTTACCGGTACGGTCGTGTCAGTTGGCCCTGAAACCGTGCTGATCGATATCGGGCGCAAGATTGAAGGATCACTACCACTTTCACGCTGGCGCGAGACACAGCCGGAGGAACCGAGGACTGGTGCAAACGTTGCCGTTTCGGTAGGGCCTCGTAACGAAGAAGGATATTACGAACTCTCCACGCTGAAGGTCGAACGGCCGAAAGACTGGAGCGGTCTCCAGAGAGCCTTTGCTGAAAAACACACGATAGCAGGCACAGTTGTCGAGCAGGTCAAGGGCGGTTTTCGCGTAGACATTGGCGTACGCGCTTTCATGCCGGCATCGCGCAGCGGTGCCCGTGAAGCGGAGGAGATGCCGGCGCTGGTCGGACAGGATATCCAATGCCGGATTACAAAGCTGGATATCGAAAAGGAAGATGTGGTTGTCGACCGCCGTGCCGTACTGGAAGAAGAACAGGCGCAACGCCGCGAGCAGGCGTTCTCCGAGCTCAAAGAAGGCGAAGTAGTTCGCGGGCGCGTTCGAACGGTTTTGGACTTTGGCGCATTCGTAGACATCGGCGGGATCGACGGGCTGTTACACGTAATCGACATGTCGTACTCGCGGGTTGGCAAGGCCTCCGAAGTACTGAAGGCCGGGGACGAGCTCGAAGTGAAGATCCTGCGAATCGATCCGACTACCAGGAAGGTCTCGCTCGGGATGAAGCAACTCCAGGAAGACCCCTGGTCCATTGCCGCTCGCAGGTTTCATACCGGGGACCGCGTAAGCGGGACCGTATCGCGGCTCACCGATTTTGGCGCCTTTATCGAGTTGCTGCCCGGCGTCGACGGCCTCGTCCATCTTTCCGAGTTGTCCTGGAATAAGCGCGTGCGCAAGCCTGCCGACCTTCTCAAACCAGGAGAGCGAATCGAAGCCGTCGTCCTCCAGATCGACCCCACGGAACGCCGCATTAGCTTGGGCTATAAGCAGGCGCTCGGCGATCCATGGGACACGGTCTCGACCAGATTTCCTATCGGATCGACGGTTGAGGGCGGCATCGCCAATCTGACCCAATTCGGAGCCTTCGTGGAACTGGGCGATGGGATCGAGGGGATGATACACATCTCGGACATCACAAATGAGAAGCGTCTCGATCACCCCAAAGAAAAGCTCGCGAAAGGTCAGAAAGTCAGGGCCGTGGTGCTTGAAATCGACCGTGACAAACGGCGGATCCGGCTCGGCATGAAGCAGCTCGAGCCCACAACGGTAGATCACTACATTTCGGAGCATCAGACCGGGCAAACCGTGAGTGGCAGGCTCGTGGAGATTCAGGGAGACCGGGCGAAGGTGGAACTCGGGGAAGGAATTGTGGCCACCTGTCAGCTCAAGCAGCACGAGGAAAAAGCGCCCCAAGCGGAATCGGCTAAGCAGACCGACGTTTCTTCTCTCAGTGCGATGCTGGCTGCCAGGTGGAAGCAAGGAGCCGTTTCAGGCAGTGCGGCGAAGCCTGCCGCCCGCGCCGGCGAAGTGCGCAGCTTTCGCATCGCGCATCTCGATCCGGCCAAGCGCTTGATTGAACTGGAGTTAGCGAGCTAGAGAGCAGCTTTAACGGCATCCTTGCGTTCGGGGATCCGTGACCAAATCGAATCCCATGCGTCCATCGTTACGGTGGAAACTCAGGCCGAAATCATTGGAACCATAGCAGTGCGCGGCGCGACTGAGCGGGCAGACGAACGAGCGCTGATACGCGCAGCGCAGCGCGGAGACCCGGGAGCATTCGAACAGCTTGTCCGATCCTATGACCATAACGTGTTGCGAATGGCTTTTAACCTATTGCATTCGCAAGAAGATGCACGCGACATTTATCAAGAAGTTTTCCTCCGCGTTTACCGCAATCTACCCAAGTTCCGCTTCGATTGCAGCTTCAGCACATGGCTCTATCGGATCGTGGCCAATCTCTGTCTGGACCAGATTCGCAAACGCAAGGTTCGCAAGGAAACTAGCCCCGCAGTCGAAACGGCCAGCGGAGAAATGGATCGGCTTCAGCTTGTCCCCGAGCAACGCGCCGATGTCGATCCACAACGCCAGCTCATGAGCGCGGAAGTGAGCCAGCGCGTCAATGAAGTTCTAAATCAGATCACGCCGCGCGAGCGCATTGTCTTCGAAATGCGCCATTTTCAGGGCATGCGACTGCGGGCGATCGGCGAGGCTCTGGGAGTAACGGAAGAAGCCGCCAAGAATTGCCTGTTTCGCGCCACGCAAAAGATGCGCGCCGCTTTGGGAGACTTTGTATGAATTGCCATGAGGTGCAACTCAACCTGTCGCTTTATCTCTATGGCGAGCTGGATTTCGCGCAGGAGGAAGCTGTCGAACGGCATCTCAACGAGTGCGCGCTCTGCCAGAGATTCCTGGCACGTGAGAAGGCCTGGCACACCAGCATCAACTCCGGCCGCTGCGAAGTTCCGCTCGATCTGCTTGCCGAATGCCGCCAGGAGCTAGGCGGGGCGATTGCGCGAAGCAATCGAGATCAGAGAACGAATTGGCTGACCTGGCGATATTGGATGGAGTTCTTCGGCCTCGCGTCCGGAAGCTGGTCCACACGGCTGGCTCTTGCCTCGTTTTTAGTGTTTATCGGGTTCACGGCAGCCCGCTGGATGGATCGTCATGCTCTGCCGGGGAGCGGCGATGCCGGGCCTTCGTCTGCGATGGGCTTAGTGAATCCACCCTATTCACGCATTCGCAATATCCAGCCAGGCGATCACAACCAGGTGCGCATCCTATTCGATCAGGTGAACGAACGGGCAGTCACCGGAACACCAGCCGATGACAATGTCCGGCGGCTGCTGCTGGTGGCCATGCAAGATACCGCGGATCCAGGCATCCGTGTGGATTCCGTGGAAGTGCTCAAGGATCAGAACACTGCGGATGTTCGCGACGCTCTCTTGAGAAGCGTCCGCCACGATTCCAATGCCGCAGTACGCCTGAAGGCCCTTGAGGCGCTGCGCCCGTTTTCATCTGAGAAGGAAACCCGAGACGCTCTCAAGTTTGTCCTGCAGCACGACAATAATGCCGACGTCCGCTCCGAGGCAATCGATATTCTTGCGCCTGTTAACCGGGGGGCAGCTATGAGTCCCGATCTGGCCGTAACTCTCCAGGAAGTTATGCGTTCGGAGCAGGAGAATGACTACGTTCGCGACCGCTGCCTGCAACTTCTACGCCAGATGAATGCGCCCTTCGATATCTATTGAAGGCAATTCCTGCTCGAAAAGGTCTAAAGCCGCACAATCGACTTCGCTGGTCGTCCGTCCATACTCTGTAGAAACTGGTAGCCGGTTTCGGGACTGGAGGCCTCTTATGCGCTTTGGAATCGGGCTTATTGCGTTGCTTGCCGCGACATCATTTCCGGCAAACTCATTCGCTCAAGCGGATGTGGAAAGTCCGATGCGGCTCATGAACACGCAGTTCCGCGCTACCGGCAGTTACCTGGGTGTACGCCTGGCCGACATTAATCCCGACCGCGCGAAGGCCTTGAAGCTCGGCGAACCGCGCGGTGTGGAGATTGCGCGAGTGGAACCCGGCAGTCCAGCGGAAGAAGCCGGAATCAAGCCCGGCGATGTTCTGCTCACATATAACGGTGAGAATATCCTTGGTGCTCAGCAACTCGGGAGGCTTGTTGCCGAAACGCCGCAGGGCAGAAAGATCAGGTTGCAGTACTGGCGCGACGGCAGAACGGAGACAACCACTGTCACAACCGGCTCGCCCCCGCCGGCTTTTGAATTTCCTTCTGGACGCGATCTTCCCCGCTTCGATTTTCCGGAGATGCACGCATTCAGTCTGCCGGTTCCCCTCGTCGTTTGGAAGGACACGGTGCTAGGTATCGAATGCGAGCAACTGGGTGAGCAACTCGGGCAATACTTTGGCGTAAAGGACGGGGCCTTGGTTCGCTCAGTCGAGGGCGGTTCGGCTGCTGAAAAGGGCGGTGTTAAAGCAGGAGATGTGATCACCGCGATCGGCGATCAGGCAGTAACATCCCCGCGGGACGTTACTGCCTACACGCGGATGGAGCGTCAACCTCCCAAGAATATCGCAATCAACATTATTCGCAATCACAAGGCTTTGAAGCTGAACATACCTGCGGCGGATCAGCAGTAAGTTCCGGCTATGCTTTTGGTCCGGATTGAGGACGCCGCTCCGGCCAGCGCCTCTGCATGTAGGAGCGCAACCTGAGAATGGCTTGAGACTTCAACTGCGAGATCCGCGATTCGTGAAGGTCGACGATTTTGGCGATCTCGCGAAGAGTCATCTCCTCGTAATAGTAGAGGCTGAGCACAGTTCGTTCCAGGTTGGGCATTCTTTCAATCCCCGCTGCAAGCAAACGTTCCAATTCAGCACGCTCGACGATCTGGGAGGGCCACTGCTCGTCCGAATCGGACAAGTACCGAAGGAGATCGCAACCTTCCTGCTCTGTGCCGGCATTCTCCAGACTTCCGAGCGTGAGCCCGCGGCTCTCCGTCAACCAATCCTGGTACTCAGCCACTGACAATCCGAGGTGCGCCGCGATCTCTTCCTCGTCCGGTGTTCGCTGGTATTCCTGTTCGAGCGCAGCAATGGCCGATTCGATTAATTTCGAACGTTTGCGCTGCTGCCTCGGCGCCCAATCCAAACCGCGCAGGCTATCGAGAATGGCCCCGCGAATTTTGTATTCCGCGTAGGTCTTCAGCTTGACGTCATGGCGCGCGTCGTAGCGGTCGATTGCCGCGATCAGGCCCAAAACGCCGGCCGAGATCAGGTCGTCCAAACTAACTGAGACCGGCAGTCTCTCGTGAATTCGCCGCGCGATCAGCTTCACCTGTGGCAGGTGTTCCAGGATCAACTGTTCCCGCACTTCCGGGGCTACGGCTAATGTTTCGCAGGCTTCCAATTCGTGAGCGGTCATTACAACCTCGTGTTGGCTCTTATCCTCAGGCGTTCGAGCGCCCTAAGATGTTCTTCGGTTGATCGCAGGAGAAACTTGAGATAAGGCATCAGAAAGGCGAAACCGCTCCGATAGTGCGCGCCTTACCATGCGGGATTGGATTGGTTTAAAATCTGCTAAATCGGTGGTATTAAGCGTCGATAAGGTCTAATAAGGAAGTAGCCATGGGAAACGACGCAAAATCGACAGCGGGCGGCTCCAGCGCGGCTGCCGCTCCTGTGCTGGCAAAGGCGACGCCTGTTCCAGAAGGAAATACTCCGGACGACGACCGAATAGCCGAATTGCGACGCCGTTATCTCGAAGGAAGCTACAAAGTGGACGCTGAACAACTCAGCGCCAAAATCATCGACAAGCACCTAGAGCGCTGACGGGCTACTCTCTGGCGCGAGATTCACGAGACTATCTAATGGCGAGTGCGCGTTGAAAACCCGCCGGAGATAATGATCTCTGACCTGATGCGCTGGAGCACCCTCTTCATTCCGACGCTACGAGAGCACCCCGCCCAAGCCGAGACGGTCAGCCATCAATTACTCCTGCGCGCCGGGTACATCCGCCGGCTCTCGGCCGACATCTACAGCCATCTGCTGCTCGGGCATCGTTGTCTTTCGAAGATTCAGCAGATTGTTCGGGAAGAGATGAATGTCATCGGTGGCCAGGAGGTGCTGCTGCCGGCTTTGAATCCCGCCGAACCGGGGATGAGCCAGGAAGAGGCCGTCACATTCATTGCGCGCGGTGAGCTCCGCAGCTACAAGCAGCTTCCCCAGATCTGGTATCAGATCCAGATAAAATTTAGCGATGAACCCAGGCCGAAATCCGGCCTGCCGCGCGTCCGGCAGTTCATGATGAAGGACTCGTACACCTTCGACCTCGACGCGGCCGGCCTCGATGCCGCCTATCGGAAGCACCACGATACATACCGCAGGATACTCGACCGGTGCGGTCTACCATACATGATCGTCGAAGCGCATTCGAACGCAACGGGAGGGAACGAGTCGCATGAGTTTGTGGTGCGCTCGGATGCAGGTGAAGACTTTGTCGTGAAGTGTCCTGCGTGCGGCTACGCAACAAACATGGAAAAAGCCATTTCGCAGGCGGCGCACCCGGAGCTAGCCGATCCCGAAGGCGACTGCGCGCCTGAGGAGTTTCATACACCCAACCTGAGGACCATCGCTGACTTGAGCGCCTTTATGAACCTCCCGGAAAGCTCGCAGATGAAAAGTCTCGTAATGGTTGCTGACGAGACTCCGATTCTGGTGATGTTGCGCGGCGATCACCAGCTTGCCGAAACGAAACTACAGAATCTTCTACGGTCGAAGGAACTGCGTCCGGCGCATCCGGAGGAAATCCTCGATCTGTTCGGTGCAAGCGCGGGATCGCTAGGACCATTAGGCGTAAGAAATATGCGAATCCTGGCGGATCTCGCCCTAAAAGGCCGCCGCAACATGATCTGTGGAGCGAACCGGGACGACTATCATCTCAAGAATGTCACGCCTGGGAAAGACTTCCAGCCGGAGTACTTCGATCTGCGGCAGGCATGTCCCGGCGATGGATGCGCGAACTGCGGTGGCCGTCTGGAGATGGTCAAAGCGGTTGAGATCGGCCACCTCTTCAAGCTCGGAGATAAATACTCCCAGTCGATGGGATTGCGGGTGCTGGGCGAGGATGGCAAGGAGGTCAGCCCGCTAATGGGGTCCTACGGTATCGGAATAGAGCGCATTTTGACCTGCGCCGTCGAACTCTTCAACGACAAGGACGGTATGATCCTTCCGCCAGCCATCGCGCCTTTCACGGTGGTGATCACGCCAGTGAATTACCAGGACCCATTGCATCGCGAGGCGGCCGATCAACTTTACGTCGAGTGCCGCCAAGCCCGAATCGACGCGCTGATCGATGATCGCGATGAGCGGCCGGGGGTCAAGTTCAAAGATGCCGACCTGATCGGCATTCCCTATCGAATCACTGTAGGCAAGAAGCTCAGGGATGCCAGGGTGGAGTTCACCAGCCGGCGCGCACGGACATCGGAGGATGTTCGTCTCGACAAGGCGACGGACCACTTGCGCCAACAGATCTCCGCCGAAGCTTCTGTTTTTTGAGGCTGCATGCGTCTTGTTCTTCTGCTGCTGATGTTCTTTCTCACGGCGCTAGCTATTGAACCAGCGCCTTTAGCTCCGGTCGTACCTCTTGGTGCGCAGCCGTCTGCGCATTTCGATGTGGACGCCGCGACGGATGCCTGGCTAGCTACGGTATCGGCGGCGGGACGCGCACGATCGGACGCTTACTTTGAAGGCGGCTATTGGCTGATTCTATGGGACTTCCTCTACACAGTTGCCGTGATGCTTTTCCTGCTCGAGACACGATTTTCAGCGAAAATGCGGGCCGCCGCGGAACGGCTCAGCCGCTTCAGGGCGATCCAATCCTTCTGGTACTGGGTTGAGTTTTTGGCAGTCACTTCCGTGCTCATGTTTCCCCTGACGGTGTACGAGGATTTCTTCCGCGAGCACCGATATGGGCTCTCAAACCAGGGTTTCGGGTCGTGGTTTCGCGATCAGGCTATCGGGCTGGCTGTTACGTTGATCCTCGGCGGAATTGCTTTTGCGATTGTGATGGCAATTGTGCGACGGCTTCCGTGCACTTGGCAATGGTGGGGAGCCGCTTTCGGCGTAGCGCTTTTCGCCTTCGTGGCCATGATCGCACCGGTCTTTCTTTTCCCGCTTTTTAATACCTTTACTCCGCTACCCGACAGCGGATTGAAACGGGAGATTCTGAGCCTTGCCAGGGCAAACGGCATTCCGGCGAAAGATGTCTACGAAGTGAACGCGTCCCGCCAGAGCAAGCGCGTAAGTGCGAACGTGAGTGGATTTCTGGGGACGGAACGAATCACGTTAAACGACAATCTGCTAAACCGCTGCTCGCCGCAAGCCATTCTGTCGGTCATGGGACATGAGATGGGGCATTATGTTCTTCGCCACATTCTCAACACGATATTCTTTGCAGTGATTGCGCTGACGATCCTGTTCGGCGTGCTTCGCCGCGCACTGGACCGCGCACTGCGGTGGCGCGCGGAGCGATGGCAAGTGCGGGGCATTGGGGATACGGCCGTGCTACCGTTGGCGGTGCTGATTCTGGCGGTCATCAATTTTCTGGCTACTCCAATCGGCAACTCGTTTATTCGCATACAGGAATACGAGGCCGACATTTTTGGCCTGAACGCGGCGCGCCAGCCGGATGGCGAGGCAGAAGTGGACCTGCTGCTCGGCGAATATCGGAAGCTGAGCCCCGGCCCGCTGGAGGAGATTCTTTTCTTCGATCATCCGAGCGGCCGCTCGCGCATTCGCGCGGCGATGCGCTGGAAGGCTGAGAATTTGTGCCTGTTCGACCCGACACTGTCATGTGCCGCCGAGCCGGCGCCTGAACGGAGCGAATGACGGAAACAAGTCGAGGCCCGCTTGCTGACGCGCGCGGCTCTGTCAGTCCTTGTCTGAACCTTCCGAGGGATCCGTGCCGCGAGAATCGAGACGGCCCACGGACTTCAGTTTCTGGTAAAGCCGCTCGATCTCTTCCTCATCGTCGGAGCTAAGCATGCGCACTGGTTGATCGAGCGTGGAGGTATCGCCGCGTGCTCCCGAGAGGCTGACCCAAGTCCAGTAATCCCGGTAAGCGACGCCATCGAACGTGGCAAACTGTGAGTTTTTGCGGAGCTGGAACATGAGACGCTCGATGCGATCCGGTTCACCAGGGAAAATAACGACCTTTCGGCGGGAATTCGTCAGTTTGAGCTTGATCACCAGCGGGGACAGAAACCGGCTGCGGTTCACCTCACGAACCTCGCGCCACGCGATTGCACGATCACCGATATTGAATTGATCCTCGCCGACTTCGATTGCCGGGCGCGCGGCCAGCCAGAATAAGCCGGCGGAGGTGATGGCACACAATACGCCTGGGATAAATGCCAAAGGAGCGCGGAAACCGCAGAGGACACAGACCAGAGCACCCGCTAGCGCCGCCCAGCCCACTCGGGAATACAGGCGTGAGGGCAGAAAGGTCTCGACGCTCGGATCCATGTCTTCAGGCTACTCCGCGCCCTCAGAGCCGTCAACGAGCTTGTGACCAGGTTTGCTGATAAATCACTGAATGGTTACATCCGTACCACCGCGGTATCTCTTGCTAAGCGAATACCGAGCCTGACATAACCGAGCCCGCTAAGGAATGTGAACACGGCCGTGCAGATGAGGGCTGCATCTTTGCCGAGACGAACCACCTGATTGGGAAATGCAGCTTGGAGCAAGACCAGCAAAATAAAGACGATCTGAAAAAAGGTGCTGACTTTTCCAAGAAGGGATGGGGCAAACGTCCGGATATCGCGGAACAGACGTAGCAGTCCCGCGCCAGCCACGATTACGAGGTCGCGCAATACGGTGAGCGTCACGAGCCAGAGCGGTATGAACCTTAGTACCCCCAGAGTTAGGAACAGCACAACGAGCAGGCTCTTGTCGGCGAGCGGATCCAGGATTGCGCCCAGTTTTCCGCTCGCGCCGAAGCGCCGCGCGGCGAAACCGTCGAACCAGTCTGTAAGCCCGGCGAACAGGACCAATGCTAAAGCTGCTCTGAATCTGGATTGGATCAACAGCCAGACGAGAACAGGCGAAGAGAGCAGCCGAAGGAAAGTGATGAAATTGGGGAGCCGGCGCAAAGCACGTTAACGGAGTAAGGCCTCAGGAACTGAAGGCATGGGCCAGTTCAGGTTTTTTCATCGAAGGACGATGGAAGGTAACGATCTCATACAGTGACGGATCGGACATGAGTTTGTTGACGAGCGCCACATGCATCGCATGACCGGCCTTTTCCGCCACCACGCAACCGAGTAGAGGCCGGCCTATGAGAGCCAGGTCCCCGATCAGGTCGAGCGCCTTGTGGCGGCAACACTCATCCACGAACCGGAGACCTCCCGGATTCGCTACTCCATCGCGCGTGAAGCAAATGGCATTATCGAGAGACGCGCCACGGATTAAGCCCATATCGCGCATTTGATCGAGTTCATATTCAAACCCGAATGTACGTGCGGGAGCGATTTCGCTGGCGTATGCGGTTGGGGTGAGATCGAGCTCGAGTGTCTGATCGCCTACCAGCGGATGGGCGAAAAAATTGTGGCAGCGAAGCTGGAACCGGTTGCTCGGCAGAATGGCAACCATCTTCCCATTGGCCTCCACACTGATGGGTTTTAAGATCCGCATATACCGGCGTGGACGGCGCGTCTCCTGGATGCCGGCTTCCTCCAGCAACTCGATGAACGGCAAACCGCTCCCGTCGAGGATAGGCACTTCGAGATTATCGAGCTCGATAGAGGCGTTGTCGACCCCCATACTATAGAGAACACTCAGGAGATGTTCAGTGGTCGAGATCAGAATGCCCTTGGGATGCATCAGGCTGGTGGCGTAGCTGACGCGCTCCACGTACTCCCAGCTGGCGGGAATCTCCGTATTCTCGAGATCGGTGCGAATGAAAACAACTCCCGTACCGGGCGGCGCGGGAGCAATCCGGAGGCGAACAGGCGCGCCGTGGTGAAGACCAATGCCGGAAGCTTCAACAGGGCGGCGGACGGTCGTTTCCCAAACCATGCAAGAACCATCCAGAATAGCAGGGAGAGCGCGATACGTCACCGTAATTGTTTGATTCTAGAAGGGTTACTTAAAGACCAGTGTGGCTGAATTGCAACACTCGGCGATGCTAACATGCCGAAGTGTGTCGCTTTCACTACGACTGGCCATGGGCAGGTGTGTCCGCCAGGTTGTCGAGAGCAGCGCCTGTGAGGCGGAATACAGTCCAATCATGCATGGGACCGGCGCCAAGCCGGCGATAGAAGTCGATCGCTGGCTGGTTCCAATCCAAAACCGCCCACTCCACACGCGCGTAGTTCCTTTGTTTCGCTAATCTGGCGAGATGGCAAAGCAGCCCCTTGCCGACCCCCTTACCGCGAAATTCAGGCAAGACGAAGAGGTCTTCCAGATAAAGCCCCGGACGTCCCATAAAAGTAGAAAAATTCGGAAAGAAGACCACGAAGCCAACCGGCTCCGACGCCCAAAAGGCAAACGCCACCTCGGCTACGGGACGTGCGCCAAATAGCGATTCGCGTAAAGTGTCTTCGTTAGCAATCACTTCGGTAGACAACTGCTCATATTCGGCGAGCTTCCGAACGAATTCCAGGATGAGTGCGATATCGCTCTCGCGGGCTGGCACAATCGTGATTTCCCGGGGCGCCTGTGACATCTTCTGATACTATCGGGTGACAGCAAGCGTAACGATGAAATTTTTTTTGGATTCAGCCAATCTTGTGGAGCTGAAGAAGGCCGTCGAATGGGGCGTTATTGACGGCGTGACCACAAACCCCAGTTTGATCGCAAAGGAAGGAGTGCCGCTCGAAGAGCAGATACACCGGATATGCGACCTGATTGAGGGGGACGTGAGCGCGGAAGTGATATCGACGTCAGCGCGGGCAATGGTCGAAGAAGGCCGGCGGCTGGCGAAGATTCACAAAAACGTTGTCGTAAAGGTGCCGATGATTGAAGAAGGCATCAAGGCTGTCTCCATCCTTTCAGCGGACGGCATCCGCACCAACGTGACGCTATGTTTTAGCACCGCGCAGGCATTGCTGGCTGCGAAAGCCGGTGCCTACATGATCAGCCCGTTCATCGGGCGTATCGACGATCTGGGCTGGCCCGGGATGGACCTGATCCGCGATATCGTCACCGTTTATCGAAATTACACTTTCCCGACCCAGATATTGACTGCCTCCGTCCGGGGGACGCTCGACGTGGTGGATGCCGCGAAAGCCGGGGCGCATATCGCAACGATGCCCTACAAAGTGCTGGAGCAGATGTTTCATCATCCGCTCACCGAAAAAGGGCTGGCTCAATTCCTGGAAGATCACCGGAAAGCGTTCGAGTTGGTTACGGCCTAGTGCTGGCGCGCGTGAGCCGGTCGAGAATTCCCTCCCATTCGGGCGTATCGGGGGGCCGTTTGAGAGCAATCCAGTCCCAGCCTTCGTTGTCCGCTTTCCGCAGTTCGGCATAGAGCTGCGCAGCGTAACGCTTTGGATCGGATGGCATGTCGATGAGCCGCCCCCTTCCAGGCGGCCTGGGAGCTCCGGATTCCAGCACGAAGAGCGGGGTATGCGGCGCATAATGGCGCGCGTGCAAGCCTGGAGATTCGGAGATTTGGGGCAGCACCGTTTCGCGTTCCCAGCGCACGCCCGTGGCGGATTCGAGGTCCTCTCGCGTGATCATGCCAGGGCGAAGGATCGCGGGAGGATTGCGCCTGAGAGAGACCACAGTTGACTCGATGCCGACCTGGCTTGCTCCGCCATCGAGAACCAGCGGGACGGTATCGCCGAATGTGGCATACACGTGATCGGCTTGTGTAGGGGAAACCTGCATGAAGCGGTTCGCGCTCGGCGCGGCGATCGGCACGCCGGCCCGCTGGACGAGCGCGAGCGCGATGGGATGCGCAGGTACTCGAATGCCGACGGAATCGAGGCCGGCCGTAACCAGGTCCGGAACAGCCGGCGCCTTCTTCACGACAAGCGTCAGAGGCCCGGGCCAGAAGCGCGCTGCGAGCCGCCCGGCAATCTCGGGCCAATCGGCGGCAAGAGATCGAGCCATGGGTTCGTCGGCCACATGCACAATCAGAGGGCTTGCAAACGGCCTGCCTTTCGCTTCGTAGATACGTTTCACCGCTTCGGGATCAAGCGCATTCGCACCAAGCCCGTATACCGTTTCAGTTGGGAATGCAACGAGACCGCCGTGGCGAATAATTTGCGCTGCGCGGGTGAGCGAGGTTTCCGTAGGCGGAGCGATCATGGCGGAAACCGCGCGCTCACGCTTGCGGCTCGGAACTATCGCCGTAGGTTCTGCCGGTTTTGCGCCACACCAGGTAGGCATGGATGAGCGGGTCGATGTCGCCGTCCAAGACCCGATCCACATCGCCGATCGCCAGCTTCGAGCGGTTGTCCTTAATCAGGCGATATGGCGCGAGGACGTAGCTGCGAATCTGGCTACCGAAGTTGATTTCGAGCTTGCTGTCCTCCAGCTTCTGATCTGCCGCCTGCTTTTTTTCCAGCTCGTATTCGTAAAGCTTGGCGCGAAGTTGCTTCATGGCGCTCGCGCGATTCTTATGCTGGGACCGTTCGTTCTGGCACTGCACAACGATGCCGGTCGGAAGGTGCGTGAAGCGCACCGCCGATTCGGTCCGGTTCACGTGCTGGCCTCCCGCGCCACTGGCCCGAAAAACATCTATCTTGAGGTCTTCCGGCTTTATTTCGACTTTGATGTCCTCGTCGATCTGCGGATAGACGAAGACCGAGGCGAACGAAGTATGCCGGCGCGCATTCGCGTCGAACGGCGAAATGCGGACCAGGCGGTGGACCCCCACTTCGGACTGCAACTGCCCGTAGATGTTCTCGCCGTTGATCTCGACGGTGGCCGATTTGATGCCCGCGCCCTCGCCTTCGAGCCTGTCCGTAACCACGGCTTCGTACTTGTGACGCTCGGCCCAGCGCAGGTACATGCGTAACAGCATCTCCGCCCAGTCCTGGCTTTCGGTGCCACCGGCGCCCGGGTGGATCGTGATGATGGCATCCCGCGCATCGTTTTCGCCGGAAAGCAACATGCCTGTCTCGAGCTCCTCGAGCGTTGTTTCGAACGAGCGAATCTCACGCTCCAGGTCGCCGTCCACATCCTCGCCTTCCCGGGCGAGTTCAAACAAGGTATCGATATCGGAAGCCGAGGACGCGATCGCAGCCGAATTCCGGATCGCTTCCTCCAGGCGCTTGCGCTGCTGCATCACGCGCTGGCTTCTCTCCGGCTGATTCCAGAAATCCGGGTCGCCGATCTCGGCTTCGAGCTTTTCTAATTCTCTTTGTTTGGTGGGAGCGTCAAAGATAGCTCCGCACAGCTTCACCTTGCTGGCGGAGCGCAACGTACTCTCTTTCGAGTTCTTCCAGGGTCATTCAACTGTAGTGTACTGCGGACGAGAAGTATTCCCGGTTTGCCATGCCTTTATGTCTCGTCACTGGCCCGGCCCGTCGGAAATCCAATACGTCGCTTCTCCTCCGCCGGCGCTTCAATCAGGTGCTGGATGGTTTCAAAGACCTCCTGGATTCGTTGCCCCTGTTCTTCCTGTTTCCAATGAAGTTCCTCCAATTGTCGCGCCAGATCCTCATGAGTAGCCAAGAGCTGCCGCAGGCGCACGAAAGTGCGCATAATGGCGATGTTCACTTCGATGGCGCGCGAACTGGTGAGGACGCCGGACAGCATCGCGATGCCCTGCTCGGTGAATACATATGGCAAATAACGCCGACCGCCCCGGCGCGTGTTTGAGGTGCCAATTTGGTACCTCAAAAGCTCTCGGGCCTCACTGGCCGTCAACCGGAACATGAAATCCTCCGGAAAGCGATCCCGATTCCGCTTCACGGCCCGATTCAAGGCCTTTGTCTCGACCTGATACAAGGCGGCAAGGTCCGAGTCTAAAAGAACCTTCTGGCCGCGAACTAAGTAAATGCGGCTCTCAATCAGCGGAGCTGGCTCTGTTTCGAGTCCGGGTATTTACAACCCAGTGTACGCGGATACCTCGCGATAATCGGCACCCCCAATTCCGATACAATATAAGCAGAATCAAGACATTTCGTGGGAGTATACAAGGCGCGTCTGGAGAACGTGGCACGCCCCTACCACACTGCGTTAAAATCCCAAGATTCAGACACATGCCCCAAGCAAAAGACCCCGCGTTGGGTATCAATAGCTGGTTAGAAGACGAACTCTATCATCAGTACCAATTCGATCGAAAAAGTGTAGACGAAGGCTGGACGCGACTGTTCCAGGAATCGGGAGAGAACGCGGCAGCGGCCAGCAACGGCGGGGGGACGGCTATTGCGGAAATGACGGAAGCGCCTCCGGAACCGCTGAGCCGGGGACCAGCGCAGCAGGCGCCAGAACAGCCACCGTCGTCTGCGCCGGCCCCTGAAAAGACGGCAGCCGCGGCCGCTCCCGGCACGGAAGTCGCGAAAGCTCCGCCCGTCCAGCCCGCGAAGCAGGAAAAGGCTGTTGGCCCTAGCGATCAACTGATCCCGCTGCGCGGCGCGGCCGCTCGTATCGCCGAGAACATGATCGCGAGCCTGTCCATTCCGGTAGCGACATCGCAGCGGCAAATCCCAGTCCGGGTGATTGAAGAGAATCGGAACCTTATCAACAGGCAGCGCGCGCTGCAAGGTCGCGGCAAGCTGAGCTTCACGCATCTCATCGCCTGGGCGATCGTGAAGGCGATCCGATCAAACCCGGCTTTGAATCACGCCTATGCCGAGAACGGAGGCGAGCCGTTTCGCGTTGTTCATAACCAGGTGAATATCGGCCTGGCTGTGGATGTGGCAGGCAAGGATGGCTCACGATCTCTGAAAGTTCCAAACATTAAACATGCTGATGGTATGAGCTTCGCCCAGTTTGTGGCGGCGTACGACGACATTGTGGCGCGTGCCCGGACAACCAAGCTGCAGGTTTCCGATTTCGAAGGCACTACGATTTCGCTGACGAACCCGGGAACAGTAGGAACGCTCGGCTCGGTGCCGCGGCTGATGCCCGGACAAGGCGCAATCATTGCAACCGGCGCCATCGACTTCCCGGCTGAATTCGCCGCCGCGAGCGAAGAGACTCGGGCTATGCTCGGCATCAGCAAAGTGCTGATGGTCACATGCACATACGATCACCGGATCATTCAAGGCGCGGAATCGGGAGCATTTCTTGCGAAGCTCCATCAATTATTGCTGGGCGAGGATGGTTTTTATGAGGGTGTGTTCCGGGATCTGAAGATCCCCTACATGCCACTCCGCTGGCAAGCGGATCAACATCTGACTCCCACCCGGTTTGCTTCGGTAAACACCGATGTAGCAAAGGAAGCAGCGGTCATACGGCTCATCAGCTCCTATCGGATCCGGGGCCATCTGATCGCAAATACGAATCCCCTGGGCAGCGAACCCGGCTATCATCCCGAGCTCGACCCCGCATCGTACGGGCTGACGATCTGGGATCTCGACCGGCCGTTCCTCGCAGGCACGGTAAAAGCGCCGAGCGGGGCAATCGGAACTTACATGCAGCCGTACGAGACGCTTCGCGAGATTCTGGACCGCCTGCGTGCAACCTATTGCGGCTCGATCGGCATCGAGTATATGCACATCCAGGATCCGGAGCAGAAACAGTGGATTCAGGACCGCATGGAAGCGACCATGAACCTGTGGAGCCTGGATGAAGCGGTGCGGCATCGCATTCTAAGCCGCCTCATTCAAGCAGAAGAGTTCGAGCATTTCCTGCAAAGCCGCTTCGTGGGGCAAAAGCGCTTCGGACTCGAAGGGCTGGAGAGCACGATCGTCGCGCTTGACGAACTTCTGGAGCGCGCCGCAAACGAGAATGCCCATGAGGTAGTCATTGGCATGGCCCACCGCGGACGCCTGAATGTGCTGGCAAATGTGGTTGGCAAGTCCATGTCGCAGGTATTCTCCGAATTCGAGGGAGAGCCTGACCCGGAGAGCGTACAAGGATCGGGCGACGTGAAGTATCACCTGGGCGCGAGCGGCATTCATACATCCACATTGGGGAAAGAGATTCTCGTTTCGGTAGCTTTCAACCCAAGCCATCTGGAAGCAGTGGACCCCGTAGTGGAGGGCCTGGTTCGCCCGAAGCAGGACCGGATCGGCGATACAAAGCGAGAGCGGGTGATCCCGATTCTGATTCATGGCGACGCTGCGTTCATCGGTCAGGGCGTCGTTGCTGAAGTCTTGCAGCTTTCGCAGCTCGAAGGCTACAAGACGGGCGGCACGGTTCATGTCGTAACGAATAACCAGATCGGATTTACGACCAATCCGCTGGAAGGCAGGTCAAGCGTCTACTCAACGGACGTTGCTCTTTCGGTGCAGGCGCCGATCTTCCACGTCAATGCCGACGATCCGGAAGCGTGCATCCGTGTTGCGCAGATCGCCTACGAATATCGCCAGCGATTCAAGCGGGATTTGGTGGTCGATGTCATCGGATACCGGCGGCAGGGACATAACGAGGCTGACGATCCGAGCTACACGCAACCGGTGATGTACCGCAAGATCAAAAACACGCCGACCGTTGCAACGCAGTATTCGGAGAGGCTGGTCCGTGAAAAGTTCGTGACGCAGGACTACGTCAACGGTCTCCGCAGCCAGGTGCATGACCGGTTGAATCAGACTTACGACGAAGCGAAGAAACACCGCGAGCAGTTCGTAATCGAAGAATTTGCCGAGGTGCCCGCCGACGAGATTGCTCAGCCGATTCCTTCTACTGCCGCCGATTACAACACGCTGGCAAAGGTCATCGAGAAGTGCGCGACGCTGCCCGACGAGTTTCATTTGCATCCGAAGCTGAAATCTCTGTTCGACAAGCGCCGCGACGCGCTGAAGGGGGCGCCGATCGATTGGGGCTTTGCAGAGACCCTGGCCTTCGGAAGCCTTGTGCTGGAGGGGACGCCGGTTCGTTTGGCGGGCGAAGATGTTTCGCGCGGCACATTCACGCAGCGTCATCTCGAATTCAGCGATCATGAGACCGGCGAAAGCTACATTCCCCTGAAACACCTCGATCCGAAGCAGGCCAAGTTCGAGGTGGTGGATAGCCTGTTAAGCGAATTCGCCGCTATGGGCTTCGAGTTCGGCTACAGCGTGGCGGATCCGCTGACGCTGGTCATGTGGGAAGCACAGTTCGGGGATTTCGTAAATGGCGCGCAGATCATCATCGACCAGTTCGTCGTTTCAGCCGAAGTGAAATGGAACCAGCCAAGCGGGCTGGTTCTGCTGCTCCCGCACGGCTTGGAGGGCCAGGGACCTGAGCATTCGAGCGCGCGCATTGAGCGCTTCCTCCAGCTCTGCGCCGAAAACAACATCCAGGTGTGCAACTGCACAACGCCCGCGCAGTACTTTCACCTCCTTCGGAGGCAAATGTACGGGGGCGCCGATCGCCGAGGAGTGCGCAAGCCGCTGATCATCTTTACGCCGAAGTTCCTGCTGCGCTATCCCAAGGCGGCCTCGCGACTGGAAGACCTAACCAGCGGAGCGTTCCAGGAGGTAATCGGGGATTCGCAGTATGTCGGAAGCCAGGTTCGCAGAATTCTGTTGTGCTCCGGCAAGGTGTACTACGATCTGATCCACAAACGGGAAGAGCTCGGACGCAGCGACGTTGCTATTATCCGCTTGGAGCAGCTCTACCCCTTCCCCCTGCAGCGCCTGACAGATATTCTGCGTCGCTATTCGGATAACGCCGAGTTGTTCTGGGTTCAGGAAGAGCCTGAGAACATGGGCGCCTGGTATCACGTTGAAGAGCAGATGCAGCCGATTATCGATCCGGGCGGAAGTAGCGGTCCGATGAAAAGGCAGCTTCGGTACGTGGGCAGGCCTACGGCAGCGAGCCCGGCGGCCGGTGCTCATAAAGTTCATCACGACCAGCAGGAAGGCCTTGTAACGGAAGCTTTCGCGGCAGATCCGGGCGTCGTGAGAAAAGCCCGGCGGCTGGTAAGAAAGAAACGGTAAACGGACCTCGTCAACGCTGTTCCGCGAGCCGCTCTCCTACTGCGACGCGGACCCTGTCCCATTCCTCCGGATTGTTCTTCCAGATTTCCACGTCCAGCATGGCGCGTTTACCGAAGGGACGTTTATAGACGATGCTGTTCACGAGCCCGTCAGTTGCTTCTTCCCCACTTTTCTGAGCCAGAAGCCAAAAATACTCATAGTCTTGCAACCCTCTGCGCTGCGCTTTTAGACGAATGCTCGGGATAGGCTGCTTATAATTCATCACGACGCCGCGATAGATCAGTTGGCCCGAACCGTTGTAAATGCGGTCGAGGGTATCTTTGTAGTTCTCCGCCTCGTACCAGGCCGCGTACGCATTCCAATCGAATTCCCATTCCACCCAACCGGCTTGGTATTTCCATGCCACCCACCCGATGCCGCGATTTATCAATAAATCGAGATCGATAAATGTATTCGAGCCGCAGCCGCCATTCTTCTTCTGCTCATAAATCATGGGTCCATAAAACCACGTGCTGACGCCCTTCCTACGGAAGTATTGGACATCGTCAATATCGAAGTCTTCGGTGTGGCACACCCATAGCTCCACCTCTTTCGAGAGCCGTTCCATCACAGGCCGCGAATAGCCGCCATCTACGCGGTACTTGAACCACCCGCGGCCCATGGCGTCGTGCAGCAGCTTGCCGTAATACAGCATCTTCTCGTACGCGGGTTCGTTGTAGGATTCATCCAGGCCGTCGAGAAACGCGATTTTCGTGATGTTGCGCCAGCGCGGATTTGCATCGAAGTGATTGCGGATCTGACGCCCGGCTTCCTTCCATACGGCTTCGTATTCAGGCGTGCGGCGGCCATTCGGCAAAGCCATCGGCCAGACGCTGCTGTCGTCACCTCCCTTTTCGTTGTTAAACGGGAGCATGACGTGGTCGATCGGCAATCCATAACCAGGCCCCCAGTAACCGCGGGCCTCCGTGAACGCCGAGCCATCGAGATAGGGAGCGAGCCGTCGGTCGTAATCCGTCCAGTCCATAGTCAAGGTTGTGTTCCTGATTTTCAGCTTGGGCCGGTAGGCGTACACCAGCGGCAGGAAGCGATGCTGGCGCGCTAACTGGTAATAGGCGAGTTCTTCGTCAGGCGGCATTTCGCGCATGGAGCCATTCCAGATGTCGCCGGAGATGTGATTTTCCTGCGGCAGCGCGAACCCCCAAACATCCAGGGCCACATGAATGCTGTCGTGACCACCCTTCCAGGACACAACCATGTCACCCGTGTAACGGCCCGGCGGCGCAGCATTGCGGTTATAAGGTACGAAGAGGTCGACCCATAGGGCCTGATCCTTCTGATCCGGAATATTGTTGTAGAGGTCGGGAATGGAGAACGGGAAACCGCTCTCCAGATGTCCGCGCCGCTGCGGAAGGAGAGCGTCGGGATACCAACCAGGGCCGAGTGAACTGCGCTCGTAACCGCTGGTCGGACGGCGGACGTGAACGTACCACTCCTTGAATACGACTGCATATCGGCCGTCGATGCGCGTGCCGTTCGGCCCGCTGAGCCCGCCAAAATTTACGTTGACCTCCGTGGCAGATTCCGGTGTTTCCACGATCACCTGAAACGCCACAAACTCATTTCGCGCAGCTTTCAAGGAGACGGTTTTGGATGAAGCGTCCCACACCGAGTTCTTAATACGAAAATCGCCGGTCGGGTAGTCCTCGTGAATATCCGGGCGCTGTTCATAAATCTGGCCCGTAACGGGGTTGACCCGCAGACCGTCACTGATCGCCCACAGTTGCACTGCAGGAGTTTGCGCGGTAAGGCGCACTGCGAAGATCGCTGCAGCCGCAATACAGGCGTGTGATGTCATCGCTAGCCAGCGGATCTGCTTACGCAATATGCGCACCCTTTACATCTACATAGAGTGAATAAATCGACTGGCTTGCGGCCATAAAGAGACGATTCCGCCGGGTGCTGCCAAAGCAGACATTCGCGCAGATCTCCGGAAGTAAGATCTTGCCGATTTTCACGCCTTGGGGTGAAATCGCATAGACGCCATCCCCGTCGGCCTTGGCGGAACCTGGTCCATTTGCGCCTTGTCCAATTGCCGCCCAAATGTTTCCGTCGGTATCGGCCCGAATTCCGTCAGCAAAACCCATATAGTTGTCCCACGTCGTAGACAGGAATTGCCTGGAATTCCGCAGTTTCGTGCCATCGATGTCATAAACGCGAATCTCTCTCGGAGCATTCGTATAATGTGTCGCTCCTGTATCGCAAATATAAAGTTTCTTCAAATCGGGCGAGAAACATAATCCATTGGGTTTGAACAATTCATCCGTTGCGATCTCGAGGTGACCGGTCTTTCCGTCCAGCCGGTAAACGGCTTCCTTCAATTCGAGCGCAAATTTGCCTCCCTCGTAGATACTCAGTCCTCCGTAACCGGGATCCGTGAACCAGATATCGCCGTTCGGGTGCACGATTACATCGTTCGGCCCGTTCAGTCGCTTGCCATTGAATTTTTCGGCCAGAACCGTAACTTCACCGGTTTGGTCATATCGAACGAGGCGTCGCGTCTGATGCTCGCAACTGAGCTGGCGCCCTTGCCAATCAAACGTATTGCCGTTGCTGAAATTTGACGGCTTGCGAAACACGTCCACGTGACCGTCTTCTTCGAGCCATCGCATCTGCCGGTTATTCGGGATATCGCTCCACACCAGGTAGTTGCCGGCTCCGTTCCAGGCAGGGCCCTCCGCCCACCGAAAACCTGTGCAGATCCGCTCAATTGTTGCGGTGCCAATCCGGTATTTACCGAATTCTTTTTCGATAGAGATAACATCCGGATCGGGGTACCGTACCGGCTGAGTGCCCGACCAGTCGCGAGCCGCAACAGATTGCGCATCGGCAGAAAAGGCGCCTGCCGCGGCCAGGCCTGCCAGTCCTTTAATCAGCGAACGCCGGCTAGGCTTCTTTTGAGAGGAAGAGAGAAGGTTCATCGAGGCGATTATATGTATAAGGAGATCGGCAGCCGCTGCCTCATACCTGATTCATTGCGTTCCGCCGATATAGCCCAGGCTGCGTAGTTGCTCGAGGGTTTTTTCGTCCAAAGTCGATCGTTCGCCCTTTCCGAGGACAGTTCGAATCTGCTTCTGCGCTTCCAGCCATTTACCGAGCTCAGTCATCATTCGCTCCACATCATCCGGATGTCCGGCCGCGATATTCTTCGTCTCGGCGCGATCGGTGCGGCGATCGTAAAGCTCGACCCGGTTAAGCCCGACTTCTCTGCCTTTCTCACGGTAGATCAGTTTCCAGCTTGGTTCGATCACGGCGAAGGTGTTAATCCTGTTTTCCGGTACCGGTCCGTCAGGTTTGGCCTGGGCACTTGCAAGGCGTGAACTCATCACGGGATTGTGGCGGTGAAACGGGCGGCCCTGGGTCAAAGTTACAAGGCTCTGGCCCTGTACCACGTCCGGAGGTTTGAGTCCGAGCAGCTCAAGAATAGTCGGCATTACGTCGATCAACTGCACGGGTTCCGTAACGCGTCTCGGCGCGGGGAGCAGCTTCGGATTCCACATCAGGAAGACACAGTGAGCAAGCTCCTGATACAGCGACTGGCCGTGCGCGGTCCAGCCATGTTCCCAGAACTCTTCACCATGATCCGAAACCACAACAATCAAGGTGCTCTCCAAAATTCCGAGCTGCTTCAACTTGCCGGCAAGCAGCTCGAGGCTCTTGTCGTTGTGCAGTATCTCGCCATCGTAGCGATCAATTGCTTGCCGAATGAACTTGTCAGGATCGATGCCATCTCGCTCGCAACCGGCGCGGCTGACCACGGTACCGCCGCCATACTGGCCCTTGTCCCGCAGCCTCGCGTAGTCGCGATTGAATTCGGCAGTCTCCGCGGGATTGGCAAACTTCTCCTCAAATACTGCGGGCGGACGGTATGGCGCATGCGGATCAGTGGCGTGAGCATACAGAAAGAATGGCTCGTCGTGATGCTGGTCAAGCCACGGGAACAAGACTCTGTTTAGAGCTGCCGAATCGGTTCCGCGGTCCGCCGCGTCCGTCCGGCGCCGCTGCACGACCGGAAACTCCATATCGTAGTCGAAGCCTCGTTGAAGCCCGGTGATTTTCCCGGCCCACGGACTCGCGGTGATCTCCGCCGTAACGTATCCGGCTTTGCGGAGTTCCTCGGCCAAGGTCGCCGCGCCCTTGGGAATCGTGTCGTAATCATGAAAGATGCCGTGCGTGTAGGAATACAGCGATGTAAGAAGTGACGCAGTTGAGGGCTTCGTCCAAGTTGCCTGAGCCTGGCAATCGTCAAAAACAACCCCCGCAGCCCCCAGCTTCTTTAAGAACGGTGTCGTGTCGCGCTTGTATCCATACAGGTTGGCGTGATCCGCCCGCAGCGTGTCGATCATGTAGATCAGAACATTTGGCCGCGCTTTTAGTGCGCGTGTGGTTATCAGGGGATTCGCCCACAAACCCACCGCGCCGTTGCGGGCCTCGGTACGAAACACAAGTTTCAGGTTCCTGCCAACATAGGGCGAAAGATCTGCCTCGCCGTCTTCCCAAGCTTCAGCGTTTGAGACCGTCTTGGAATAGAGTTCTTTTGACGATCCTTGCTCGAGGACATGAAAAGTGACCGGAGAATCGCTCGCCATAACACCCATTCCAAAATGCAATTCGGCATTGGCCGGAACCGGGATATCGAAGGCCAGGGAGGACGGCGAGCGGGCATAGATTACGTTCCGGTAGTCGTCTTTCTTTCCCATGTTCAGTTTCCCTTCGGTCGCCGGGAAAACGGTCTTTCGGGGAACCAGTGTGATCGATTGGATGGCCACGAGATCAGTCAGGCTGTCGGTCGGCATGATCGCCAGGGGACGGCTGCCCTTCACTCCGCCCACGTGTACGTCGAAACGGTAATCGTGATATTCACGCAACGGTCCGATGGGCTTTCGAAACTCAGACTCGCCGATCTTGATCTTGATTTCCTGGCCGCCTTCGGCGAGCATCCGGATCACCACGGCCTCGTACAGATTCCAGTCGATCGGCTGCGCGCTGGGCGAGACAACCACAGGCGTACTGCCTTCGCCTTTGACGATCAGATCACCTTTGCGGTACCCGATTCTCCCGCGCAACAGATTCCAGGTGATGTCGTCCTCGGAAAGGAAATTGTGCCAGACGATCGGGTCAGCTATAGACGCACCCGCCGGAGCTGCTGCTGATAATGCGGCTGCGGAAGGCTTGAATGCATCATCGAAGCGAATTATCGTGAAAGCCTTTGCTTTTATCGGCGGCGGGGGCCAAGCGGCGCGCAGGGTACCATCCCGCCCCACAACAGCCAAGAGGAACAGAAGGGCAAAGCGTCGCATCCCTGAGTTCTATTGCCTTCCACCCAGGTATCCAAGGCTTCGCAATTGGTCCAAAGTCCGTTGGTCGAGTGCGGCTTTCGTTCCCCGGCCAAGAACCGACCGGATCTGTTTCTGCGTGTCCATCCAATTGGTCATTTCTTTCGTCATCCGATCGACTTCGACAGAATGCTGCGCAGCGATATTCCGGGTTTCCGGGGAATCCGTTTGCCGATCGTACAGCTCTACCTTATTCAGCCCTACAACATTGCCCCTCGGGCGATAGATGAGCTTCCAGTTAGCATTCAGCAGGGCCATCGAATCAATGTGGTCCTCAGGAATGAGTTCTCCGCTTTGGCCGTAGGGATGAGCAAACCGCGACGTAATCAAGAGTCCGCGTCTTCGGAATGGTTGACCCCTCACGAAAGGTGCCAGACTCTGTCCCTGAACTACATCTGGAGTCTTGATTCCGATCAGATCGAGCACTGTGGGCATTACATCAATCAGCTGGACCGTTTCCGCGACTCTTCGCGGCCTAGGAATCAAACTTGGATTCCACATCAGCAACACGCCGTGAGCCAGCTCCCGGTAGAGCGACTGACCGTGCCCCGTCCAACCATGTTCCCAAAACTCCTCTCCGTGATCGGAGACAACGATGATCAAGGTATTGTCCAGAATACCCAGTTGCTTTAGCTTCGCGGCCAATTGTTCGAAACTCCGGTCATTATGCAGGATCTCTCCGTCATAACGGTCGATCGCGCGTTGAATAAACCGCCCGGGATCGATGCCCGCTCGAGCGCACAAAGCGCGACTCACTCCAAAGCCGCCGCCACGGCTCAGCGCTATCTCTTTCAGCTTTACGAAGTCGCGATCGAACTGGGCAGTCTCCGCAGGGTTGGCAAACGTTCGTTCACAGTCGGCTGGAGGCTGGTAAGGCGCATGTGGATCGGTCGTGTGCGCGTACACGAAGAATGGCTCATCACGATGCTGTTCCAGCCACGGAAGGAGAGTTTTGTTGAGCGCTGCCGAATCCGTAGCACGATCATCAGGTGTCAGGTACCGACCCACGGCTTGCCATTCAGATACGTAATCAAATCCGCGCTGCAGTCCCGAGATCCTGCCCGCCAGCGGGTTAGTTAGAACACTGGCGGTTACGTATCCGGCGGCACGCAACTGCTGGGCCAGCGTAGCCGCTCTTTCGGGAATCGTATCGTCATCGTGTGCGATTCCGTGCGTGAAGGAGTAAAGCGATGTCAAAAGCGATGCAACGGACGGCTTCGTCCACGTTGCCGGCTCCAGGCAATCGTCGAAGACCAGCCCTTGCGTACCCAGCTTCTTGAGAAATGGTGTGGTGTCGCGAGCGTACCCATATAGGCTTGTGTGGTCGGGCCGCAGAGTGTCGATCATATAAATCAATACGTTTGGCCGTTGTTTGTGACCGGCGCCGCTAGTAAGCAGCGGATTGGCCCACAAGCCCACGGCACCTTGCATCGTAGAGACCGTCTGGAAAACAAGCGTCACGTTTCCGCCCGCATACGAGGAAAGATCCAGCCTGGAGTCTTCCCAGAGATTGGGATCCGAGATGGTTCTGGAATAGAGCTCTTTAGACCCATTGGCCAGGATGCGAAACGTTATGGGATGGTTTTTTTCAGTAATGCCCATGCCGAAGGACAACTGTCCGCCGCTCGGAACAGTGACCTGATAAGCGAGTGAGGAAGGGGAGTGCACGTAAATCGCGTTCCGATACTCCTCGCGTTTACCGATCATTTGACGCCCAGCCGTCTGTGGGAACTCTGCTTTGCGAGGAACCAGTTGAATCGAGCTGATGGCTACGAGATCATTTAATCCATCGGTAGGCATGATGAGTAGCGGTTCGTTGCCCAAAGGCGTAGGGATGTTGATTTCGAAGCGATAGACGTTGTACAAATTAGGCGCTCCGAGCTTATGTCTGAACTCGTGATCGCCGATTTTGATCTTGATCTCATGGCCGCCTTCCGCCAGCATACGGATCATGACGGTTTGGTAAAGACCCCAGGGAATAACCGATTTGGGAGGCGACATGATTACCGGGGTATTATTCTCGCCCTTCAAGACAAGATCTCCATGCCGATACCCCATCCGGCCGCGGAACAAAGTCCAGGTAATGTCGTCCTCGGAGAAAAAATTATGCCAGATAACGGGCTCGGCCGCCTCGGCCGAAGAACCCATCGAAGATGCCGCAATTTTTGCGGAAGACAACTGGTCGTCAAAACGATACAGCTTGAATGGTGCGGCCGGAGATGTAGAGCGGGCCTGCGGCTTTTTACAGCCGACTAGCACAATGAGCGGACTGAGGAGTACGAAAAGATAAGAGAACCGCAGAGTGCTATTTTCGCGCACTCGCTTAACAGCGAGACAGTTCTTTCTAAAACTCCAGCCTTAGCGAAAACTGGATGATGCGCGGATCGTTCACCTGCCGGCTCAGATCCAGCAGACCAGTATTCTTGTTCAAGTCCTGCTGGCCGGTACCAGCCAAGTAGTCAACCGGATGGTTGAAGACATTGAAGAAGTCGGCGGTGAATCGCAGCCTCAACCTTTCCGCGAAGTTGAAATATTTGAAAACGGAGAAATCTTCGTTCCAATTACCGGGACTCAGCATGAAGTTCTGTGGATTCCAGGTAAACAAGTCCGTGATGCTGGTCGGCCGGACCGTTCCATCGGCCAGTTGAACCGGCACCCGGTTGCTGAAGTCCGAGCCGATGGGCCGTAGCGTGCGCTGTGAACGGTCCGCCGGAACGAGGTGTTCGAGCGCGGCGAGATCGACATCCGTTGCCTGAGTGGGGTCGAAATCACCCGCAAACCACAACTTTTGATTCTTCCCGAAGATGTTCATGTTTAGCCGCTGGCTCGAGTCAAGCACGGGGTTGCCGAACAGATACTCGGAGTTACTGGGTTGATACGAATTACTCTGGTTCACGCCCATCCAGTTACCGTTTGCCCACGTGCCCAGAAAGGCGAGTTGCCAGCCGCCCACCAACAAATCGAGGGGTTTGGAGACATTGCCGGCAAATTTCTTGCCTTTGCCGAACGGAAGTTCGTAAATGGCATTCCATGTAATTCGCTGCGGCGGGACCAGAGCCGAATTCGCGTATACAAGCTTCAGCCGCTCATTCAAGGTGAGATCCGGCTCTCCTCGGAGCGTCTGATTTTGTGGAACCAGCGCACCCCCCGCTCCGTCCCCGAATCCGCTTTCATCGCTCGTAGTGATGGCATGGTTGTACGTATAAAAAAATTGGAACGCCAGTCCGCCACTAAAACGGCGCTGGACTTCGGCCTGCAAAGAATTTGAGTTTGAATAGCCAACGTGGGATTCAGTAGTCCCGTTCCAGTTCGGGTTGGGACGCCGCAGATCTGTACCGGCACCGCCCGGCTCAATGGCCAAGCCGGTTCGCGTTTCGTAATTGAGAGCCGCCTCTGCCGTGTTCCAAGCCAGCCGCTGCTCCAGATTGCTTCCGTGCGTACCGATATAGCTGAGACGAAGCGCCGTGTTCTTCATCAGCTCGTGCTCGATTGTAAAGGTCCACTGTTGCATCCTGTCGTCGGCCCAGTTATGCGGGTCAAAGCCGAAAAACCCTTGGGAATTGCTGCTGATTCCTGCTATGCCGGTAACGTCCACGTTCACATTCGGCATAAAATCGTCATTCTGAGGCGCTATGAGGAGCGCTCGCTCCGGAAATGCGCCATTTAAGTCATCCCGGTGATTTACGAAGCCCAGGTTCAGCGGCGGATTGGTTCGCGACGCCTGAAGAATTTGAGACAGCGGCATGGGCCAGTAATACATGCCGTAGCCGCCGCGAACCACCCATTTGTTGCTAATTTGGTAAGCCACTGCGGCCCTCGGGCTGAAGTCCCTCCAATAGTCTGGAATCAGCGCGCCGGGGAAATGAGCTTGGTCGGCGGTGACCCACGTCAAGCCGCGCGCTGCCCAGGACGCCAGCACACCGGACGGAATGTTAGGCAAGCTTTCAATTGTCGTGTTGTGGGGACTGATCACCGTAAAGCCCGGATAGTTGTTGGGGTCCAGATTCACCAGCCGGTCTTGTTTCTCGTGATACGGCGTCCAGTGATCCCAGCGAAGACCGGCACTTATGGTCAACTTGGGGGTAAGCTTCCAGGTGTCATCAGCATAAAGGCCCAGTTCTTTCTGTTGGAAGTAGAAGTACCCGCGGTTGTATTGATTTCGGAGCGCCGTGGGCAGGCCTAACAGCATTTCCGCGTAACCTGTTCCGGTAAAGGGAACAGCAGCCTGAGCGGCTGGATCGTATAGTGCAGTCCAATTCGCGTAGAAACTGTGCGAACCTTCCGCCTGTTGCAACTCCCGGATGTTGTTATATTCCTGCCTGCCTTTGAATCCGAATTTGACAGTGTGCTTCCCCTTAACCCATGTCACGTTGTCATCGATCTCATATGCGGTCAGGTTCTGATTGTGATTGTTGTCGCCGTCCCAACCGCCGTAATAAAACATATTGCTAAACGGGTCGCCCGACCCGGCAGCATAGATCGTGGGCCAACCGGAAACGCCGAAAGGATTCGGAAATCCGAGTTTGTTTGCCCAGTTCGTGCTGTCGCCCAGAGTTCCATAGTGAGTTGCTGACCGGAAACCTGAGAGTTGCAGCTCATTGAAGAATGTCGGCGAAAAGATGTGATTCCAGCGGAGATAGGTGGAAAAAACCGAGTAGTCACTTTCTCCGGTTCCACCGCAGTTCGTGCAGCCCGGAGGAGGAAAGCCGTACTTTCCTCCATATTGTGCATTGAAATAGGGAGATTGCGTAAATCGCCCCGACAAACTGTCTTTATCTGAAAAGTTCTGATCGATCTTGATTGTCCACGTGTGTTGATTCGTGACAATGGGATAGAAAGCCGCGAAGTTCTGGTCGATCCAAGGATTGCCGGGCAAGTTTGGCACCGGCGATATACTCTGCATTACGCCCGCGACTGGATTTAGGCGATTGGTGGGAATGACATTGTTTGGGAACGGTTGACGCACGCCGTCCGGTCCACTCGTCGTCAGCGGATCGTAGATTGTATATGCGTTGCCATTAAAATCGGTGATATTGCTCAGATCCCCATTCCACATCGCTGGTGTCGCGACGCCGGTTGTGGCAAATAATTGCTGGCGCTGGCGCATTGCTTCCCAGTCGAAAAACCAGAAGGTTTTGTTCTTACCGTTGTAGAGTTTCGGAATCCACACCGGCCCGCCCGCCCATCCGCCGAACTCGTTCCGGATGAGTTTGGCAGAGGTATCCCCGTCCTGGCGCTGCCGGGCCCGGAGACCGTCGGCGTTGTTGCGAAACGTTTCGAACAAGGCCCCATGTATCTCGTTGGTGCCACTCCTCGTGACTAGCTGGATCGTCGCCGGGCGTGAAAACTGTGCCCCCGAGCCGGCGGTCTCGATACTGAACTCCTGAACAGTGTCGAGGCCCGGTTGCACCCGAGAGATGCCTCCGCCGAACCGATCGACATACGACATCCCGTCCAGATTCATCTCCGTCGATCCCACTTTCATGCCGTTCGTCCGCGGATTGCCGCCACCCTCCACGCCCGGGGTCAAGTTGAAGAGGTTCGAAATCTGGCGACCGTTTAACGGCAAATCGTGAATGCTGAGCGCATCTTTGACATCACTTACCTGAGCGCCTTCCGTAGCGACGACGGGCGATGCTCCCGACACATCGACGGTGGTCTGTACGCTGCCGACCTCCATCACTGGATCGATATCCACGCTCTGCCCTGCCTGGACATTTAGCGTCCCAACCCACTTCTTGAAACCGCGCGCCTCAAAGACAAGTTCATATGGCCCGATCTGAACGTTGCTGAAATAGTAAACGCCCGCGGAGTTGGTAGTGCCTTCTTGAGCGACACCGGTCGCGGTATTCGTGAGCGTTACCTTACTATTGGGCAGCAGGGCTTTGCTGGAATCTTGGACCGTGCCGTGAACAGTGCCGAGACCACTCTGGGCAGCTACAGGCACAACCGCCGAAACCGCGAAAATCAGAACAGCTAGGGACTTCCTGACAGTTGGCAAAAAAGAATATGTTTTCACGCCGCCCCCGTAGAACTGCGAGCGATAGTTTTGCTTGAGCGTATCCGATAACCTTACCTGTGTCAATAGCTTTGTTCCTCTGCCGCAAGCGGGCTATGCGGTTTTAGCAGCGTCATTGGGGTCGTTACTCGGCGAGGCGGAACAGCCAATCGGGTGTATGGTAAATGGTATGGCAACGGCGAAGATTACCATCACCCTTCAGAACGAACAGATCGAAGAAATTCGCGCGCTGGTTGCCGCTGGAGAGGCAGCCAGTGTATCTGGGTTCATCCAGCATGCCGTCGGTATCGCACTTTACGATGCGGCGGGATGGAGGGAACTGCTCGGGGACGCAATCATAGAAACAGGCGGCCCGCTAACGAAGAAGGAGCGCGCATGGGCGGACGCACTTCTCTCTCCACAGGCGCACAAGAAACGTTCCAGAAAGCGGAATGCTGCATGAGTGGCATCACCTTCGATGCAGGTGGGCTGATAGCACTGGACCGCAAGGATCGCCGTGTACTTACCCTGATTGCACGAGCGAAAGAGCGCGGGATGCGCATTACAATTCCGGCAACCGCCTTGGCACAGGCCATTCGGAATCCTGCCAGGCAGGCTCTCCTATCTCGCCTGATTCGGCAGGCAGGTACCGATCTTATGGCGCTCGATGGACCGGATGCGACGATGGTCGGCCTTCTGTTGGCACGAACGGCAACAGTCGATATTGCCGATGCTCATGTGGTTGTGTGCGCACAGAGGGCCGGGCAGGCGGTGATCACCAGCGACGCCGGCGATCTCAGCCGGATCGCTCCCGGGCTTCAATTGATTGCCATCTGATATCCAGTGCCGTTTGCACGCGTACCGATCACACTACTTCTCAAACTCCACATAGCCGTGCCGTTCGAGAAAGCGGAAGTATCCGACGTAATCCAAATGGGTAGGGCCGAGCTCCATCTCGGTCAGGTGAATGACCTGAGCCAGATTGCGTTTACCGTCGCACCAGTACAGGGCAATGGTTGCGACCGTATCCCACGCGCCCGACGGATAGCCTTCCCACTGATCCTGGGGCAGATCGTCGAGCGGCAGAGTGCCCATTCTCTTCCTCCGCACGATGATCTTCTCGGCATCCGGCATCGGCTTCGCAGGCGTGGGTTTCGCACCGGCCTGGCGTAACCGCGCGAGTTCGAGATCGCGGAATGCATCGATATTCGCAAGTACGGGGTGCATCTGTTGCTCGACGTGCTCGCGGCGGCCGGCGGGAACCACTCGCAACGCAGACAGCACAGCTTCCTTTCCTCGCTCGGCAAAATAAGAAACCCGCTCCAGCCCGTAACTGCCACGCCCGGCGTCGCCCGAAAGGACGCTGTCGATCGCAACTGAAGCCGCGGATTCGATCCGCTGAAAACTCTGCTCCAGCGTAGTCTGCTCCAGCCAGGGCGCCTCCTTCTCTCCAGCTGTCGCGTTGAAGTACAGATACGTTGCAATCATCGCCGTCAGATCTCGCAGTGATCGCGCGTCCACTGTTTCCGGTTTGTCTTCGCTGTTGTGGTGGGTCTCAACTCCCGTGCCGCTGTAGGGCCAGACGTCCGGAATGCCGATGGTCGGATCGCCGAGATAGGAATCGGTGCCCGGCATGAACTCGTGCCAGTGCCACGGGCGGCCCGGCGGAAGGCATTCTGCCGCGACGCGCAAGATCAGCGCGTCCGTGTAAGACATAGCCACGTGCGGATTCAAGTAGAGCGTGTACTCGGTTCCGGCGAGATCATAGGAAGCTGCCGGTGTGTCCACTGTCATAGCTGCCACCGTACGCTTCGCCCGTTCGGGATGCTCCGACAGATAGCTCAATGAGCCATACAACTCGGGCATGAGAAGAACGCGAATGGTTCGCTCTGGACGCGGGAGCTTGCCGCTTTCAACCAATCGCGAGAGTGTGTTCATGGCTTCCACCATGGCCGCGACGCCGGTTGCGTTGTCCTCCGCGCCCTGCTCCGAGGTGTGCCCGAGCACCAGCACTTCCTGATCCGGATTCCGTCCGGGCAAAACGCCCGTGATCCATGGGTACCGGCCTTCATAGTACCGGGTGTCGGCAAATGCGTGAACCATCACCTTCTGGCCCCGGCCAAGAAGTTCCCGCAGATGCCGGGCCTGACGCGGCGTGATGGAAAACGACAGGAGCGGGGTGCTCTTTGCCGTGAAACCCCAACCGCTGTCTCCCCACGCATTCACCCATTGACGGCCGTCTTGCAGGGCCGGATTCTCGCTAAACCCGTTTACGGCTCCGAGCGCATGATACTTCACCAGCTCGTTTTTGTATCCGGCCGAGTTCTTGTCTGTCAGAACGAGTTTTCCCGCCACTTGGGTCCATGGCGTCTTCTTGATATCGACCAACTCTGCCGTAACACCGTCCTTCGGCGTAGAGCCGCTCCACATACCGAGCGACGTGGGAACCGCGCGGTAATCGCAAAGCAAAATATGTTCAGGCGCTGTTACCTCCAAGGTGGCGCTCCGGGCATCCCAGGCCAATGGCATCGTCCAGTATCCGACTTGGGTCTTGCCATCGGCCTTTCCGCCGCCTATCTCGACGTCGCGGAGGCCGCTCTCCTCCAGGCGTCCTTTGAGATAGAGCGCTGTTTCCTCGAACTTCGGGAAAGTAAACCAGTGGTCGGTCGCATAGGCGCGTTTCATCGTCTCCATTGCGCGGTTGGAGTCGACCTGTTGGGAAATGGTATGCGCCAGCGGAGTGAGCGGGCTCGGACCGGAGGCATAGGCCGCTCCGATCAAACTGCATAGGCAGAAACCGAAAAGCCACTTGATTACCGGCAACTCTCCCCCGCTATTCACACCGCATCGGGAACGACAAATGGCGCCCGGTAACGCGCCTTTACGAACTCGTTTGCTTCGGAATCATTTGTGAAGCGCCGGCTTTGGGGATCGAAGTGCAGCTCCTTCCTGGTCCGATACGAAATATTCCCTAACAAGCAATACGCCGATGAAAGAAATGTCTGCTCGATCTCGGCGGCGAGCATCTCGCGCTTATTGGCCCGCACGGCGTCGAAGAAGTTCTGAAAATGATAGACCTCATCGTCTACAGTCGGGTCCAAACCGCTCACTGTGCCGAGATCAAGCTCGGGCGTGCTCTTCCCGTCAAGGTACACGTAAAAATGACCATCGTTCTTATGGTCTGAGATCATGTATCCCTTCGAGCCATAAAACATGAGACCCGAAGTCACATCGCCCTCGGCATTGGTGAAACGGCCGCGAATTTCTGCGATGAGCTCGGTCCCATCTTCGAAGCGGTAGGTCGTTAACTGCGTGTTTGGAGTCTCGGCTTGATCCCGGTAGCCAAAGCGGCCGCCGTTCGAAGAAATGTAAGAGGGTAGCCGGCGGTTCAATCCCCAGCGCGCGATATCGATATAGTGAATCCCGTTATTGCCAAGCTCTCCGCTTCCGTAATCCCAAAACCAATGCCAGTTGTAGTGGACAAGATTTCGATTGAATGACCTCATGGGCCCGGGTCCCACCCACAGATTCCAGTCAAGCGTGCTGGGTGGGTCCTCCGCCGTTCTGAACGGTAGGGCATCGCGTCGTTGGTAATGAATACAGCGCGCCATGTAGACATCGCCAATCACGCCTCCATGCAGCGCCTGAATCGCGCGTTGCACATAGCCACTGGATCGTCTTTGGGTTCCGCCCTGCACGAGTTTGTTGTACCGGCGCGAAGCCGCAACCATTTGGCTTCCCTCAAACAGGTCGTGACAAACAGGTTTCTCCACGTAAACGTGCTTGCCGGCCTGACAGGCCCAAATAGTGGCAAGGGCATGCCAGTGATTACAGGTAGCAATCGTGACCGCGTCAATGCCATGGTCGTCGAGCACACGACGCAGGTCCTGCTCGAGCCGCGGCTTCTTTCCGGTGATTTGCTCGAACTCCTTGCATTTCTCTTGCAGACGAGTTTCATCCGGGTCGCAGAATGCCGCCACCTCCACGCCAGGAATTTTTGTTAGCAACTGCATATGCTGCCGGCCCCGGATGCCCATTCCGATGACCGCCACACGGATTCGATCGCTCGCCGCTACATCAGCTGGTCTCGCCATCAACCGAGCGCCGGCCGCGAGCGCTGCGCCGGCGACGAAGTCTCTTCGCTTCATTGACACCTCCAAGATCTCCCTAAGACCGCGGATACTCACCGCAATCGGGCAGGCACGCCGTTCGCCCTCATACTGCGGGATGCCGCGTCCATGAATTCTATCGTCTCGAGCGTTTCCGCGTTAGGCACCGGCGGTTTCTTCGTCTCGAAGAAGCGCACGATTTCGACTACCAGAGGACGGTAACTGTCCTCCGCCTTTGGAGGCGAAGTGACGAACCCGTTTTCGTGAAATACCAGCGCTCCGTAATCGCGGTCGGGCCGCAGAGCATGAACTTCGCCAATTCGCCCGCCGCGCCACTTGCCAATGATGACGTCCGACGCGTCCGTATGAATGCGTGTGACCTCTTCACAGCCTGTCCCCATAACGGCGTACAACAGTTCGATTGTATGGATCGCATACCAGGCGAGATCCAGATCACCCGGACCGAGTGGGCCCGCGCCCCACGCGATAGCGCCCGACAACTTCGGCACTTTGACCGACGTCGCGATCTGGCTGAAGCGCAGTGACGAAGCGCTGAACCATGGCGTGCCGGCTTCACGCGTCAGGCGCACGATTTCCTTGGCGTCCGCAAGCGATGCGGCAAGCGGCTTGTCGATCCACAACGGCTTGCCGCACGCGACGGCCTGTTTCACCTGCTCCAGGTGCTGCCGCCCGTCCACGCTCTCCAACATGATGCCGTCCACTTTCGGGCATAACGACGCGATGTCCGATACGAACTCGATATTCCATCGGGTTCGGAGTTCATTCGCGAACCGGTCGACCCGTTTATAACTCTCGGACATTTCGCTGCTGCCGCCTTTGAAGGCCGCGACCACACGCGCCCCGGGAACATGATCCGGTGAATTGGAGTCATTGAGCATTTTCGTGAACTCAATGACGTGTGACGTGTCCGTACCGATAATGCCGAGACGGAGGTCCGCCGCGCAGGCCGCCGTTAACCAGCCCGAGAACATGATCGTCGCGCTCAGCGCGCATCTGGCACTTCTTCCCATGCGCGGATTATAGATCCTCTCTTTAGCTACGTTAGAATGGCGCACGATGAAAATCGCACTTTTGGCCTTTGTCATCGTGCTGGCTGCTTCCGCACAGCCGAAGACCGTATTTGTCATCACCGACGCAGAAGGCGTTGCCGGAATCTGCCGCCAGGAGCAGACCGATCCCAAGGATACCGAGATGCGCCAGCTCCTCACGGGAGAGATCAACAGCGCCGTTGCCGGCTTTTTCGATGGCGGCGCAACGGATGTCTTTGTCTGGGATGGGCACGACGGCAGCGCGACCCTTTCCACCTTGACCATCGATTCGCGAGCCCACCTCATCATGGGAGGACTGCCGTCCACCATGCTTCTGGAACGGCATTACTCTGCGGTTGCTTTCGTCGGCCAGCATCCTCGTGCAAACACTCCAGGCGGTGTCTTGGCCCACAGCTACAGCTCGCTCGGCATTCAGAATCTTTTGATGAACGGGAAGCCCGTCGGCGAGATCGAGACCAGGACCGCTCTTGCAGGGTGGTTCAATACGCCTGTGATTTTTTTAAGCGGCGATCAGGCGGCGGCGGCGCAACTGCACGACATCGATCCCGATGCTGAAACGGCGGTAGTGAAGGAAGGAATCGATAATTACACCTGCATATCGCTTTCGGCCGAAGCGGCCCGGCGGTTGATCCGGGAACGCGCGGCTGCGTCCATGGCGAAGATCGGCAAGATTCGCCCGTATCGTCTGGATGGCCCGGTCACAATCCAGTTCGAATATACGAGCCGGAATGCGCTGACACCCGATGCTAAGTTGCGGCCCGGCGCCGAGATTGTCGATGCCCGGACCGTCCGGTATCACGGCAAGGACTTTCTTGAGGCTTGGCAGCGTGGGCGGCTATAACCGTTTCGCAATCAGGCAAACGACCCGACTGTTTGCAATCGGGCTCTCAATTCTGTCGCTTGACGCGTTGTCGGCCGACCTGCCAAAACGATACTTCGAGCTAATAGAGGCCGGCACCCGCCAGGTCGAAGCCCGGTTCGCTGCCGATCCAAACGCCACTCTTGAGTCTATTGAAAACACAGCCGGCTGGAAGCATTTTGGCTATTCGATCCTTGCTCCCGCGGTTCTCTACTCGAAAACTCATGCTGCTAATACGCGCTACCACGACCCTGCGATGCTGGCGCTGACCGTGCGGATCGGGGATCTCCTCGCCACGGAAAACGAAAAAGGAACGTTTACTCCGCGCCTGGACAGCGACTGGGACACCTATATGTGGCTCGAAGCCTACCGGCTCATCGAGACCGATCTCGACGAGACCCGGCGCGAACGTTGGAAACGTGCTCTGCTTGGGAATATCGCTCCCCTGGAGCGTGATGCTGCCGAACGAATCGGCTTCCCCTGGTATCAGTCTCCCTTCATCGGAACGTCGCCGAATCACTACGCCCAGTGGGCCGAGCTTCTTTATCTGGCCGGCCTGGTTTTCCAAAGGCAGGAGTGGGTAAAGCTGGGCTCTACGATCCTGCATCGCTTCGCCACAACCGAACAAACGCCGGACGGCTTCTGGGGCGAGCACAGCCGTCGAGGACCAACCACCGGCTACGACCATCTCACGCTTTCCGCGATCGCCGTCTATGGAGAGCACAGCAAGGACGCGGCCGTGCTCGACGCATTACGTCGCTCGCTGACCTTCCACGAGAACTTCACATATCCGGACGGCACTCCGGTCGAAACGATCAACGACCGGAACCGCTACTGGGCCGTGAGTCCGTGGTCACACTTCGCCTTCTCGAACTTTCCTGACGGCCGGCGATACGCCGAATTCCTCACGGACTTCTTCGATCCGGGCAAGCTGACGATGGAGCAGCTCGGCCGCCTCTCGCAGGACGCGCTTTATTATCACGAAGGACCGCGAGTGCCGATTCCACAGGATTCTGAGCGTTACATGCATCAGTTGCAAGTGCCGGCGAGCATGCGCAAATCCGGTCCCTGGGTGGTGTGCCTTTCGGGAATCATTGACACGCAGGCGCCCACAAGCCAGTTCTACCTTGACCGGCAGTCGAGCCTGAGCGTGTTCCACAGCCGGCTCGGTCTGATCGTTACGGGGGCGAATTCTAAGCATCAGCCGGAGCTTGCGACATTTCGAGAGAAGATTGCTGGAGAGATTTTTCATCTCCCGCAGAGCAGCCGCCTCCAAATGGATTCCGCCGCGGACCGGCTCTCGCTTTCATACAACAGCTTTTTCTCCGAGCTCTTTGTCGAGCCGCCTTCCGACAAGGAACTGAACCTGCGGTTTGTTATTAATGCGAAAGGCAAGCCGCCAGAGGAAGCATTCGCGACTTTGCAGCTTGTGCTTAAAGCGGGAGAAACATTGACAACTGCAAAGAAGCAGGTTTCGCTGTCGTCTGATTCCATTCATCTTTCGCCCGCTGAAATCGGCGGGTGGATTCGCCATCATGGCTGGACGCTGCAAGTGGATCCCAATGCAACGCTGGATTGGCCGGTGTATCCCTTCAGTCCCTACGCGAACGCACGGGAAACAACTCTCGAGCATGCTGTCGGGGCGCTATCGGTCCCACTGCAGCTAAGATCAGAACCCGGGCACTATGTCATACCCAATGAACAGGAGATCAAATTCAGCTTGACGGCCCAATAACGGCCGGCGCTTAGAGTACGTTAATCTCCGCCGTTCGGAGCTCGCCGCTCAGCAAATCTCGCACGTCTATCTTCCAGGTCCCCGCCGCATCGTTGTACGCAAATGGAAGCTCCCAAATCGCCCGGCCTCCCGGCGCGCGAAGATTGCCCGAGTAGCAGCGGACAATTTGTCCCGCAGGATCCCTGACCGCAATGTGCACAAGATGCATCGCAGCGGGAGTTGTCGCGGCAACGGAAATTCCGATGCGTCCCGTTGCGCCACGCTTGATCTCTGTAGGAGCTGCAATGGTGATCTCCGGCAACGGTTGTCTGCAGACGGCATAAATGACCGGTTCGTACGGGTCAAGATCCACCGCAATCTCGCGCCGGGCTCCGAGCGATTTGCCTGCGCGGATATCGTACACCGCCAGAGTCTCAGGAAGCGTCAGCTTGAGCGAACGCCGCTGCGCAAAGTGCTCGTTCGAACGAAATTCCGGGGGACCGAGTTCGTCGATTCGCAGATCCGGGTTGTTCAGAAGACCGACGATGGTGACCGCACCGTTCCGGAACAGGTGAGTCTCGACACCCGCAACCGGCCGCCCTTGTTGATCGGTGACCGCAAACGCGGGCCGCATCCCGGCACCGTGGAGAATGCCTGCTACCAATTTGCGTGTCTCGCTTCCCTTGCCGACGACGCGATCACGGTGGTAATCGAGAAGATCCGCTTTCAGGTAAATTGCCTTGCCGCGACCGAAAGACTTTTCCGTGACTGCATTTTCGAGCGAGCCAGTGAACAGGTCTGCCAGTTGAGATTGCTGCAGCCGGCGGCCGTGCTCGTCAAATGCTCCCGGGTCGCCATCGGCGATGACCGTCCCTCCCTGTTCGACAAATTCGTGAATGGCTGCCGCTTCCGCGGCCGACAAAGCGCTTGAATGCGGCAGAACTAACACGCGATAGCCGCCTTGCAACAACTCGCCTTGCTCCACCTGGCCGTACGAGACAAAGTTGTATTGCAAGCCGCTATCCTCGATCAGCCGGCACCAGGATTCGCGCAGGCGCAGAAAATTGTTATCCGTTCTTTCCGCCTTTGCCGAGCGCGTGGCCCAGGCGCCGCCGCGCGGCCGCGCTTCGAGCAGCCACTCGACTCGCAAGCTCGGCTGCGAATAGTGAATCGCGATCCTGTCAGCCTGTTGGCGGCTATTGATCAGCAGCGCGCCGAGGCCATTCCGCAGTTCGTTGTACTGGCTTTCGGCTTCACGTCCCCGCTCTTCGACTTGACCGCTCTTATCGACGTACTCGCTCTTGTCGTCCCAAAGAATCAGTCCGCGGCCTCCGTGCAGGAGTTCGTACCAGACGCGTTGCTTCTCCCACGGACCGTGCGCGAACGCCGTCGTCAGCACCGCCATGTTCGGGTTCAGCGACCGGATAATCTCGATGTTGTTGCCGATGTCGTACGGCTCGATCGCGGTGAGCGACTGCGTAATGCGGGAGTAATCGTATCCGCCCCAACCGGGCATTTGGCCTCCGCCAATACCTACGTATGCTTCCGGATCCACCGAATGAATGGCGTCCGTACCCATTCGCAAGGCGTTCGCGTAAGAGACGTCCATCCACTCCTTGAAATCGGCCCAGGCGGAGAAGTTATCATCACTTCTCTTCATGGCTTCGTCCGTGGTCATCGGAAACACCGAGTCCCAGGAGGTGAAACTCGATCCCCATTGCCGGTTCAGCGCAGCCAGGGTGCCGTAACGCTGCCGCAGCCACTCGCGCATCGGCACAATAGACTGATCGGACAGATCGAAATCCCAAGCGGCTTCCAGCTCTGCGATCCCCGTCTCATCGCCTAGGCTATAGAAGAACGGACGATAGGGAGAGAAGAACCGCGCGGACGCAACCAGCCGGTCATGAATCTTCTTCAGCCATTCTTGATCAGTGAGGCTGGGATGACGCTTGAACGGCTCCAGGCTGCCGGGGTCCTTCTGGTGTGCCATGCGCGCCTGTTTGAACTCCCAGCCTGTCTCGCGATCCGGGTGGTAGTGATGGTAAGCCGAATAGAAATCGGTCGCGATGTTTTCCGCGTACCAGCGTAGATTGTTTTTCAAAAGGAATTCAGGCGGCGTCGTATTGCGTCCAATGTATTGCCCGCCGTTAATGCCGAGTTCCTTGAGCTTCGCGAACATCTCGGCGCTGTGATCCTGCCACATGATGATCGCGTAATCCCACCAGGTGTGGACCGGGGGTTTGGCGATGAAATCGATCTTTGCTTCTTCATCGCGGTGATCTTTTTGGCCTCTCTTATTCGTGCCATCGAAGACGAGGTGAGCACTCAATTCGTTCTGCATTGCTGCCGCGCGCCGAAGATCGATATCTAAACCGATGTCTCTCTCGTCATTCAGCTCGACCGGCAAACTGCGCCGGTCCACAATTCGTCCGTATACGTCGGTCCACTCGATGGAAAGTTCACCACGGCCGGTCGCCAGCGCCCCGGTCCGAAAAGTCGCATGAACAATTCCCGTTCGCTCGAGTGCCTCAGATGGCAGGAGAAGCTGGGCTCCGAACAGGGCGCCCTTTGACAGAACAACCATCGCGCAAAGACAAACTGCTCGCTGCATAAGCGTGCGATTATAGCCCAGATGCCTGGCGCCACCTCTTGCTATGGGCACCATCGGCTGTCACGCCGAGATTTGTGCCGGTCTCTCGCCCTTCTGTTTCCTGTCGCATCCGCCGTCGCACAGTCTTCTTCGCCCGAGGATCTCGATTTTCTGCACGGCCTGGATGAATACGACAATATTCGGCGAATGCTTCCGAATTACATGGAGCAGAAAGGTGAGGCCTTGGTCGAAGCCCGAAAGCATTCGCTCGATGTATCTACTCCGGAAGCTTTGGCGCAGCGCCGGAAGTTTGTTCGTGAACGCATTCTGCATGCTATTGGAGGCCTTCCCGAGCGCACTCCTCTGAATGCCCGAACGGTCGGCACGCTCGAGCGGGACGGCTATCGCATTGAGAAAATCATCTTCGAGAGTCAGCCGAAATTCTACGTAACGGCCAATCTCTATCTCCCCACGAGCGGCCAGGCTCCCTATCCTGCTGTGTTGTATCCTCTCGGCCACGAGCTCGGCGGAAAATCCAATCCGACCTGGCAGCAGATGTTAGCAACACTGGCGCGCAGGGGCTACGTCGGGCTTACATGGGACACATTGGGGCAAGGCGAGCGCGTGCAGCTTTATAGTGCTGATCTGCGCGATTCTCTGCTGCGCTCCTCCACAACCGAACACACCATCCTTGGCATTCAGTGTCTGCTGACAGGCGAGCACGTTGCCCGTTATACGATCTGGGATGGAATTCGCGCCCTTGACTACCTGCTCGGTCGCAAGGAAGTGGATCCCGAGCGGGTCGCGATAACGGGCAACTCCGGCGGCGGCACACACAGCGCTTATATCGGTGCTCTCGATGATCGCATCCGTGTGGTGGCGCCTTCCTGTTACATCACGTCCTGGCATTGGATGCTGAAGACGCTCGGCCCGCAGGACGCTGAGCAGACGTTTCCAGGCTGGCTAGGGGATCACCTCGATTACCCGGACTTCATTTACGCCGCATCACCGAAGTCTTACTTGATTCTTTCCGCCATCCGCGACTTCTTCCCGATCGACGGCGCGCGCGAGACCTTTCAGGAGGTCTCACACACCTATTCAGAGTTGCCCAAGAGCCCGCGCGTGGAAATGTTTGAAGCGGACGATGGCCACGGGTATTCTCATCCGCGCAGGATGGCCGCATATAACTGGCTCTCCCGGCAACTGCGGGACAAAGAGGACAGGGCTGAGGAAATATCAATTGAGCCTGAATCTGCCGAGACTCTGTTCTGCACGTCAACCGGGCAGGTCGCCACGTCGCTTGGTGGCGAGACCGTCTTCACTCTGAATCGGGCTCGAGCGAAACGGCTTCAGGAGAGTCGCCCGCGGCTTGCCGATGCCGCCGGCCTCGCGAGCTATAGGGAGAGAGTTCGTCAGGCCGCCATCCGTCGAAACGGCTATCAACCTGCCTCCGGCCCAGTCCCGATAAGGTACTACGGAACAATTCAACGCGACGGTTACCACATCGAAAAACTTATTTATGAGAGCGAGCCCGGGATTTTGATTCCCTCGCTGCTGTATTTCCCCGGGTCAGGACCCGCGCGCAAGACTGCGGTTCTCATTGCTGATGGCGAAGGCAAGTCCAGCGCAACGACGACGGCTGCTCAACTCGCCCATGCGGGGTTCACAGTCCTGTCTGTTGATTTGCGCGGCATCGGTGAAACGAAGATCGCACCCGATCTGAACGACACTGAGTCCTATCGATACTTCGGCGACTATGAAGATGGAATGACCGCGATCCTGATGAATCGAACACTGCCCGGCATGCGGGCCTTGGACATTATTCGCGGCCTCGACATGCTCACAGAACGCCCTGGCTCGGATCTGGCTGAGTTCCGTGCGGTCGGACGGAATTCAGCGGCGGTCGCCCTGCTGTACGCCGCTCTCTTTGACAAACGAATCAAAGCGCTAAGCCTCGAACGGATGCTCGTCTCCTACCAGGCGGTGGCCACGACGCCCATGCACCGGCTCATCTTCGAGCAAATCGTCCCCAGCGCACTGCTCGATTTCGATCTGCCGGACATTGTTGGCGCGCTCGCGCCGAGAACCGTCTGGATCTCCGATCCGATGACGCCGACAAATTCGGCACTGCCTCATGCCGAGTTCCTCGAGACTTATGCGCCGGCCGTGAAGGCGTTCTCTCTAGCCGGAGCGTCTGGCGGCCTCCGTCTTCAACACGCGCGACCGGCCGACGAACAGGCGGCGCAATATTATCGCGATCTCCTGAATTCCTGACGTTCGTCACTTTGAACAGCATCTTGAAACCGCTCTTGAAACCGCTTGACAGCATGCTCGGCGTCCGATAGCATGGCGCAAAACCTCGCCTATGGAGTCAAATGGATTCGATGTCTCTGATGCCTCCCTTCTTGAGTCGATGTAACAAGCGGATCCCCGTGCTTTTGCGAGTTGTATTTCTGACGATCATCGCCGGCGGATCTGCAGTCGCGCAGGTGGCCACCGGGAACATATCCGGGTACGTCAAAGATTCGAGCGGCGCTATCGTTCCAAACGCGACGGTCACCGCCAAAATGGTCCAGCAGGATGCCGTCCGAACGACGAAAACAGACGCCGCGGGCTTCTATTCGCTCCTCTCCTTGCCTCCCGGCCAGTACGAGATGTCGTTCGAGCTTACCGGATTTCAAAAGCAGATTCAGACCGGCTTGCAGTTGACCGTAGGTCAAAACCTTCGCGTGGACGGCACGCTCCAGGTGGGGTCTGTTCAAAATGAAGTGACCGTTGGGGCACAGGCACCGCTGGTCGATACGACCGCCGCTACATTGAGCGGCCTGATTGACGACCAGCGGGTGCAAGATCTGCCTATGAACGGCCGGAATGTGATCACTTTGGCCCGGATCCTTCCAGGGGTCTTAAACGTCAACGCTCAGCAGGCCATGTCGGACGCCCGCGGCGGGCCGGAGATGGACGTGAACGGCGGACGCCCCAACATGAACCTTTTCACGTTGAATGGCGGATATTTCAATAACCCGTCGCGTAACACCGGCATCAATTTCCCACCACCGGATGCGATCCAGGAGATTCGGATTCAGACAGCGAACTTTTCGGCGGAATATGGCCGCAACCCCGGTTCGCAAATCAACGTAGTATCCAAGGCGGGGACGAATGAGTTTCACGGCGCAGCGTGGGAGTTCCTCAGAAATAACGACCTGAATGCGCGAAATTTCTTCTCGCCTTCTGTGCCCGCTCTCCATCAAAATCAGTTCGGTGTGGCTGCAGGCGGTCCCATCAAAAAAAATCGCCTGTTTGCTTTTGGCACTTATGAGGGACTTCGGGATCGGAGGGAGGCGCAGACAGTCGAGTCCTTTCTGCCCACGGCTGCAGAGCGCAGCGGGGATTTCAGGGCCTCCGGATCGACCTTGACGGATCCCGTTGATCCTCTCACGAACCAGCCGCTCACAACGCCGTCGGGTGCGCCATGCGTCGTCGGAAATGTGATCGCGCCTGGATGTATCAGCCCCGTAGCGCAGACCCTACTGCCATTTTTGCCTCAGCAATCCGGCTCGTACGTCGCGCTCGCTTCGCAGCCGCGATCCAGCGATTTGTACATGATACGCGGCGACTGGAATCAGAGTGAAAAGCACCGTGTATTTGGAAGTTTCTACTGGGCCAATTATTCGCAGGACAGCCCTCTGCTCTCGAGCGACGGAACCATTCCGGGTTATATGTCCACCAGTATCACCACGAATACACGAGAGGTTGTGCTGAACGACATATATACATTTACTCCCTCATTGCTGAACCAGTTTACGTTTTCTTTCCTGGATTCCGGATCGAACCAGCTACAGGGAAAGAATGTTCCACCTTCCACTTTTGGCATAAACATGCCACAGTACGTCCCCAATGGCTCAGTCGACTTCAACGTTGCCGGTGACTTCATTCTCGGGTCGGGCGGCCCGACTCAGTTTTTCAGTCACAACTATCAATACAAGGACACTCTGGATTGGATGAAGGGTCGGCACAATTTCAAGTTCGGATTCGAACTCCTCCATCTGCAGTTTGAGCAAATCTTCATCGGATCACCTAACGCATCGTTCAACGGAACACGGAGCGGTGATCCTTTTGCCGACTTCATGCTCGGAGCGTTCGCCAGCGTCAGCGGGGGTTTCGGCGTCCGCGACACGAACTCAATCACGAACGCAATGTCCTGGTTCTTCCAGGACCAGTTCAAAGCCAGCAACCGGCTCACCGTGACCTTGGGCGTACGCTACGAGCCATTTCTACCGTGGACCGAAAAGCACGACCGTATTAACACGGTTGTTCCAGGCCAGCAGTCCACCGTCGTACCAGATGCGCCGCCAGGAGTCGTGTTCCCTCACGATAAGGGTGTAACGAGAGGGCTTGCTGGGGCTGATCTGAATAATTTCGCGCCGCGTATTGGCCTTGCGTGGGACGTTTTTGGAAACGGCAGAACTTCAGTGCGGTCCGCTTATGGCGTCTTCTTTGAGGGCGTTAATGCCGACTCTCTCGCGCAGGAAAATCCGCCTTTTGCGGGGTTTTTTGCGGCCTACAACGGGAATATCGCGGATCCGTTCGGCTCAACCGGTCAAATTGCTCCACCGGTGACCACGACCGGCCAGTTTGGGTGTGTCAAGATCAACACCTACCCAGGCTATAACTGTCCGCTTTTCCCCTTGCCGGTGGGAGGCGTATTCACTGATTTGTCGCTGCGGACGCCCTACATTCAGGCATTCAACTTTTCTATTCAGCATCAGCTCACACCAAGCCTGATGCTGGAAACCGCATACGCCGGGAAGATTGGTATCAAGATTGAGGCTCTGCGGACTTACAATCCCGCGAAGTTTGGGCCCGATCCCGTTACTGGCGCGCCAGCTTCGCTGCAAAACGTAAATGACAGAGTGCTGTTCGAACCGGGCATCCTCGGTCCACAAGGCTTTTTGCTGGGCAATGATTTCAGGAGCTGGTATCACAGCTGGCAGACACAGATCACTAAGAGATTCTCGAATGGCCTGAGCATACAAGGTTCCTATACGCTGGCGAAGTCAATCGACAGCAGCTCTACGGATAATCTTGGCGCGCAAGTCTCAAATCCGTTTGACCTCCACTCTGAGCGTGGCCGCTCGGATTGGGATCGCAGGCACGCGTTTGTCGCTTCCTGGTTGTGGACGCTTCCATTTAGATTCAGCAATCACATAACGAACACGCTGTTCGGCGGTTGGACACTAACGGCTATTCACACCATTCAGAGTGGGACACCGTTGACCTTTAACATCGGGCAGGACATCGCTCTCGACGGTACCGGAAACGGCGGCGGCCAGCACGCTTTTCTCGAGCCGGGAATTACGGCCGGCAAGATCTCGACATCTCACCCGGACCGTAATGCCATGGTGACGCAGTTCTTCAACACCGCTGCATTTGTTCCCGTGAACTTGTTGCCGGCTGGATATTACGGTAACGCAGGACGCGGATTGATCAGCGGGCCTGCATTCAACAGCACGGATTTCAGCGTGCTTAAGGATTTTAAGCTGCGTGAATCGTTGAGTCTTCAGTTCAGGACGGAAATGTTCAATGTCTTCAATCAGGTCAATTTCCACAACCCGGATACAACACAGACGGATTCATCCTTTGGCCAAATCTTGGAGGCTGAGGACGGACGCGTCATTCAGTTCGCCTTGAAATTGCTTTGGTAACCCGCGCCTTTCTACTCGCGTTATGCTGCGGAATGCTCGCAATCCCCACACTTTGCGCCGTAGCGGCATCCTCGGAGGCAGCCAGGGACTTTCGGCTAGCACGAGACCTGTCTAATCAACAGCGATGGGATGAGGCTAACGCCGCGGCAGAAAAAGCTTTCACCAACAAAGCCGCGTGCCCCGGTCAGTCGCCTCGATGGCGCGTTAAGGAGCCGGCTTCCTGGGGATAACCTTGAGAACTTCGACGAGTTGCGTCTCTTCACCTCGTTGGTCCGCTTTCACTCGCTGAAATCTTTCCAGCAACTGTTTCGCTTGCTCAGTTTTGCCTGCTCTGCGGTAGAGCAAACCTAGCTGATAGAGTGCCGTTGCGTTCTCGGGATCGAGCTTTAGCGCCGTTTCCCATTCACGTGTAGCTTCATCCGAGTTGCCTGCATCCGACTCGAAATGACCAAGCAAGGCGTGCGGAGCAGCATTGTCGGGATTCAGCTCGATCGCTTTGTGCAAGGCGGCGATGGCGTTCGCGCGGCTTGTGGCAGCAACGGTGCTCTGTTTCGAAATCGCGAACGCGTAAAGATAGCAGGCGCGGGCGTCGCGCGCATCAACGCTACGCGCTTTGTCAAACAGAGCTACAGCTTCACCCGCCTTGCCCGACTCCAGTGCTGCAACGCCCAGCGCAAGTAAGGGCAGGTTCCAGCCCGGCTTGAGCCGGTTCGCTTCCGCGAAACTGGCCTGGGCCTTCGTGCGATCCCCTGTAAGAGCGAGGAGAATACCTTGTTCAAACAGCAGACTCGACGATTGTGGCAGCCGCTCCAGGCCGCGTGCGACAACTTTCAGCGCGTAAGTATTGTTCGCATGGGCCGAAGCGAAGTTCGCCAGCTCGATATAGGCGTCTTCGGCGTTTGGATCCATCTCGATAGCCCGCGAATACGCCGAATAGGCAAGATCCGGTTTGTGCTGTCCATCGTACGCCGCGGCCGCAAGACGTAACGTTTCCGCGGATTCCTTGTGCGCGGAGATGACCTTTTCGAACATCGTAATGGCCTGCGCGTAATAACCGTACCGGAGAAAGAGCGCGCCCACGCCCGAGATCGTTCCCCAATCCGGATTTTCAGCGTGAGTCAATTGGTGCAAAATGGCTTCCGGAAAACTCAGGTCGTGCGTAGCGAGATACGACTCCAGAACAGGCTGGATGACCTCGGGATTAGCGGAGGCGAGGGTTCCCGCTCGCTCGAATTCTTTTTTCGCATGCGCGAATTCGTGGCGTCCGGCCGCTGCGAGCCCCAGATACAAATGCGGAACGGGATCGGCCGGAATCGATTTCGTCACTACGAGGAACTCCCGTTCCGATTCATCCCTGCGGTTCAGGAACCAAAGCACGGTTCCAAGGTTCTTGCGCGCCGCATGAAATTCAGGATTAAGCCGGACCGCCTCACGATAGAACTCTTCCGCGTCGGTAAGATCATTGGTTTGGGTGTACGCAATACCAATCTGCTGGCACAGATTGGCATTCGACGGCTCAGCGCGATGCAGCTCGAGCAGAATCGGAAGCGCGCTTTCTGCCTTGCCCTCCTTTAGAAGGGCCTGTGCCTGAGCTAAAGATGATTCCTGGCCGAGGGCCGCCATCCGTACCAGCATCCAGGCAAGGAACAAACCCAAGGACAGTGATATCTTGAACAATTCTCTGATTCTATGTTGCCGCGACTGATCCACATCACGGGCTTGTTGCTTGTGTTGCTTGCACCTATTCAGGTCCTCGCCGCCTCGCCGCTGTTTGCGCGAGGGTACACGGTGCTTCCGTCACCGCAGAAGGTACGTTTGGGCGCGAGGGATTTTGAATTTACGCAGGCCTGGCGGTTGGAATCAGGAGCAGGTATCCAGTCCGATGACATATCCGTCC
>DATBHS010000203.1:0-9908 GCA_036557345.1 Bryobacteraceae bacterium
ATTCCTGAAGATCAACGATGCTTTGATCTGGTCCGCGCCGGTGGAGCTATTCTGCGAGATGGCGATCACTGTGCGCAATCAATCGCCATTCGCTCATACTTTCTATTTCGGTTACGCAAACGGTTGGTTCGGCTATCTGCCCACCAGTAAGGCCTTTTTCGAAGGGGGCTACGAGCCGAAAACGTCTCCCTTCACCGCCGACGCCGAGCAGGACCTACTAAAAGCCGTCGTGACCTATATTCAGGGCATGCGTTAACCACGATCAAATCTCTTTCCCGTATATTTCTCGACCGCATCGAAATCGAGCGAAACGCCCAGCCCCGGCCCATCTGGTATCGGGAGGTTGCCATCGGTATCCAACTCCCATTTGGTTTCCACAATGTCGTCGATGAACGGTGAGCCGGTCAAGTATTCCACTAAATTAGTATTCTTATTCGCCGACGCGAGCTGAAGGTCGGCGGCCAGTCCCAACGCGGTGTTCCAGCCGTGAGGAATGAACCGAACACCGTTCTCCTCGGCCATCCACGCGATCCGGCGCTCCTCGGAAATGCCACCCACCTTCGTCACATCCGGCTGCACGATATCGAAGGCACCGCCCTGCAGCCACGGAACAAACGATTGCCGCCGCGTCAGCACCTCGCCGCCGGCAATCGGTATCAACGACTGCTTTCGAAGAAGCACATAATCGCGCAAGCTATCGGGTGAAAGCGGCTCCTCGAACCAGTAAACGCCGTATCCATCGAGCATCTCCGCCGTTCGCGCTGCCCACTTGTATCCCTGAGGCCAGAACGCATCGCTGCCTCCTGCATCCACCATGAGCATCGCGTCGGGTCCAATCGCCTCGCGCGCCGCTCTCACGATGCGTTCGTCCAGTTCGTCGCTCTGCCGCCCAAAGGGCCCCCAGCCAATCTTGAAGGCCTGGAATCCTTGCGATCGTATGGAATGCAAATGCTCTGATAGCTGCTTTGGTTCGCTCATCAGTAGGGACGCGTACGGGCGAACCCGATCCCTGTAACGTCCACCCAGCAATCTCCCCACCGGCTGGCCCGTAGCTTTGCCGAGAATGTCCCACATCGCAATATCGATCCCGCTGATCGCATGCGTGATCGTTCCGCCGCGGCCCAGCCAGAACGTGTTCGCATGCAGCTTTTCGCTGACACGCTCGGGCTCCAGCGGATTCTCGCCCTTGTAGAGAGGTTCCAGGACGCGCAGTGCCGCTCCCACCAGCCCGTCGTTACTAAACACGGAACCCCATCCTGTGATGCCCTCATCCGTGAAAACCGCTATGAGCGTGTGAACGCAGTCTTCCGGTTTCAGCTCATTTGCCCAACCGCCTTCCGGAGTCGCTCCGCGGAGTCCCGCGGCTTTAATGTCGATGATCTTCATGAGTCTTTACACGCTGATGCAGGCCTTCGCGAGTATGCCTCCATCGCAAACAAGATGCGAGCCGGTGACGTACGAAGCCTCGTCGGAAAGGAGCCAGGCAACAGCCTTGGCCGGATCTTCGGGTTCGGCCAGGCGGCCCAAGGGAATCTCGCTTGACACCTGCATCTGCATTCTCGGAATTTCGGAGGGCGGGACGTTGTTCCACATCAAAGGCGTTTCGGTGGCCCCGGGCACGAGTGCGTTCACCCGGATGCGATATTTTGCGTAATCGATCGCCATGCAGCGCACCAGCGCGGAGATCCCGGCCTTTGTTGCGCTATAAACTCCCGCGCCTCCTGCCGCGAGCGCGACAAATCCTGTCGGCGAAGACGTGCACACAATCGAGCCCGCAACACCGGCCGCCAGCATGGCCCGCAGTGCATGTTTGCAGGAAAGATACACTCCCGTTAGGTTTGTTTCGATCACCAGCCGCCAGGTGGACAGCGGCAGTTCGTGGATCAATCCTCCGGTATCGATGCCGGCGTTGGCAAAGAGCCCGTAGGGAGGGCCCAATTGCTCCGCGGTAGCCGCAAAGGCTTGTTCGATCTGCTCTTCGGACGTAACATCGCACTCGAGTCCGGTCGCTTTAGCCCCGCCTTGCGCGAGGGCCTCGTCGGCGGCGCGCTTCGCCGAATCACCGTTTTTGTCGAGCACGGCGACAGTGTCGCCACGCCGGGCGCAGGCCAGCACAACCGCGCGTCCGATTCCGCTCCCTCCTCCAGTAACAACAATCGTGCGGGGCTTGCTATGAGCATGTGGCATCTTGTTTCACAACCAAATATCAATAGAATGTGAATCTACGATATCGCCATGAAGAAATCAATCTTATGTATTTCTGTGACCGCCGCTCTTTCGATGGCTGCGTGGCTTTGGGCCGGAGATGCAAATAAGTCGGAAGAATCCGCTATTTCTTCTCCCGAACTGAAGGCCTTTGCCGCCATCGAGCCGGTTGACACGCATGCTCATGCCTTCAAAAACGATCCGGCTTTCTTCGAAATGATGAACCGGCTTCATCTGCACATTCTCGACATTTGCGTAGCGAAGCGGAACGATGCCGATTTTCCCGATCTGCCTTCAAAGATCCAAGCGGCCAAATCGTTCGTAAAGGGCAGTGGAGGACGCGCGGCACTGTGCACTACATTCGACCCCTTCAAGTTTTCCGACGCTGCATTTGCCCGTGAAGCCATTGGCCAACTCGACAAAGACTTCAGTGACGGCGCGGTGGCCGTCAAGATCTGGAAGAACATCGGTATGGAACTGAAAGACTCCCGCGGCGCATTCGTGATGCCTGACAATTCCCGGTTCGAGCCGATCTACCGAGATATTGCGGCACACGGAAAAACGATGGTCGCTCACCTGGCGGAGCCGGACTCATGCTGGCTGCCTCCCGACAAGAATTCGCCTGACTCCCGCTACTACCAGGAGCATCCCGAATGGTACATGTACACAAAGCCGGATCATCCTTCAAAGCATGCGATCCTGCAGGCGCGCGACCACCTGGTGGAGGAGAATCCTAAGCTTCGCGTCGTCGGCGCTCACCTTGGCAGCATGGAGCGGGACCTCGACGAGATCGGCCGTCATCTGGACCGGTATCCCAATTTCGCCATCGACACAGCAGCGCGGGTGATTTATTTGGCCTTGCAGCCACGGGATAAAGCCAGGCAGTTCCTGATCAAATACCAGGACCGTATTTTGTACGCTACCGATCTCGAGTTTTATCCGCGAGAAGAAGCGCAGAACGCTGTGCGGGCCTGGCAGAAGCGATATGCCACGGACTGGAGATTTTTTGCCACGAACGACGTGATGGACTACCACGGCCACAAAGTTCATGGGTTAGCACTGCCCGAACCCGTGCTCCGGAAGCTTTATCACGACAACGCCGTGCGTTGGATTCCGGGTATTATCCACGCGAATTGAGGAATCCTGCGCCGGAAAGGCGCGTATAGTAGCATCATGCGCCGAATATGGTTCCATGCCGAGTGTTCTTTGCTCTCCGCAATGCTTATCGCGTGTGTTGCATGCAATTCGCGAGCAGCATCGAAACAGAGCCCGCGCCTGATAACCGTCGCCCAATCCGGCCCGGCTGATATCGTCGGGAGCGATAGCGCATCGCTGCAAAAGGCCGCGGACCGATTGCGTCCCGGTGACACTCTATCCATCGGAGCTGGCACATACACCATGGAAAACAGCCTGTTTGTACCGTCCGGTGTCACAGTGCGCGGTGTTGCAGGAAAGACGATCCTGCGCAAGAGCAAGGGAATCGAAAGTTCGCTCACCGAGGATGGCGATTACGGAGAGACGTTTCTGTCCGTTGCAGAACCGCAAAAGTTCCATCCGGGAATGGGCGTCGCGATCACAGATGACACTCTGCATTCCGGATGGGATGTCACGATATCCAGCGTGGCCAGCGTCAAGCCCCCGTACGTGATCATCAATCCAATGACGGTACGCGATTATGACCGCGAGCGGCAGCATGCGCGTATCACGAACACATTTCCGATTCTGTGCGCTGTCGATGCGGCCAATATCACCCTCGAAGATCTGATTGTCGACGGGAACAGGGCGGAAAACAGGTATATCGACGGGTGCCGCGGCGGGGCAATCTATATGTATCGAGTCCGCAATGTTACTGTTCGCAACTGCACGGCGCGGAATTACAACGGAGACGGCATCTCCTTTCAGATAAGCGACGGTGTTCAAGTGCTGAACAGCGAATCCTACGGGCACGCGGGGTATGGCGTTCACCCCGGCACGGGCAGTGTCAATGCTCTAGTAAAGGACTGCCGGCTGCACGATAACGGCGACATCGGTCTTTTCCTCTGCTGGCGCGTCCGGCATGGCCGCTTCGAAAACAACGTAATCGAGAACAACGGGCATTACGGCATTTCGATCGGCCACAAGGATACCGACAATGAGTTCCTCGGCAACACGATCGCCCGTAACGGTTTTAGTGGTGTTTATTTCCGAAAGGAGACGCCCCAGAACAGCGGCAGCCGCAATGTCTTCCGCAGCAACAAGATTCTCGATAATGGCAATGCTCACGAAGGCTATGGCATTTATGTCGAACCGCACGCCACTGACCTGGTAATCGAGGAAAACCAGATAGCCGATACTCGCTCTGCCAATCGCACGCAGAAAGTCGCGATTTACAAAGTTCCGGTTGCCGGCCCGTAAGCCCGAGCACAACTAGCAGGCCGCCAAGACGAGGCATTCCACCAGCCCTCCGAAACGAAGAAAATCGAAGAAGATCGAAAAAAATCGTTGACAGGTCACGCGTTCCTTTTTAGACTCGGCCAGGAGAGTCTTTCTATGAAGATGCTCATGCGAACCGCGGTTGGGCTATTTCTTTCGCTCTTTGTTTCGGTTGGGGTCGTCCTTGGGCAGGCCGGGTACCAGGCACAGATACGTGGGACGGTAACGGATCCGGGAGGGGGCGTGATTCCGGGCGCGACCGTTACATTAACGGACACCTCTACGAATATCCCGACGGTGCAAAAGACCGACCACGATGGTACTTATACGTTCAACGGCTTGAGGCCAGGCACTTTCAACTTGTTCGTGGAGAGCGCCGGCTTCCGCCGTTATGAAGCCCGGAATCTGGTGCTCGCGGTCAGCCAAAAGAGCGTCGTCAATGTCAGCCTGGAGATCGGCACGGTTACGTCCTCCGTCGAGGTGAGCGAGGCGGCTCCTCTGCTCGATACCGGCAATGCTGCCATTGGGACCACCGTCTCTGGCGCATCCACCCGCAATATTCCGCTTTACGGACGCAGCTATTTCGGCCTCGTATTTCTGGCCGGCGGAGTAACCGAATCGGCAGGTTCGGGCATCAGCGATAACTATCCTTCGGGAACCAATTTCATTTCCAATGGCCAGCGCAATGCCACCGCTGAAGTCCGGCTGGACGGGGCCCTTACCAGCGCTCCGGAACAGGGCGAAGGCGGCAACACAAACGTGTATTATCAGCCGTCGGTGGAGGTGATTCAGGAATTCAAGCTCGAAAACAACAGCTTTTCGGCGGAATTCGGGAATAATGGCGGCACCGTGCTGAACGTTTTGATGAAGCAGGGTGGGAACCAGTTTCACGGCAGCGGATGGTGGTTCGGCCAGCGGTCCGGACTTGATGCCAATGATTTCTTCAGCAACGCCGCCGGCCTTCCCCGTCCGGCTCACCGCCATAACCAATACGGCGGCATGCTGAGCGGGCCAATCAAAAAAGAAAAAACCTTCTTCTTATTCGACCTGGAGAGATTGACAGATTCTTCGCCTTTACAGATCGCGACTACTGTTCCCACTGCTGCAGAGCGGACAGGGGACTTCTCGCAAGCTTATTACGCCGACGAGAACGGCGACCCTGTGCCCAATATCATCTTCGATCCTCTTTCCGGAGCGCCCGGTGAGCGCCTTCCTTTTCCAGGCAATGTGATTCCCGCCTCGCAAATAAGCTCGATTGGCGCGGCCGTCGCAGCTCTTTACCCTGCGTCAAATCTCGCCGGCGATCCGCTGCTGCAAACCAACAATTTCCGAGCGAACGTTCTGAACGCCGCTCACAGTTATCAACTGGACGCTAAAGTGGACCACCAGTTCACCCAGAATCAACACCTATCGGTGCGTTACAGCCATCTGGGAAATGATTTTTCCACGCCCACTGTCCTCGGCAGCGGCGATTTCGGCGACGGAGTGAATTACGCCACCAGGGTACACAACGCCACGATCGATTACGTCTGGACAGCCAAGCCAAATCTCCTCGTGGACCTTCGCGCGGGGCTCGACCGCGTGGACGCCCCGGGCTTTACCAAGTACCCGACCTTTCAATCGGCTGGGTTTCCTGACGTTCTCGCGGCAAACGGCCTTGACCGAATGCCGATGATCGAAATGAACGACGGACCCTACACGGGCCTATTCACGCAGTGTTGCGTTGATACAGCTTTTGCTCACAGCCTATTCACATACAGCGCATCTCTTAGCTGGGTCCGCGGTCCGCATTCGATCAAGTTCGGGGGCGAGCAGCGTCTCTTCTATAACAACTTCTGGCAGCCGGACTCTCCTACCGGTACATTCGGCTTTTCCCAGATCACCACCGCAAACGATCCGCTAGCCGGAGACATCACGCAAGGCAACCCAATCGCCGGACTGCTGATCGGCTACGGCTCCAATGACAATTCCTATATCACCGTCCGTCCCAGAGTCGCAGACAAGTCCGTCGAGACGGCATTCTACATTCAGGACGATTGGAAGATCAACCCGAAGTTGACAGTGAATCTCGGCCTGCGCTACGAGTGGAGCAACCCGTACACCGAGCGCTACAACCGTCTTCAGTTTGCAGACTTCACAGGAAACAGCGGCATCGTCGTCCCCGGCGTGACTTCCGGTCCGCTTCTTGGCACTACCATCTTTCCCGCGTCGCACCTGCGTTCCATCCCGCTCGATTTGAACAACTTCGCTCCGCGCGCCGGGATAGCCTTCGCTCTCACGCCGAAGACGGTCATTCGCGCCGGAGGCGGAGTCTATTACGGCAACAACGTCGCAACCAACTTCCAATACGCAGGCCCGGCGTTCTCGAAATCCGAGCCCATCCGCTTCTCGCTCGACGGTTACGAGAACCAGTATGCGAGCCTGGCGAACCCGTTTCCTGCCGGCCTTCCGCCCGCACAGGGCACAAAGTACGGCCCACTCGCGCTTTGGGGTTTCGACAATTCAAGCGATTTGAGCTATGAACCGGACCGCAACGCAGAGATTTACCAGTGGAGCGTTGGCATCGAGCATTCTCTTCCCGGCAGCATCGTGGTCGCGGCAGACTATTCCGCCAACCGTAGTAACCATCTTCCCTTCGGAAGCTGGCCCGGTGGCGGCCGTAATCGAAACTTCATTTCCACCGATATTCGCAGCCAGTACACAAGCGACGAGTTGGACACTTTGGTCCCGAATCCCTTCCAGCCGCTGTTTTCCGGCCCCAAGGCGATCTTCAACGAGCCAGATTCCATCTACAACAACCCGACCATTCCGTTATTGAATCTGCTGCGCCCGTTCCCGCAATTCGACGGGGAATTCGATGGCTTGCAGAGGCTCACCGCCAATTCGCGCTACGATTCCCTCCAACTGCGTTTCGAAAAGACTGCCGGGAAATACTTTACCTTTCAGGGCAACTACACCTTTTCCCGCAATACGGACGATAGCTCCTCCGGCGCAAATAGCTGGGTCGGCTACTATTCGAACGGAGTGCCGCAGGCTTGGGACCGCCTGAAGGGCGAATATGGCGTGAGCGCCAACGATACGCCGCAGCGCTTCACTGGTATCTTTACCGTCGCACTCCCAGTCGGAAGAGGGCTGGCGCTTGGAAACAATATGAATCGCTGGCTCGACGCGGTCATCGGCGGATGGTCCGTGTCCTCGACCTTTACCTTCCAATCGGGGCAGCCGATCGCGATTGGTATGAGCATCCCGCGCTTGGCGGATGGCAACCAGCGGCCCAATGTCACCTGTCCGCATCCAGCCACCGGAATCAGCTATCACACTGCAGCCGCGACCGGTGCTCCTTACATCGATGTCGGCTGCTTTGCCGATCCAGGTGACCAGCAGTTGGGCAATGCGCCGCGCTATTTTTCGAATCTCCGCACAGACGGAATCCGGAATATGGATGCCGCAATGCGGAAGCAATTCACAATTCGCGAACCACTGGTTCTGCAGGTTCGTTTTGAAGCGTTCAATGTGTTCAACACCAGTCGCTTTGGTCTGCCGAACCAGGCCTACGGAGATCCGCTATTCGGCAACGTTTCCACGCTGGCCCCCGGCTTCACGCCGCGGCGAATCCAGATGGTCGCGCGGGTCGAGTTCTGATGCATCAGGCACGTCGTGGAGCGGGCGCTTTCGCCTGCCTCTGCTTGCTGTGCACCGAGGCTGGTAGTGCACCGCAGTCCTGGCCGCATTACGTCCGCATAGCCGGACACAGCCTGCGCGCTGACAATGCAGCGGCCATTGTTGCCGAATCGGAAAACAGCAACGTATTCGGCATTGAAGTAGACAACGATATCCCCGGCCGGTATGAGAGCTTTCTTGATCCCGCCGCCAAACTCGAAGCGATCCGCAAGGTCGCCGCTGCGGCCCATCGGGCCGGCAATAAAGCGTTCGTCTATATCGCCGGCCTCGAGTGCATCACCGCAAAAGCCGCGAATACTCCGCATTCATTCTTCAAAGATCATCCCGGCTGGGTGCAGCGCAAGCTGGACGGAACTCCGGCAGTTTTCGGCGGCGGGACAGCATTCTGGATCAGGCAGGGTGACGAAGATGTCTGGGTATCTCCGTTCCCTCCCGAATGGCGCAAACGATACATGAGTCTCGTTCGCCAGATCGCGGCAACCGGCATCGACGGTGTCTATGTCGACATCCCGTACTGGATGACTCACTTCAAAGGTTGGGAGAAGACCTGGGCCAGTTTCGACGATTACACCGTCGCAGCATTTCGCCGTGAAACGGGCCTTGATGCCCGGCACGATATGCGTCTGGGAGACGTCTCCGATCCGCATTTCCGTCGTTGGATCGATTTCCGCATAAAAACGATTACCGAATTCATGAAAGAGATCGATTCCAATGTGAAAGCCGGAAACCCTCAATGCATAACGATTGCCGAGATCTATCCTGGAATCGAAGAAACCGTCCCGCGCGTGGGCGCGGATGTGTATCAGCTTTACACGGTTGTCGACACCATCGCGCATGAATACCATGGCATGTCCGATTCCATGGCGGCATCGAAATCGCCTGCAGACTGGTTCGATCAGATGATCGGCATGTTCGCGTTCCGGGCCTTTGCGGGCGATAAGCCCACGTGGATGCTGAATTATTCCTGGGACGGCGAGAAAGGCGTGAGTATCCCTGAATCCATGAAGACGCTATTCGCCGCGCAGTTAACGGCGGGCGCCAATTCGTGGGATGCAAAGGGGCACGTCATGTCCGAGTCGAATGACCTCGCAACGCGCACGCAAGTCTTCGGCTGGATTAAGCAGCATGAGCATGTCTTCTACGATCTGCGGCAGCCCGTTGACCCGGTCGGCGTCTATTTTTCGCCCGCGGCTCGAAACTACTATCCGAAAGAGTTTATCGGCTCGTTCAAAAGCACGATGAACCTCCTGTTGAAGTCGCATCGCGAGTTTCAGATCGTAACGCCACGCACTCTTACGGGCTTCAAAGGCCGCGTTCTGATCGTTCCGGATTCGCAACACATTGCCAGCGACGAGATGGCGGCATTGCGGGCTCATAAGTTGTATTTGGGGCCTGGACTTCCAGAAATTCCGGCACAGAAAGTGGCTGTTACGGCCTCGCCTCTTACGGTCGCCCAGATCGCTGGTGTGAACGGCAAGCTGCGCGTTTTTCTGGATAATTTCAGTGGCGCCCGGGAAAGCGGGGCGGTTGTAAGCTTTCCGGCGGATGCCGGTTCGCATGTTCGGATTCTTCCGTTTCTGGGCACTGTTTCTGAAATTCCCGCCGAACAC
>DATBHS010000204.1:0-11395 GCA_036557345.1 Bryobacteraceae bacterium
CGCACTCAAAGTATAATTCTCGGATGAAGGTTGTCATTCTCTGCGGTGGCTTGGGCACGCGCCTGCGCGAGGAAACCGAATTTCGCCCGAAACCGCTGGTCGACGTAGGCGGCCGCCCCATTCTCTGGCACATCATGAAGCTATATGCACATTACGGCTTCCGTGAATTTGTGCTTTGCCTGGGTTACCGCGGAAACATGATCAAAGAGTATTTTCTGAATTACGAGGCGATGAATAACGATTTCACGATCTGCCTCGGGCAGAAATCGCAAATCCGGTATAACGACAATCACGAGGAACAGGATTATTTTGTAACTCTCGCCGAAACTGGCCCGGAAACGATGACGGGAGGACGCGTCAAGCGAGTACAGAGATATATCGGCAGCGAGGACCGTTTCATGGTGACTTACGGCGATGGGGTCAGCGATGTAGACATCCCGAAGCTTCTGGAGTTCCACCGCAGCCACGGGAAAATCGCGACAGTCACCACTTTTCGCCCGGTCTCGCGCTTCGGCATTCTCGACATTAACGAGTCAAATCAGGTCATGAACTTTATCGAGAAACCGAAATCCGATGCCTGGGCGAGCGCAGGCTTCTTCGTGTTTGAAAATGAGATTTTCGATTATCTCGACGGCGATCAGTGCGTCCTCGAACGCGAGCCGCTCGAGCGTCTCGCCGAAAAAGGGGAGCTGATGGCCTACCATCACCAGGGATTTTTCTTCGCCATGGACACCTATCGCGAATACCAGGTGCTGAACGAGTTGTGGAAGTCGGGCGAAGCGCCGTGGAAGAAATGGGCATGAACGGAACACTTTGGCGGGACCGTCCGGCGCTGATTACAGGAGCAACAGGCCTGGTCGGCAGTTGGCTTACGCGTCGCCTGGTCGAATCCGGCGCCGATGTAGTTTGCCTAGTGCGCGACTGGGTACCGCAAAGCGAAGCAGTGCGAAGCGGCACGCTCGAGCGCGTAAAGGTGGTGCGGGGCGACATCTGCGACCGCGAGCTGATCGAGCGCACGCTGGGCGAGTATGAGGTCAACACGGTATTTCATCTGGCCGCTCAGACTATCGTCGGCATCGCCAACCGGAATCCCATCTCGACATTTGAGAGCAACATAGCGGGAACGTGGAACGTTCTCGAAGCCTGCCGCCGTTCTCCGGCCGTGAAAGCGGTTGTGGTGGCTTCCTCCGATAAGGCCTACGGCGACCAGGAACAACTTCCGTATTCGGAGGATACGCCGCTCGAAGGCCGGCATCCATACGACGTGAGCAAGTCGTGCGCGGACCTGATCGCGCAGGCCTACGGGAAGACCTACGGGTCGTCGGTCGCCATCACGCGCTGCGGCAACTTTTACGGCGGCGGCGATTTGAACTGGAACCGCATTGTGCCGGGCACGATCCGTTCCGTGCTGCGAGGGGAGCGCCCCGTAATACGCTCCGACGGCCGTTTCGTTCGCGATTACTTCTATGTCGAAGACGGCGCGGCAGCCTACATGCTCCTCGCGGAACTACTACTCACCGACGCGGACGGCGTGCGCGGGAGGGCATTTAATTTTTCAAACGAGATTCAGGTGACCGTGACGGAGCTGGTGAATCACATCCTCGAGAAGATGAATTCCTCGCTCGAACCCGACATCCGCAATGAAGCGTCAAACGAAATACGCCATCAGTACTTGAGCGCCGAATCGGCGAGGACCAGGCTCGGTTGGCGTCCTCTGTTTACGCTGGATGAAGGGCTCGCGCGCACCATCGTCTGGTATCGCCATTTTCTGGAAGGAGCTTTTCATGAGTTCTCAGACCGAGAGCTTGCGGGATCGCATTCTCGATCTGGTAAGTGAGTATCACGAGCTGGCATTCGTCCAGCGGCCCTTTGTTCCTGGTGAGACACCGGTGCCTGTTTCGGGACGTGTCTTCGATGCCGAAGACATGCGATCGCTGGTCGATTCTTCGCTCGATTTTTGGCTGACCACCGGCCGCTTCGCAGCCCAGTTCGAAAAGCAGTTCGCGCGCTGGTTCGGCATTCGCACCGCGACACTGGTGAATTCGGGCTCGTCGGCGGACCTTCTCGCCGTGACCTCCTTGACTTCGCCTAAACTGGGCGATCGTCGCCTGAAACCAGGGGATGAAGTCATCACGGTCGCGGCCGGGTTTCCTACCACGGTGAATCCGATCATCCAAAACGGCCTCATTCCTGTTTTTCTGGATGAGCATATCCCGACGTACAACATCGACACGAGCTTGCTCGAGGAGGCCAGGTCGGAGCGCACACGGGCTATAGTGATCGCTCACACGCTGGGAAATCCGTTCAACCTCGGCGCTGTCGCTGAATTTGCACGCAAATACAATCTGTGGCTCATAGAGGATTGCTGCGACGCCGTAGGAGCAACCTATAACGGACAGAAGGTCGGCACCTTCGGCGATCTCGCGACAGTCAGTTTTTATCCTGCGCATCACATCACGATGGGGGAAGGCGGCTGCGTTTTGGCGGAAAAGCCTCTGCTGAAGACGATCCTCGAATCCTTCCGAGATTGGGGCCGGGACTGCTGGTGCGAGCCCGGCAAAGCGAACACGTGCGGCAAGCGGTTCGACTGGCAGCTCGGGCAACTGCCTCACGGCTATGACCATAAGTACACGTATTCGCATATTGGCTACAACCTGAAGATGACCGACATGCAGGCGGCCGTTGGCGTTTCGCAATTGAAGAAGCTGCCCGAGTTCATTGCCAAGCGCAGAGAAAACTTCACGACGCTTCGCCGGGGACTGAAGGACCTGGAAGAGTTCTTTATCCTCCCGGAAGCGACGCCCAATTCCGAGCCAAGCTGGTTTGGTTTCCCGATCGCCGTGCGCCCGGACGCGCCGTTTAATCGCAACCAGGCTATTGCGTTTCTCGAAAGCCGGAATATCGCCACACGGCTTCTGTTCGGCGGAAATCTGCTACGTCAGCCCGCGTATCAGGGAATCAAACATCGTGTCGTCGGATCTCTCGAAAACACCGACTTCATCATGAACCAGGTCTTCTGGATCGGCGTCTTCCCGGGCATCACGCCCGACATGATTGCGTATGTGCTCGACGTATTTCACCAGATGCCCGTCGCGCATTTGGTTACTCTCTAGCGCATGGCGCACGCGCTAGCGCGAGACCTCGATCACGTTCTAGCTCATACCCCGGGAGTCTGGGAGGCTTTGCGCGGGCGGAGGATCTTCATTACGGGGGGCACCGGGTTTGTCGGCACGTGGCTGGTCGAAAGTTTCGTTTGGGCCAATGAACGGCTGAATCTGAATGCCCGGGCCCTCCTTCTGACGCGCAACCCTGACCGCGTACGGGTGAGTAACGCTGCAGTTCAAGTTATGAAAGGCGACATCCGGACATTTCCGTACCCAGAGGGCGAGTTTGCGTTCGTGATTCACGCCGCCACGGAGCAGCGCCACCATCCGGGCATGTTCGAGCTGGATTTGCAGGCGACCAAATATGTGCTCGAATTCGCCCGGACGCACGGGACCACGCGCTTGCTGTTTACCAGTTCCGGTGCAGTGTACGGGAAACAGCCATCGGATTTGACTCACATTCCGGAGGAGTATGCCGGTGCACCTTTCACAGTCGATCTCAACTCTGCCTACGGGCAGGCCAAGCGCGCGTCTGAGTTTCTGTGCGCAATGTACGCACAGCAGTTCGGATTTTCCGCTGTTATTGCCCGCCTGTTTGCGTTTGCCGGACCGCATCTGCCGCTGGATCTCAATTTCGCGATTGGAAATTTCATTCGCGACGTGCTGGCCGGGAGGCCAGTTCGTATTGCGGGAGACGGCACGCCATACCGGTCGTATCTCTATGCTGCCGACCTGGCGATCTGGCTGTGGAGCCTCCTTATTCGCGGTGGATCCGCCCGGCCGTATAACGTGGGTTCAGGAGACGACCTCACGATCGCCTCGCTCGCACGGACGGTGGTCGACAACACGGTTCCCGGCGCGCGGATCGAAATCGCGCGGCACCCCATGCCTGGCGAGCCGCCATCCCGTTACGTGCCGTCTGTGGAGCGAGCCCGTACGGAACTGGGTCTTGCTCCGCTAATCCCGCTCGATGAAGCGATCCGGCGGATGTACAGGTGGAATCGGGAACTCGCTACTGTTCCATGAAGTAGTAACAAAGCATGTGGCAGACGATCATGTGGCCATCTTCGATGCGGCCCATGTGGGGCTCGGCGACGCGGATCTGCAGATTGGCAAGCGGTCCGAGCTTGCCGCCATCGCGTCCAGTCAAGGCAATCGTTGTACAGCCGATGGAATTCGCATACTCCATGGCGCAGATGACGTTCGGAGAATTTCCTGAGCCGCTGATCGCCATAAGAACGTCGCCCCGCTGAGCGAAGTTCTTGAGCTGCTCCGCGAAGACGCATTCATAGGAAACATCGTTGGAATAGGCCGTAATGGTCGGAAGCGAGTCAGTTAATGCCATAATGCGGAAGCGCGATTTGCGGTTGAAGCTCGCCCCCTTCACCATGTCGCACACGAAGTGGGATGCCGTTGAAGCGCTGCCGCCATTCCCGCAGACAAAAATGTGCCCGTTCGCGTCGCGGGCTGCCGCCAGGATCTCGATCGCGCGGCCGACCGCATCCAGATCCACGGTGTCCAGCGCTTGGAGCACGTTAGACTTATACTGCCGCGCGAAGCCCACGCCCTGCACTGCCTGGGCCGGTTCCGTAGTAGTCATAACCGTATGCTACATCCAGGAACTCTGCCGGCCGGGATAAGGTCCGGGCTGATTACCGGAATATAGAACTATTAGTACATCTTCATTACGACATAGGCCACTTGGCGAAACGTGCCATGCCACAATCGTAGGGAGATCGGAGAAACCTGATGGTGTCCCAGCAGAAAACAGTCAAGATTGGTAATCAGCTCGTTGGCGACGGTCAGCCCTGCTATGTTGTGGCTGAGATCGGAATTAATCACAACGGCGACCTGGACCTGGCGAAGCGATTAATTAGCGTCGCGGTTGCGGCCGGGTGCGATGCCGTCAAGTTCCAGAAGCGCACCATCGATATTGTCTATACGCCTGAAGAACTCGACAAGCCTCGCGAGAGCCCGTTCGGGACAAAGAACGGGGACCTGAAGCGCGGACTCGAATTCGGGCAGGAAGAGTACGACGATATCGACGCCTATTGTAAGGCGGTGAAAATTCCCTGGTTTGCCTCTTGCTGGGACGAGGACTCAGTCGATTTTATTAATCAGTTCGAGGTCCCCTGCTTCAAAATTGCCTCGGCGAGCCTGACGGACGATCGTCTACTCCGGTATACGAGAGCCACCGGGAAGCCAATCATCCTTTCTACCGGCATGAGCACGCTCGAAGAGATCGATCATGCGATCCATGTGCTCGGAAAAGAGAACCTGGTCATCCTACACGCCTGCAGCACCTATCCTGCTAACTACGACGAATTGAATCTGCGGGCAATTCCGGCATTGCGCCAGCGGTACAACGTACCTACCGGCTACTCCGGTCATGAGACCGGGATTCCCTCGACTGTCGCGGCCGTGGTATTGGGTGCCTGCTGCGTGGAACGCCACATTACGATGGATCGCGCGATGTGGGGAAGCGATCAGGCAGCCTCCCTCGAGCCCAACGGCATCACGCGAGTAGTGCGCGACATCAGGCTGATTGAGCAATCGATGGGCGATGGCGTCAAGCGTGTATTAGAGCGGGAGTATCCGATCATCAAAAAGCTTCGGCGCGTGGGTGCCAGTGCCGTTTCGGCATGAATGGCCTGAAGGCTATCGTCCTTGACGTTGACGGCGTTCTGACGGACGGCGGAGTCTGGTGGGGACCTGATGGGCAGGAGTGGAAGCGCTTCTCTTTCGCCGATATCATGGGTGTTTCGCTCGCTCGGAAGGCCGGCTTTGTAGTTGCCCTGATCTCCGGCGAAGATAGCCCTCTGGTGGATCGCTTCGCTACCAAGATGGGAATCACCCATATCGAGAAGAACTGTAAGGATAAAGCCGCTGCTTTGCGGCGCTTTGCGGAGCGCGCCGGGTTCGCGCTCTCTGAGATCTGCTTCATGGGCGACGATGTGAACGACCTGGACGCCATGGAGTTGGCCGGTCTGGCCGCCGCCCCGGCGAACGCGCAACCGGCCACGCGGCGTCGCGCCGGCTTTGTTTCAGCGAACCCGGGCGGGAATGGAGCTGTCCGAGAGCTGATCGACGCCCTTCTTGCCTCCCAGGCGACTCGGCAGAAAGCATACTCGACATAAGCATGCCCAAGCTTTCAGACTATGTAATGCAGTTTGTCGCGGATCAAGGCATTAAACACGTCTTTCTGGTGACCGGGGGCGGCGCCATGCATCTGAACGAATCCCTCTCTCGATGCACGTGCCTACAGCCGGTCTGCAACTCCCATGAGCAGGCGAGCGCCATCGGCGCGGAGAACTACGCGAAGGCCACGAACCATTTGGGGGTCGCGCTGGTGACAACCGGTCCTGGCGGAACGAACGCCATCACAGGTTTGGCCGGGGCATGGCTCGATTCCACTCCGGTCCTGTTCATCTCTGGGCAGGTCAAGCGCCCTGACCGGATGTTCGACGCCGACGGCAACCCGCTCGGCATGCGTCAGCTCGGCGTCCAGGAAGTCGATATCGTGTCGATCGTGAAGCCGCTGACCAAGTACGCGGTTACGGTGCTCGATCCGCAGAGCATTCGGTACCACCTGGAGAAAGCCGTGCATCTAGCCACGACCGGACGTCCCGGGCCGGTGTGGATCGATATTCCACTCGATGTCCAGGCTTCGCCTCTCGAAATCGACGAACTCCCCGGCTTCGGCCCCGCAGAGTCGGGACCGGCGGGAAGCGCCGAAAATCTTCCCGCCACCGTGGCTAACGTGATCGAGGCCCTGAACCGTGCGGGACGCCCGCTACTTTTCGCCGGCAATGGAATCCGCCTCGCGCGCGCCGAGCGGGAGTTCGCCGAACTGATCCGTTTGCTGAAGATCCCTGTGGTTGCTACCTGGTGTGCGGCCGATCTGATCTCGAGCGATGACCCGCTCTACGTAGGCCGGCCCGGTTCCGTCGCGGCGCGAGGCGCAAACTTCGCGCTCCAAAACTGCGATTTTCTCCTTGCCATCGGCGTTCGCCTGGATTTCGCCATTACCGGCTACGCTCCCGATAAATTAGCCCGCGCAGCCCACAAAGTCGCCGTCGATATCGACGCCGCCGAGCTCCGTAAGCTGCATCCGTATCTGCAAGAACCGGTGTATTCGGATGCGGGGCTCTTTCTGCGCGAATTCCTAAAACAACGCGCTTCGATCAGGCCGGTAGCACGCACGTGCTGGGATGCCCGTTGCGCCGACTGGAAGACGCGCTATTCCGTGGTAACAGATGAGCATCGGAAACCGGAAGGCTGTGTGAGTATCTATCATCTTGCGGAGGTGATCGGCAGGGAAACAGACGCGGACGACCGGCTCGTTTCGGGCAGTTCGGGAAGCGGAATTGAAATTTTTCTGCTCGCTTGTCCCACGCGTACCGGCCAGCGGATTTACCATACCGCAGGCCTGGGTTCCATGGGGTTTGGGCTTCCGGCAAGCATCGCGGTGTGTCTCGCCGGGGGCGTTCACCGTACCGTATGCGTGGATGGCGATGGAGGTTTCCAATTCAATATTCAGGAACTCGAGACGGTGGCACGCCTGAACTTGCCCATCAAATTTTTCGTGCTGAATAATGACGGATACGCATCCATTCGCGCGTCTCAATCGAACTATTTCGGGCAGGCAAGTATCGGCTGCGATGCCAGGACAGGGCTCACCGTTCCGGATATCCCGAAGGTTGCGAACGCATACGGAATCGCAGCCGTGGTGATCGAAAACCAGAGAAATCTTCGGGAAGACGTCCGGCGGGTGCTGGACATGCCGGGTCCGGTCGTGTGCGACGTGCGTGTGATTCCCGACGAAGTGCGCGCGCCACGCCTTTCGAGCTATCAGAAACCGGACGGATCGTTCGTTTCGAGGCCGCTCGAGGATTTGTGGCCGTTCCTTCCGCGCGAAGAATTTTTCGCGAACATGATTGTGGAGCCCTTGCCCGAATAATAATTTGATCCGAGGGAATTTTGCGTACTATCAGCATTCTCACTGCCTGCTACAACGAAGAGGAAAACGTCGAAGAACTCTATAACCGGGTGCGCGCCGAGATGCTCAAAATCGGCCGTTACAAGTACGAGCACCTTTTCATCGATAACTGCTCAACCGACCGTACCGTAGAAATTCTGAAGCGGATCGCCAGTCGCGACCGCAACGTAAAAGTGATTGTAAATGCGCGGAATTTTGGTCATATCCGCTCTCCGCATCACGGTTTGCTGCAAACCACGGGAGATGCGGTAATCGGCATGGTTGCCGACTTGCAGGACCCGCCGGAACTGATCCCAGAAATGATCGAGAAGTGGGAGCAGGGTTATCCGTTGGTTCTCTGCATCAAAAAGGGCAGCAAAGAAAATCCGCTGATGTTCTGGGTGCGCAAACGCTACTATCGCTTGGTGCAGCAACTCTCCTCGATCAAAACCATCGAGAACTTCACGGGGTTCGGGTTATATGATCGGAAGGTCGTCGAGATTGTCCGCTCGCTCGGCGATCCCTACCCGTACTTCCGCGGCATGCTCGCTGAAATCGGTCTGCCGTATCATGAAATTCCGTTCGTTCAGCCGCAGCGGAAACGAGGGATCACGAAGAACAATTTCTACACGCTGTACGACATGGCGATGCTCGGCATCACGAACTTTTCCAAGGTTCCGCTGCGCATTGTGACCTTCACGGGCTTTGCAAGCGCTCTTCTGTCGCTGCTGGTCGGCTTTGGCTACCTTGTTTACAAGCTCGTTTTTTGGGATAGTTTCTCGGTCGGCATCGCGCCGCTCGTGATCGGGCTTTTCTTTTTCGCCTCCATTCAGATGGTTGCGATGGGCATGCTTGGTGAATACATCGGAGCGATTCACACGCAGGTGCAGAACCGGCCCTATGCAATCGAGAAAGAGCGAATAAACTTCGAGTATACGGCCGGTGAGCCTTATCCAGAGGAACTGAGAGTAGCGGCGCTGGTCTAGAAGAAGCGTGGCTTCGGAAGGACACGAATGAGAGTACCGGGACGCGTCACGATCGCGATTCCAACCTTCAACCGGTCCTTGCTCGCGGAACGGGCGGTGCGCAGCGCGGTCGCGCAGAGCTACCGCGATTTGGAGGTTGTGGTCTCCGATGACGTATCGAGCGACGACACCGCCCAACGCATCGGTGAGATTCGAGACTCGCGCCTGGTGTTCTATCGTCAGCCGCAGCGATTGGGCCTGGTAGGCAATTTCGATTTTTGCCTACGCGCGGCAACGGGAGAGTTTTTCATTCTTGTCGGCGACGATGATGTTCTGCTGCCGGGGGCAATTGAAGGACTGGTTGAACCTTTCCTTTCGACAGGAGGCGAATCTGTCGGTATGGTGTGGTGCCCGTGCCGGATCGCCGATACGGAGGACAGCCCATTCTGGATCACCGAGACCGGCCCGGAACGGGAGTCGCCGGTAGACCTTCTCGTCGCTTTGTGGGCCGGACGCCGCGGCCCGCGCCTGAGCAGCATTGTGGTGCGTACTGGGGATGCAGTAGCAACAGGAGGATTTCTGGAGCGCCACGGCCATTTGTGCGACATAGGGACGTGGGCGTCGGCAGCGCTTCTCCACGATTGGGTTGTATGCGTGAACCGGCCGTTAGTGCAATACACCAACCACTTTGGCAGCACGACGAGCAAATCGCCGGTGCCCCAATGGCAGGAATGGGCAAACGTCGTGCATGCCGACCTGGTGACAGCCGCGCTCGCGCGGGCGGGCACGGCAGGCCAGCAAAAGCTGAAACGGGCCAAGAGCAGCTTCATTAGCGGTATCACTTTGACAATTCTGGTTCAGACGATCGGCCGCCAGGGCTGGATCAGAAATGCCTGCCGCGAAGCGATTCGATCGCCGCGCGCATTGCTGACGCCGTACGTATGCCGCAGATTCTTCAACGATGGCTGGAAGATATTGCGGCTGCGCGGCGGTTCCCGGCGTCGCCCCCGTGCAGCGAGCGTGTGATGGGGCCCCGCGAATCAACTAACGTAAGCCCCGCGTCCCTTCAAGAAAAATTTACCCTTCAGCGCAGTTTCCTCTGGAAATGGGGTCATCAGGGGGCCGGTGCTCTCGAACGAAACGGCAATCGTGTGCCTTCCTTCGCCTTTGTTCTTGTTGTTGCCTTCCTGCTTGTGCTTGCGGTCGCGTGCTCACGAGGTGGATACGCTCATCAGGAAATCGAGCAGTACATTCCTCATTACCTGTCGCACCGTCCGCTTTTGAACAAGATCTTCGATTACAAAAAGGTCGAAGTCTGGCTCTCGTATCGCCCGCGACCGATCTCGTATATTGTGGACGATCTCGACGTCGCATTCATTGGTTGGTCGTCCCGTCAAGGCTTCCCGCATTTGCTTTCGGCCAGTTACTACGTGTTTTGGGCTTTAGATTGCTTTCTGCTCTGGTTCTATCTTTGCCACCGGCTGGGACTTCATCGTTTGACTGCCGGGCTCTTCATTTGTCTGTTTTCGACCGATTCGGTCGTTTTCTTTAACACGGGCTATTTCCGGTCCGCCAAACCTGGCGGGACATTTTTGCTGTTGAGCGCGTTCGTGGTGTTTTCCGAATGTGTTCGAGCGGCGCTGGACAGACGTTCAGGGCTGCGCTCTGGATTACTTGCTTGTTTGGGAGCAGCGCTTCTGTTTTGCGCCTGCCTTTTCGATGAAATACCGGCGGCCTTTGCGTTAGCCGGGGCCGTGATGCTTGCGATCGAATTTCTCTGGAACCGGAATTCACCGCGCGCACGCGCTTTCCTGTATCCCCTGGTTGCGATCGTTGCAGTATTGTTGGCTTTCACTTATTACGACGTGGTTGTTCACCGATGGCTGATTTGGGTCATTGATGGCGAAAGAGTATCGATGTCATACCAGTCGGGCACAGCGTCCGCACTGCTTTGGCATCCCGCGATCTTGCTCGTCGGCACGATCTCGGTGTTTGTCGACGTCTTGGGACGCCTTGCCGGCGATCTCCCCTCCGTGCTCGCCTTCCTTCTTATGCTGGCTCTGATTTCGATCTGGAGCCCCGTCCCTCAGGAGCGGCAGGCCGCGTATGGAGTGAGGCAATTCCTGCGAGCGAACGACAGCAGGGCTGTAATTCGCATCCTCGTTGGTGGTTTCCTGATGGCCGGATGTTTATACGGCATGATTGCCAGGCACCATCCCGTCATGCGGACCGATGTCCGCGTTTCCGAGTATGTTCTGCCGCTCACAACGGTCTTTCTACTGTTTTTCAGCGTGACCGCGTCAATGGTCGTTCAAAAGCGCTACCTCTCGCGAGGCGCGCTGCAACTG